>JAENIZ010000071.1 GCA_016844485.1 Gammaproteobacteria bacterium | reverse complement strand
AAATCGGGGGATGTTAGATGATTTTAATGACTGTGTGGTGGCGTTTACCTATACACCAGGAATTTCTGTGATTACACTTCAACCATCATCCAGTTCGATGGTTCGAATTAGGTCTGCAACATCGTGTACCCCAATTTAATATGTAATAAATACAAAATTAAAATACATTATTTCTTCTCTATGATTATTGATTTGGAACAATAATAGTGACACTCAGGTGATTAATCTGGAGGTACAGGTTTGCCACTGTGAAAACAATAAGTTCCGCTATTGGCAAGATTCGCGGCCACTATATGTGGATTGATCATTGTATTGATTCTTCGCGGATTTTACCTGTTTACAGGATTAACAAAAATCAGCGTGAATAATCAGTGAAATTACAAACTTGTTGATCTAGATCATGTTGTGACCAGCTTGTTTTTGATAAAAAATAATCAAAATTAGGCATTTTACCGATGGTCGATCCCGTTTTGTTTGATAAAGACCTTATTGCCCGGTATGCGCAATCAGGGCCGCGATATACATCATATCCGACAGCAGTCAACTTCCATGATGGATTTAATGATGTTCATTATGCCAATATGGCACAACGGACGAATGAAGATTTTATTCCATCTCCATTATCATTATATTTCCATCTTCCGTTTTGCAGTCGTGTATGTTTTTACTGTGCCTGTAACAAAATCATCACTAAAAATCGTCAACGAGCCGTGTCTTATCTTTCAACTTTGCACAGGGAAATCGCATTACAAGGGCAGCTTTTTGATCATGACAGGGTTGTTGAACAACTTCACTGGGGAGGTGGAACACCTACATTCATCAATCATTCACAGATGCGTGATTTGATGGCTGTTACGCGTGAACATTTTACATTGAGGGATGATGATTGTGGAGATTATTCTGTTGAAATCGATCCTCGAGAGACGGGTGAAGATACTATAGTCATACTCAGGGAGATTGGTTTCAATCGTATGAGTGTTGGTGTGCAGGATTTTAATCCTGATGTACAAGAGGCAGTTAACAGAGTGCAGACACTGGATGAGACCCGCAGTGTAATACACTCAGCCCGTCGGGCAGGATATCACTCAATCAATATAGATTTGATATATGGGCTGCCGAAACAAACTGTCAAAGGGTTTTGTGAGACATTAAATATCATTGTTGAATTGAATCCCGATCGGATTGCTGTTTATAACTATGCTCATCTGCCACAAATATTCAAATCACAGCAGAATATTGATGAACAGTCACTGCCTGGCGCAGATGTCAAGCTTGAAATACTTCAACATACTATCAGCTACTTGATACAACAGGGTTATGTTTATATAGGGATGGATCATTTTGCAAAATCGGACGATGAACTTGCTATTGCACAACGAAACGGCAGTCTGCATCGTAATTTTCAGGGATATTCGACGCATGGAGGGTGTGACATCATAGGAATGGGTATTACTGCCATTAGCCGCATAGGCCATTGTTATGCACAAAATGTTCGTTCTATAGATGAGTATGAATATTGCATTAATAATAACAAGATCCCGGTTTTCCGTGGAATCAAGCTTGACAATGATGATCTGTTAAGACGGGATGTAATCATTCAGTTAATTTGTCATTTTCACATTAAATATTCAGATATTGAAGAACGCTATGGCATCAATTTTGAAGATTATTTTTATGATGAATTAATATCGCTGAAAGAAATGGAAAAGCACGGGTTATTGGATCTTGATGTGGAAAGTATTACGGTTTCTCCACATGGACGTTTGTTAATACGAAATGTCTGTATGGTTTTCGATAAATACTTTCGTTCAGGACAACCTGCAGGAACTTTCTCAAAACTTGTCTGATGATTGATTTGACCCGTAATACGTAATTAATACCTAAGAGTTATATTATCCGGTATCCGTGCAGCTAATGTCTGAGCGCTCGTGTTTTTTAATGCTGTCTAATTGATATAGATCAATTAATGCAATAAACATTTTTGATATAAATTTGACAATTTCATTTTCATCAGATTTATATAATTAACCATGTTATCAATACCTGCACTTGACAAGAAAAAAACGGATGATTTCCATCGTGATGGTTTTGTGGTGGTTCGAAATGCATTTTCTGTGAAAGAAATGCAACGGATCGAAACATGGGCGAATGAACTTGCATCACTCCCTGAAGAAAGCGGCAAGCACTGGGTTTATCATGAAAAAAGCAGACTCGATCCTGATGCAAAACTGATTAACCGGATAGAGAACATCTCACCGTTTCACACAGGATTCGCAGAACTCAGTAAGGTATTAAAAATACCTGTTGGACAGATCCTGGGAGAAAAAGCCATCCTGTTTAAAGAGAAGATCAACTTTAAAATGCCCGGAGGTGATGGTTTCAAGCCACATCAGGATTCGCAGGCAGGCTGGGAGGATTATGCAACATATTTTATCAATGTAATGGTATGTATTGATGAGGCAACCATTGAGAATGGCTGTCTGCAACTCGTTGCTGGCCACCATAATAAGGGACTGTTCAGGGAGTGGGAACCGTTAACCGATGAAGATATGGCTGGCATGGATTTTGTGCATTATCCAACCCGTCCGGGTGATCTTGCATTTTTTGATTGTTATGTACCGCACGCCTCTGAACCGAATATGACGGATAAAACCCGGCGTTTATATTTTGCAACCTATAATCGCCTGTCTGAAGGTGATCATCTGGAACGTTATTATGCTGACAAATACAAAAACTTCCCGCCGGATATCGATCGCATCCTTGGAAAGGAATACGTGTTCCGCGTCTAGATTCATATCATGCATGAGCCATGCTTGCGAAGATAATAAAGGCTTTGCGCCGGTATTCCGGGAACAGGCGAATCTCGCGCCTGACCGTCAAAATAAATAATGAAGCAATTACTCCGGAATTAAATACACGGCAAGTTTCAGTGAACCCGTTCGCTACTTATTTGAGCATGGGAGATGTTCCGTTTATTACTTATTAACCCGCGGTTCCCGGAAAGCTTCTGGAGTTTCCGCTGGGCGCTGGAAAAAATATTACCGGGAAAGCTGACTCTAAACCCACCCTTGGGTCTTGCCACTCTAGCGGCTTTGTGCCCGCCCAATTGGCAAGTACAAATCATTGACGAAAACATTGATACCGTTCCTTTATATCCGCAGGCTGACTTAATTGGCGTTTGTGGTATGGCCGTCCAGTTCAGGCGTCAGCGCGAACTGCTTAATTACTACCACGGGCGTGGCTACTATGTTATTGCAGGTGGCAGCTACGCATCACTATGTCCGGAGCGCTACCATGAATTGGCGGATACAGTGGTGACAGGTGAGGCTGAGTACACTTGGCCCCGGTTCTGCCGCGACTTTGAACAGAGTGTGGCACGTCGGTTATACCGGGAGATGGGCATCGTGGATCTGGTTGACTCGCCGCCGCCGCGCTTTGACCTCTTGAAGTTGGATCGGTACGCCACGGCAAGTATACAGTTTTCCCGGGGTTGCCCATACCGTTGCGATTTTTGTGACATTATCGTGATGTTCGGTCGTCGGCCGCGTACCAAAAATCTAGCGCAGATCGGACAAGAGCTGGATCACCTCCGTTCCCTCGGTGTACATAATGTGTTTTTTGTCGATGATAACCTGATTGGCAACAAGCGAAAGGCGAAGGAACTGCTCCGATACCTGGCAGATTACCAGCAACAGCATGGGTACGTGATCCGGTTCGGAACTCAGGCCTCCTTGAACCTGGCTGAGGACGCAGAGCTGCTGCGGCTGTTCCGGGAGGCGAGGTTTAGCTGGATATTCATCGGCATTGAATCGCCAGATGCAGCGAGTCTGAGGGAGATCAACAAAATCCAAAACACCCGCCAGGATATTCTTGCTGCCGTGCATAAGATCTATGGCTACGGAATCGATGTGTTCGCGGGCTTCATCGTCGGGTTTGACAACGATACCTTGGAGGCCTTCGACCGGCAATACCACTTTATTAAGGCCTCGGGGATCCAGGTAGCCATGATCGGGTTATTGACCGCACTGCCCCGGACACCGCTTTACGAGCGCCTGAAGCATGAGGGACGCCTTATCGAGGGCGCGGAATGTGCGGACAACACCAAACCGGGCACAAACTTCCTGCCTAAGCGCATGGATTATGACACCATGGTGCAGGCCTACAAGGCCTTGTACCGGCGCCTGGCATGTGATTGCGACATTGCCCGCCGCATTCGCAACAAGACCTGTTATCTCACGAATCCTGTCTATCAAGGCGAGTACCCCCTCCGGCAACGCCTGGAAATATTGGCAAAGTTTCTCGCCTGTGGCGTCTTTCCCGGGGGGCCCATGCGCCTGTGGTGGTTTGTGCGCACCGTGGCCGGGTGTAGCTCGCGCGTCTGGCCGCAGGTGGTCTCGGATTGGATCACTGGGCTGGCCATGCGCGACTACATCAAACGGTACTTCGGGGTCGACTCCGCCCGTGAGCGGCGTATGGCCCAAGCCACCATAGCATTGATGCGTCGAACCTACGCAGCCTGCCTGCGCAGGGGTGACCTGGACGTCTCAGTAAGACTTACGGAGACAGCCGCGCGTCTCGTGGTTACGCTGCGAGGCACCGTGGACCAACGGTTTTTCACGCATGCCGTGCACCGAATCGAAAGGCTTCTGCGTGGAACCGCGATTACTTTATTACTACGTATTGACGAGTGTTCTGAAAAACAGTTGCATTACCTTGATGTTCTCCTGCAGCGGCTATCATGCTACGGAGAGCGGGTCTCGCTCCACTTAAACCACAAGATTCAGCCCCTGCTGAAAACTGACTTATCTGTGTTCCACATGATCGCGGATGAAGGCTTCACGCTAACATCCGCGACAAGTTGAGGAAGCTCCAGTCTCATTTCCACCTTGGCGATTCTGTATTAGCAGAGACCAGCAGACGCCAGCTGACGCACTATGATCATGCTTGGTTAAAGTTGCGTAATGTTGATGCCTAATATCGATTCGTGAACTGAATAACCAGCTAAGCATATTATGGCCCCATTGATCAGAAACCTGAGGATGGGCGCCATGTCTGAACAAACGAATTGATGCTCTCATAACAATGCTAACATACGAATAAAGCCAATTTACTTGATCGATATCAAATACTCTTTACGCCATTGAATATAGTCTTGTCCTCCCGATCTCATCAGATAACAGGGGTACGCATAAAACTGGAGGAGGATATTTAAAATGATTCTAAATGAAGAGCAGAAAAAAGAGTTCAATGATAAGGGATTTATTGTGATGAAGGGCTTTTTTGATGAAGAAGTGATGAAAAAAGTCTCCGAGTGGCTGGATGAGCTGCACGACAAGATACCTAAAAAAGGGGAGGAAGCTAAATACTACGAAAAGAGTACGCTTAACGAGGAGAATATCCTAATCCGAGTCGAACATGTATTGGGGGACCATAATCCCGAGATGACCAAGCTACTGCTTTCACAAAAAACCATCGATTGCCTGATGGATTTGTTTGGTGAACCTCCCGTACTCTTCAAAGAAAAGATCAATTACAAACTGCCTGGTTGCCGGCCGGACAAGCTGCACCAGGATCAGGCGGCAGGCTGGAACGCGTATGGTGATTTTTACATCTCTATGGGCATTGTTGTGGATGAGAACAGAAAGGAAAACGCCGCGTTGAGCTTCATGAAGTCTGGTAATTATGAAAGGAAACTCATGAGCGAGGAGTGGCAGCCTTTGACAGAAGAGGATCCACCTTACCAGCCAGAAGATGAGTATATGCTGCTGGAAGCTGACCCCGGTGATGTTATCTTTTTTGATTGTTACGTGCCTCATGGATCGCCGGCAAACACCAGCGACAGGAGCAGGCGGAATATCTTTCTTACTTTCAACAGACAGTCTGATGGAGACAAGCGGGACAAGTACTATGCTGATAAGTGGGCGAACTACCCGCCAAATGACCTTGATCACGCACGCGCAGACAAAACGTATCGAGTATAAGGGACAGAAACCTGACAGGATAAAATTGCTTGTCACGCCCTTAATAAAGGAAAACTGTTCAACAGCCGCTACTTCGACCCTGGCGCACTTTGTACACACGTTCGGCCAGGACATGCTCGCCCGCTATGGCGAACGCATCCACAAGATCGCCATAGACGCGGCCTTTACCTGCCCCAACCGGGACGGCAGCAAGGGACGCGGCGGCTGCAGTTTCTGCAACAATGCCTCATTTAGTCCCTATACCAATACCTACGCCGATCCGGAGTATCTCCGGTCAATCTATGATCAGGCGCTAGTAGATAAGGATGTCATTGGCCTGTCAGTGGGAACCCGTCCTGATTGTGTGCCGTGTGAAGTGCTGGACCTGCTTGCCGGGTATCGGGATAAAGGCTACGAGGTGTGGCTGGAACTCGGCCTGCAATCCAGTTTTGATCATACCCTGGAACGGGTAAACCGTGGCCATGGATATGCTGAGTATCATCAGGCCGTACTGCAGGCACGCAGCCGCGGGCTCAAGGTGTGTACTCATCTGATGATCGGACTGCCCGGTGAGGACAGATCACATGCCTGCACGACCCTCCACCGTGTTCTTGACCATGGTGTAGAGGGATTAAAAATTCACCCCCTGCATGTGGTGAGAGGCACCCGGTTAGCAAATGAATGGCGCCGCGGTGAGTACATGCCTCTCGAATTTGCAGATTACATCACCACAGTCTGTGATCTCATCGAGATGACCCCACCTGAAGTGGTCTTTCACCGGCTGACAGGCACGGCCTCGGCCAATCTGCTGCTGGCTCCATTGTGGTGTGGAAAGAAGTGGCAGGTGCTGAATGCGATTAAGGCGGAACTCGAGTGCAGAAGTACATACCAGGGGATATATGCTGGTTGTGACCACCTATGTCAGCACTGAACAGAAAAATAGAACTGGTCTGCCCGGCGGGCAACCTTCCTGCTCTGCGAGCTGCGATTGATAATGGTGCTGATGCAGTTTATATCGGTTTCCGGGGTGATTCTAATGCCCGTAACTTCCCCGGCCTCAATTTCAGTCCAGCTGAGGTCCTTAAAGGTCTAGAGTACGTCAAAAAAAACGGCAAACGTCTCTTTCTGGCGATCAACACTTATCCCGTTCCTGCGCGATGGAAGGAATTTGTCCACACCGTGGATACAGCCGTCGACATTGGTGTTGATGCCTTGATCCTGGCCGACATAGGACTCATGCGCTATGCCTCACGCACCTATCCCAGTCTGCGTCTCCATCTGTCGGTTCAGGGCTCCGCCACCAACCGGTATGCAATTACCTTTTATCATGAACAGTTCGGTATCCGGCGGGTTGTGTTGCCGCGTGTATTGTCCCTGGCGCAGGTGCAACATCTCATTAATAAAACAACTGTCGAAGTGGAAGTCTTTGGTTACGGTAGCCTGTGCGTCATGGTGGAAGGGAGATGCGCATTATCTTCATTTGTCACGGGAGATTCTCCCAATAGTGCTGGCGTGTGCTCCCCCGCCCACGCCGTACGCTGGGTGGAGACACCATCAGGACGTGAGTCATATCTCAACGGTATTTTGATCAACTGCCATAAAACCGAAGAGATTGCCGGTTACCCCACTCTCTGTAAAGGTCGATTCCGGGTCAATCGCCACGTGTTTCATGCCATTGAGGAACCTACCAGTCTAAACGTGCTGGAGATTCTGCCCGATCTTGTGAAATCTGGTGTGACGGCGATCAAAGTCGAAGGGCGGCAACGCAGTACGGCCTATGTCTCACTGGTGGCACGTACACTACGTGCGGCATTGGATGCCTGTTTTGCTGATCCGGAAAATTTTGTCCCGAGCATTGACTGGATAGCACAACTCAAGCTGTTGTCAGAGGGAAGTTGTAATACCCTCGGCGCCTATCATCGTTCCTGGCAATGAAGATTAGCATCGGTCCAATTCAGTATTACTGGGAGAGAAAAAAAGTCTTTGCTTTCTATGATCGACTGCCAGATTCAGCAGTGGACATCGTCTATCTGGGTGAGACGGTATGTTCCAAACGCCGGGAACTGCAGCTTGCCGACTGGCTGGCTATCGCTAAACAATTAACCGCCGCCGGCAAGGAGGTTATCCTGTCCACACTCGCCCTGCTTGAAGCGGAATCGGAGCTCGCCAGCCTGCAAAAGATTATCACCAACGGAATTTATATGGTTGAGGCGAATGACGTTGCCGCGGTGCAGTTACTGGCAGGGCGCGGTCATTTCGTGTTAGGGCCACACATCAATGTCTATAACAACGAAACCCTGATGCTTCTGCATGAAATGGGTGCAAAACGCTGGGTTATCCCGGTTGAACTTGGCAGAGAAATTGTTACTGAATTGCTAGGGAACCGCCCCCCAGGGTTGGAGTCCGAGCTGTTTGCATACGGAAGATTGCCACTGGCTTTTTCTGCCCGCTGTTTCAGTGCCCGCGCTCATAACAGGCCCAAGGACAACTGCGACTTCGTCTGCCGGGATTATCCGGACGGCTTGACCTTATATACACAGGATGAAAAACCCTTTCTGATCCTGAACGGGATCCAGGTTCAGTCAGCAGTTGTCCACAATCTCGTTACCCATCTTGGCGAACTTGTAAAACTTGGTGTCGATGTTATTCGTATCGCGCCTCAGGCAGAAGGGATGACAGAGATTATTGCTGCCGTTCGTGATGTTCTGGAGGGACGCTTGCAGCCTGAAATGACAACAGAGCTACTCGTGCCATATCAACCTTATGGCTGCTGTGATGGCTACTGGTATGGTCAGGCAGGTATGACCCGGATCCAGAATAATCAGAGACAGGATTCCGGCTGATGTTTGAATACCAGCCTCAAGCACTGGAGATCAGATAAGAAGATGGAGCCAAGAAAAACTAATGTTTGTGCTCTCTTGGTTGAATATCCGGTATTGTAAAGTGGCGGAGCAGTTTTTTCGGAGTGTAACAACGAGCTATGTGCAGGATCTGTTTTACCCTTTTTGCCAGAGGAGGAAACAGAACAGCATCAAAGTGGGCATCCCAATCATAATCCAGAGAATCGAGCAGATTTTTAATATGAACGCCTGTTTCCGTGTCACCTTCAATATTCAGCTCTCGTTTGAAGAACAATGTATCCGGGTCCTGTTGGCGAGTAGCAAGTTGCCAGAATCCATTCAATTCTCCACTAATGGTGACATCACCACTGGCTTGATGTATTGCATAAAATTGCCCATTCTGAAGCCGGAAATGAAATTTACACGGTACATCGGTGATATGCAGCATGATGGATTTGCCATCCAGTTCTTTAAGACGAGAGGGAAGGGTCTGTCCGCGCAACATGTGATTGAATGCCATCGCAAACAATTTGGCATGCACGGAATCCGGCATCAGGCGTAATGGCAACATAAAAATATACATAGAAAGTTTATTAAAAATTATTTAACAACGATATCAGACGCTTATTTTTCCTGTCGTTGATTATAGATCAAAGAGGTGTATTAGTAACATGGCATATAAAGATCTCCGGGATTATTTAATCAGTTTGGAGAAACAGGGCGAACTCAAACGTATTTCAGACAGGGTCGATACACATCTTGAAATAACCGAAATCTGCCAACGTACTTTGCGTAATGCCGGACCGGTCCTGCTGTTTGAGAATCCCGCAGACAAAGGTATCCCCCTCCTTGGCAATTTATTCGGTACGGTACAGCGTGTTGCGGCAGCAATCGGTCAAGAATCAATTGAAGATCTTCGTGAAGTCGGTCGCGTATTGGCCTTTCTCAAGGAACCCGGATGGCCAAACAAGATCAGTGAGGCAATTGAAAGACTACCGGCCTTCAGAAAATTAATCCATATGAAACCTCGTGAAGTGCATGCTGCCCCGTGCCATGAAAATATCATTGAAGCGGAGGATATCGATTTGGCAACACTACCCATACAGACGTGTTGGCCCGGTGATGCGGGTCCACTCATCACGTGGGGTTTGGTTATTACCAAAGGGCCATACAAGTCGAGACAAAATATCGGTATCTATCGACAACAGGTCATTTCACGAAACAAGGTCATCATGCGCTGGTTGGCGCATCGGGGTGGCGCGATTGATTTTAGGGAATGGCAGGAGGCCAACCCCGGACAGCGTTTTCCCGTCGCTGTTGCCATTGGCGCTGATCCGGCCACATTGCTTGCGGCCGTAACACCAATCCCGGATACACTGTCCGAATACCAGTTTGCCGGTCTGCTGCGAGGCGCACGAAGTGAGGTCGTCCGTTGCCACACCGTTCCACTGCAGGCGCCTGCCACAGCGGAGTTTGTACTGGAAGGTTATATCGAACCGGGAGAGGAAGCGTTAGAAGGACCGTTTGGCGATCATACCGGTTATTACAACAGTCAGGGGAAATTCCCGGTGTTCACCATAGAACGCATGACTCACCGCAGTAATCCAATTTACCACAGTACCTATATGGGCCGTTCGCCCTTTGACGAACCTTCGGTTATAGCCATGTCTCTCAATGAGGTCTTCATCCCCATTTTGCAGAAACAGTTCCCGGAGATAGTCGATTTTTATCTGCCGCCGGAGGCCTGCTCCTATCGTCTCGCTGTGGTAAGCATCAAAAAACATTATCCGGGCCATGCCAGACGCATCATGCTTGGCGTATGGTCTTATCTACGCCAATTCACATATACAAAATTTGTGATAGTGACCGATGATGATATCAATGTTCGTGACTGGAAGGATGTTATATGGGCAATTTCTACACGGGTCGATCCTGCGCGTGATTCAATAATCCTTGAAAATACGCCCATCGATTATCTGGATTTTGCCAGTCCTGTCGCCGGACTTGGTTCGAAACTGGGTCTTGATGCAACCAATAAATGGCCGGGTGAAACCCAACGACAATGGGGTCAGCCCATCATTATGAGTGA
>JAENIZ010000015.1:15122-27647 GCA_016844485.1 Gammaproteobacteria bacterium | reverse complement strand
GAGTTCCAGCTGACCGGGGATCATTTTAAAGTATTCAGACAACTACAGGGCAAATCACCGAACGAGCCATTACTCAACCCCGATTATCCGATTTGTGCTGTGCGCTCATCCATCGGTAATCAAGGGAATGGCAGGAGTGTCATTTTGCTGATACTGGAAGGAATCAGTCGGGAGGAGATGTACGGGAAATACCGCGGTAATGGTATTATGCCCAACCTGCAAAGGATAGCTGGCGAGAATCTTGAATTCCGGAATTTCTTCTCGCCGGGAACAAAGAGTGTGACTTCACTTCCCGCTATTTTTAGCGGCCTGCCCGGAAATCCATTCAATAATTATTTATGGAATGACCCTGCTATCACCCTGACCGGCTTTCCCGAACAGTTGAACAGGCAGGGTTACGATACGGTTTATTTTCATGGCGGCGATCTTTCTTTCGAACGGCAAAGAATTTATTTGAATGACATGGGCTTCAAGGAAATCGTCGAATACGATCCGGCTGGTAATCTACCTGTTTATGGCTGGGGGTACGATGACAGTGTTATGTTTAAAAAGCTCGCAGACTGGCTTACGGAGAAACACCAGCCTGGTGAAAAATTTCTGGCAACGCTATTTACACTAAGTACACACGATCCTTATACACTGCCGAACAATTGGCAGCTTCGTTATCCGGATGACGAAGGTGTGGTGCATGATCTGGTGGAATCGTATATGTATCTTGATCAGCAGCTGGGGGAGTTTTATGACTGGTACCGGTTGCATGGGGACAATGCGATCCTGGTGATCACTGGCGATCACGCGCCGCATATAGTGAATGAGGGGAATATCACGGAAAATTATGAAATGCGGTTTGATGTGCCGTTGATCATCGCGGGCTTGACTGCCGAGGAACTGAAACAATACCGATCGTATTCGGATCGCGTGGCTGGCTCGCACGACATACCGGCAACTATTATGGATTTGCTGGGACTGGAATCACACAGTTGCAATCTGGGTGTCAGCCTGGTGCAACCGGAAGCGTCTTGGCCCGTGAACCGGGTGGTGTATGCATTCGGTGGTGATACGCTGGAGCGCATGCACTTGTGGTTTAATGACAAGGAAGTTGTATTTGATCGGTTACGCAAGCAATACCGGCTGGCAAATCGCGATAACCGGGCCATACGGACCGATAGCGGGAATGCAACGTTATACGAGCAGGCGAAGTCCTACGTGGATACGATATTTCCCGTGCACTATTACCTGTTACAAAAAAATCGTTACGCAATCCGGTCTGATAACAGGAAGTTCAAGAGTATCCAGGGGTTGGCGCAACCCCTCATTATCTCCCACCGCGGTAATATCAATGGTGAGAGCGAAGCCGGCATGGAAAACTCTGCTGCCGCACTCGACGCTATCTTGACCTCGGCATTCAATTGGGTTGAAGTTGATGTGCAGCTTACCAGTGATGGCGAACTGGTTCTGCTGCATGATCCCACTATCGTCGTCGGTAGCGAACAAAAACTCATACTCGATCTATCCCTGCAGGAATTAAGGTCCATTCCCGCGTATTCGGACGTACTGACCCTGGAACAGGCAGTGGAGAAATACTCCGGCAAGATAAACATGCTGATTGAGATAAAGCCCCAGGAACACATCAAGCATTTAGCTTATCTGAGCCGGGAAGTGGTGCGCATACTCTCCACACAGCCGGACAAACAGCGTTTCATCGTTGACAGTTTTCATGAATATCTTGCGAGTTCGATTAAGAATGGTTGTAATTGCCAGGTGGGGTTTGATACGGAATATACAAAAAAACTTACCCCGGAAGACCTGGAATTTATAGCGCAAATGAAGCTTGACTGGGTTTATGCACACTATTCCGTTGTGAACAGTGAATTAATACATACCGCCCATGAGCATGGCATAAAGGTAATGGCCTACACCGTCAATGATGGGAGCATCATCCAGGGATGGAAATCAGCCGGAATATTACCTGATGGAATCATCACGGATGATGAAAAAATGATCGGAATGATTGAGTAAGATAATGCAATGCAGGAAATTCCATCTACGCCAATCTCCTTAAACCGGAAAAAATCAAGCCACGAATGGTTTGTCTGTGCATTAATATTTTTTGCGGTTTATGTTATCTATCTAGTTAGCGCTCCCCGAACCGTCGTCCTGGAAGACGATGGTATGTTCATCTTGGCAGCGTATTTCAATGGCGTTGCCCATTCTCCTGGGTACCCTTTATTCACCTGGCTTGGTCATCTGGCCACCCAAATCCCTATCGGCAGCGTTGCTTTCAGGGTGCATGCCTTGAGTGGTTTTTTTGGGGCAGTAAGCTGCATCGTTTTATATTACATTGCCCTGGGGTTATTCAATAACAGAACCCTGGCCATCGCTGTTGCTCTGTGTCTGGGCGTTTCGAAAACCTACTGGTCGCAGGCGATAATTGCCGAGGTTTATACCCTTAATACATGCATCTATCTGGTATTACTTTGGGGCGCGATCCATTACGTCAGGAACGAGGGAAAAACATCCGGCAAGTTCCTGCCCTTGATGTTCTTTATCTATGGCCTCGGTTTATGCAACCATTGGCCCTTACTGATACTTTCAACCCCTTCAGTGCTGGCCGTGCTCTGGCCGAAAATCAGATCGATAGTACGAAATACTCCAAAAGGGTTGATTTTTCTGGTTCTGGGCTTGTGTCCCTACGTCTGGATGGTGGTGCGGTCACAAATGGATACGGCGATCAGTTTTTACGGGCCCCTGGATTCCTGGCAGGATGTCTGGTACATGATCAGCAGGCAGGGCTATGCAGCGGCAGATCACCAGATAGGCGCAAATTATGCCGACAAGTTACAGTACGTGGTGTATGCCATGCAGGAAAGTGGGCGGCAATTCGGGCCACTGGGCGGGGTGCTGGCCCTGGTTGGCTTCGTGCGACAGTGGTATCACTGGCGGAAAAACATCTGTATCGGGCTGGTATTGGCATATCTCGGCAGTACCGTACTTTTAGCCATGATGCTGGGGTTTTACTTTTCGCCTCTTTATCAGAATATTTTCAAGGTATACCCGCTGGTCTCCTACTCGATCCTGGCGCTATGGACGGTTCTGGGTGTTCGGGAAGCAGCCGTATTCATAATGAGTAACTTCAGGATCCATTCATCGCAACAAACGATCAATATGGTATTCACCGGTGTACTTTTGATCACGGGACTCATGACAAATATTCCCTATAACTATCGGGCCAATGACAAGTTGGGAGAGAGCTATGCAATGACAATACTGAATACCCTGGAAAAAGATGCAATATTTTTCGCTGTCGGTGATCTGGATGTCGGCACACTGGGGTATTTTAACCTGATAGAAAAGGTGAGGCCCGATGTAACAATTTATAGTGTTGTGGGATTGGTGTTTAAAAACCGCCTGGTAGACCCGATTATAAATGATAAGGATTCCAACCATAAAATAATGAGTGAGTTCATCGAATCCCAGCAACGGCCGATATATTTTATTGCCAGTATTCCGGATTTATATGGTGTCCGCGACTTTGGTATTTATCACAGGGTGGACAGGTCCTTGCAGAAAGGTCAGAGAGTGGTGGTGGAAAACTCCCTGGTTAAGGAATTTTTCGAAAATCTGCTGGCCATGGATAAATTTTATGATTCGTGGGAAATCATGTATCACAAACTCCTGATAGCCGACAACTGCCGTATTGCCATTCATTTGTATTATTTTGATCATCCCAGGGAACATGCGGCGGAATTGTTGAGAGTGTGTCGGGGTTATTATGGCCTGATTACAGCCGCCAATATCCTGTTGTCGTATCCGAATCCCGATTTTGATTTTATTTCATCATTGTTAGCCAAAGCTGAACGTTTACGTGATGAGGCAATGTTGGTTGAGGATTCTGCAAACTACTCCCTGATCAAAGCCATCATGCTGCAGCGCAAGGGTGATTCAGTAAATGCCATGCAATATTTTAAACTTTCACTTCAGGAATGGCCGGACCCGAAGAATCCGGCCTATACTCGGATGCTGGAACTGGATAAATATATGAAACAGCAACAAACTAAATGAAGTGACAATATTCGTCATAATCTGACACTTTCAGAAGGAACCCAGGCTAAATCAATAATTTTTAAAGATTCGTCCAGATTTATTTTACCTGTATATTTATGTATAAATAACAAGTAGATATATGTTTCTTCTATTTACTGACTTTCTTTATTCGGGCGGTTGGCATCATAGCTGCTTTGAAGTATTGGCGACACCACCACAGCTCCGTGAATACAGTAATTTGATGTTGGTTGGTGTTACAGGTTTTTTTAAATAATCTTTTGGAGAAATTACATGACTAAATTGCAACAAGGTTTTACATTGATTGAATTGATGATCGTGGTCGCTATCATCGGTATTCTGGCTGCTGTCGCAATACCTGCTTATGGCGACTATACGGCCCGGGCTCAGGTATCAGAAGCCATGAGTCTGTCGTCCGGTCTGAAAACCCCGATCACCGAGTATATCTCTGACAATGGTGTTGCGCCTCTATATGTGACGACGATAGGTGGAACGTCTGTGGGCAAATATGTACAAACAATCAACATTTCTGCTGGTGGTGGTGGTGGTGCTCCGATTACCGTTACGATAATCGCGACCATGAATACAATTGGCGTTAATAACAAGATCCAGGGCAGCCATTTCGCGATGGTGTCCAATGACAATGGGCAGTCATGGGCTTGCGGTGCATCCGGTGTTGCTGCTGGTTCGACAGATATAGTAGGCTCGTTGTTACCAGGTGCTTGCAAATAATCTCAGTTAATAAGTACCGAAAAAGGCCGCGTCAGCGGCCTTTTTTATTGTCCCGTTGCCAAAGGGTAATTCATATTCGGGATGGAAATATTTTTCGGGTTAAGTATGCTGTGACAAATGAATTCTGCAGCACCCGATATCCGCTCTATCCTGAAAACAACTGTCCTCCCGTTGTTGTTGTTGCTTGCTACGCTTATCTATTTACCCGGCCTGGGCAGCCGTTTTCTGCTGGATGATTTTTACAATCTGCAGAATCTGGATCAGGTCAAGGAATATGGGTATGGGGCATATGTGTTCGGCTCCGGCTTCGCCGGTCCTTCCGGCCGGCCGCTGTCGTTATTAACATTCGCGTTCCAGTACGAGCAGTGGCCATCCAATCCCGCGGCATTTAAATTCGTAAATATTTGCCTGCACCTGCTTAACGGTGTGCTGGTTTATTTACTGTGCAACCTGCTTGCCGGACTGGTAACCAGGGAGCACAACCGTCGATTCCTGTGGTCTGTCATTGTCACTTTGCTCTGGTTGCTGCATCCCATACAGATCAGTACCACGCTCTATGTCGTGCAGCGGATGACACAGGTATCCACGCTGTTTACCTTGCTCGGGGTTGTCGGTTATCTCCACTTCCGGTTGCAGTCTGCTTCTGATCATGACTGGCGCCGATTGTTGTTTATGAGCATGGTTGTGATTGTCTGCACGGTACTGGCAATTCTGGCCAAGGAAAACGGCATCTTGCTGCCTTTATATCTGTTGATCATCGAAGGGACGTTACTTGCAAAATCCGGCGTTAATAAATATCTGGCGGTGTGGAAATGGTTGTTTTTAGGATTGCCGATGTTGGTCCTGGCCATCTATCTTGCCGTTAACTTCAGCAGTGTGGCGAGTTCTTATCAGTCACAGGATTACAGTATGGGGCAGAAAGTACTGACAGAACTGGTGGTGGTAACGCAGTATATGCAAAATATAGTCGCACCCCGCCCTGCAGCATTCGGCCTCTATCACGACGATTTCCCCACTTCGTCCAGCCTGTGGTCACCACCGGTAACATTAATCTCGGCTCTGTTCATCTTTTGCCTGCTCTGGCTGGCGCTGAAAAAAAGACAAACATACCCCGTCTTCAGCTTCTCGGTATTATGGTTTTTGGGTGGACATCTGCTCGAGTCAACCTATCTCAACCTGGAGCTTTATTTTGAGCACCGGAATTACCTGCCGTCATTCGGACTGTTTTTTTTAGTAGCCTGGTTGGGGACCAGGGCCGCGGATTTTCTGCAACGGAAATGGCTGGTTTACATGGCCGCCGGTGTATATTGCTTGCTGGTAATCGCGGTGACTATTGTGGAAATAGAACTGTGGTCAAAACCCGGTATACAGGCTGTCGAATGGGCCAGGCGGCATCCACACTCGGAGCGTGCCATGCAGGATTTGCTGCAATTCTATCTGGTTAATGATGACATCGAAAATGCCGAAACCACGATAACCAGACTGATCAACCTGGCCCCGAGCCATATTTATCATTATTTAAACAGGCTGAATATAAGAGGATGCAGGCTGCGTAGTACCATAGCCGATGCGGAGTGGATGGAATATATGGAAAGTGCTGGCCGTGCGCAGGCGGATAAATTACGGACAGCCGTCATGCTGGATCAGATAGTGTTGAATGTTCTGAAGGGATTGTGTACGAATGTGGATACAGCGCGATTAATCGCCTTAATCAAACGCTTGAACGATAACCCTGAATTCAGTAATGATAGTGCCTATCTTTATGAGTATTTGTCCGCTCTGGCGTTATATGCAGGAGATACTAACAATGGGTTGATGTTTATCCGGCTATCTTTGCAGAAAGAATTTACCATTCCACGTAAACTGAGTGAAGTACAACTGTTGTACCGTATGGGGGAAAAAGGGCAGGCGCAGGCCGGAAAACAGCAATTGCTGGAGCGCATCCGGGAAGATTACAGATTGCAGTGGGGATATGGCAGAATGATAGAGTCCCTGGAATTTAAGTGACCAAAAAATCAGCAGACACAGTCCTATGACCGACATCAGCATCATACTACCTGCGCGCAATGAAGCGAAATCTCTCGCGGTATTACTGCCGCGGATAAAGACCTTGTTTCCCGAAACAGAAATCGTCGTTGTGGATGATGGTTCTGAGGACAGCACGCCTTCCCTGTGCAATGTTCCGGGTTTTACCTATATACGGCGGCCAAACAGTCTTGGTAATGGCGCTGCTATCAAGGCGGGCGCCAGAGCGGCGCAAGGCGAAATATTTATTTTCATGGATGCTGACGGACAGCATCAAGCTGAGGATATCGCCGGTTTGTTGAATGGTCTGGAAGAAGGTTATGACATGGTTGTGGGCAGCCGTGGTAAAAATTCCAACAGCAGCATACTCCGGTATCTGGGTAATAAGTTTTATAATATTCTTGCCAGTTGGGTGACCGGACACAGGATAATTGATTTGACGTCCGGATTCAGAGCGGTACGAGCTGCCAAGTTTCTTGATTTTCTCAGTATTCTCCCTAACGGGTTTTCCGCGCCTACAACCATTACCATGGCTTTTTTCAGAGCCGGATATTCCGTTAAATATCTGTCTATCGATGTCAAAAAGGATGCCGGGAAAAGTCATATAAACATTTTTAAAGATGGAATCAGGTTTTTTCTGATTATTTTTCGTATTGCCGTCCTGTATTCTCCATTAAAAATATTTTTCCCGGCAAGCTTGGCTATATTTGCCACTGGCCTTGGATATTATCTCTATACATATCTTTCCGATGGGCGGTTCACCAATATGGGGATTTTGCTGTTTATTACCGCAGTGATTGTATTCCTGATAGGTTTGATATCCGAGCAAATCACATTCCTGATCTATCTTGATAAAAAGAAATAATACAATCCGCAGTGAAGATAAAAGATATCAAAAAATTGATACGACCGCTGCGACATACCCCATTGCATCCGCAATGGTTGATAAACCGAAATGGTGAGGCAACGCTCACTCGCTTATTGCTGGACACGGATGACCTGGTGCTGGATATAGGTTGTGCGGATAAGGCTGCGAGTCAATATGTAAGGGATAAAGCAAATTACATCGGCCTGGACTACAACGACACGGCTTCAGAGTGGTATGAAACGGTACCGGACGTCTACGCTGATGCACAGGCACTGCCATTCGCAGAAGAATCCGTCGGCACAGTTTTGCTGCTGGATGTATTGGAGCATCTGCCGGATCCGGAGTTATGCATGGCGGAGATATGTCGGGTGCTGAAACCGCAGGGAAAAATTATAATACAGGTTCCTTTTTTATATCCTCTGCATGATGTGCCACTGGATTTTCAACGTTGGACTCGTTACGGCCTGGAACGGTTGCTGTCAAAACACAGGCTGACTATTACTGAGTTGCATGAAGATGGCAACATTGGTGAGTCGTGGGCCATATTGACCAACCTGGCTTTATCGAAGACTCTAGTCTGGTGCATCGGTAACAAACATCCTTTGCTGGTATTAGCCGTATTCATACCATTCCTGATACCGGTGGTTAACCTGGCCGGGTATTTGGCAGCCAGGATATTTCCGGATATCAGTTACATTCCATACCGGTACAGGGTAGTTTCCGTAAAGGATTAACTCCATGGTGAATGGCCAATTTTCGGAACGGCGGGAGACAAATATTCTTGTGCTGACATCAACCTTTCCCCGCTGGCAAGACGATACCGAACCTGGGTTTGTATACCAATTATGCCAACGATTATCAGACAGCCATAACATCAAAGTCCTTGCGCCCCATTGCATGGGAGCGAAACGAAAGGAACTGATGGGCAATGTTGAGATTATCAGATTCAGGTATTTCCTGGAAAAGTATCAAACATTGGCATATGCAGGCGGTATTCTCGCGAAAATAAAAGAAGATCGGTTGCGCATGCTGCTGGTGCCTCTTTTTATACTATCCCAATTAATTCACCTGCTTGTTCTGTTAAGGAAAGAACGCTTTGATGCCATTCATGCCCATTGGCTTATACCGCAGGGTTTTGTCGCTATACTGGCAATGTTACTTGCCAGAAAATCCATACCGGTTATTTGCATCTCGCATGGGGGAGACCTGTATGCATTGCAAGGATCAATTATTCGTCTCTGCAAGTTATGGGTACTGAGCAGGTGTGCAGCGGTTTGTGTGGTCAGTCACAGTATGGCGGATTATCTCCGGCAGCTTGGAATTCCGGAGGATAAAATACACGTTGCGCCTATGGGTGTGGATTTGACAACAGTATTTGTTCCTGATGAAAACGCGATCAGAAACAAAAATACAATTATGTTTATCGGCAGACTGGTTGAGAAAAAAGGAGTTAAATATTTATTGCAGGCTTTTCGTGAGAATTTGAAAAATAATCGGAGCTTAAAACTGGTTATCATTGGGGATGGACCGGAAAAAACACCGCTTATGGAGCTGGCGAAATTGCTGGAGATAGACGATCACACAACATTTGTCGGAGCTGTCAGTTCTGAAAATCTGCCATATCATTATCGTACCGCCAGTATAATGGTATTTCCTTTCATCAAAACCGAGGCCGGCGATCAGGAAGGACTCGGTCTGGTGTTGATCGAGGCATTGGGTTGTCATTGTGCAGTGATCGCTTCCGATATGCCGGCAGTAAAGGATGTTATTATAGACGGCGGGACAGGCTTCCTGGCCAAGCCCGGTAATGTGAGTGAATTGACCGCGAAAATTGAATATTTATTGAGTCATCCGGATCTTGCGGAACGCATCGGCTGTAAAGGCAGGGAATTTGTCATGACGAGGTTTGACTGGAATATTGTGTCAGAGCGTTACAAAACAATTACCAATAAAATTATAAATCAGGTGACCAGTTACAACTGTTAGACCGGAAAGTCGAAGATGAAGCAGGTGCTCGTAAAAAACGGCGCAATCCACGTGGAAGAGGTTTCTCCGCCACTCGTAGAGCCAGGCACGGTCCTGGTGCGCGTGGATCATTCCTGCATATCCATAGGAACAGAACTGGCAAGCCTTAAATCATCACAGTCCGCATCCTTAAGCGGTGCTGCATTGACCGTGAATAACCTTAAAAAGGTGGTGCGCTACATCAGAACAAGGGGTATCGGCTACACTAAAAACCTTGTCAAAACAGCATTGTCGACGAGTTCTCCGTTGGGTTATTCGGCAGCCGGCGTGGTAATGGAGGTGGGCGAAGGTGTGGATGATCTCCGAGTTGGCGACCGCGTGGCATGTGCCGGCGCGCAGTGTGCCAATCATGCGGAAATAATTCGTGTTCCCAGAAATCTGACTGTGCCGGTACCCACAGGGTTATCCCTGGCTGAGGCGAGCACGGTAACGCTCGGAAGTATCGCTTTACAGGGTATCAGACGCGCCAGTCCATCACTGGGCGAAAGTTTTGTCGTCATCGGCCTGGGTGTGCTGGGGCAAATAACCACGCAGATACTGAAAGCCAATGGGTGCCAAGTCTACGGGACAGACACAGAACCGGAACGTATAAAGATTGCTGAGGCTCACGGCCTTGATCAGGGAATTCATGAAGAACGTGGCGACATTGTTGAACAAGTAATGAAAGCAACCGCCGGTCTGGGCGCGGACGGCGTTATCGTAACGGCAGCAACACCTTCCGATAGTGTTATCAGCACGGCATTTAAAATGTGCAGACGGAAGGGCCGCGTAGTGCTGGTTGGCGATGTGGGTTTGAAGCTTAATCGCGCTGATTTCTATGCCAAGGAGCTGGACTTTTTTATCTCAACCTCCTACGGACCTGGCCGCTACGACAATATCTATGAAGAGCAGGGTGTGGATTACCCGGTTGCCTATGTCAGATGGACGGAAAATCGCAATATGATCGAGTACCTGAGATTACTGGCGGATGGCAGAGTGGTGTTGAAGGATCTGATTGAGCATGTCTGGCCGGTAGAACAGGCAACCAGCGCATATCAGGTGCTCGCTGCCAGTGGCAGGAAACCCTTGATGGCCTTGTTCTGTTATCAACAACAGGGATTGGCAGGCACGATCGACAGACGGATAATGCTTTCATCTACGCGGCGGGATAATGCCGGACGCATTCGTATCGCGATAATCGGCGGAGGTAACTTCGCCAAGGCCGTACACCTGCCCAATATCCAGTCGCTGCAGGACCAATATGCAATCAGGGCGATAGTCAGCCGAACCGGGCACAACGCCAGGACCACTGCTGTCAACTTTGGCGCCGATTATTCCACGACCGATTATCAGGAAGTGCTGGACGACAGCGAAGTGGATGCCGTCTTGATATGCACGCGGCACCATCAGCATGCGGAGATGACATTAAGAGCGCTGTGCGCCGGCAAGCATGTGCTGGTTGAAAAACCCCTCGCGGTCACCATCACGGAGCTGGAAGAAATCGAATCGTTTTATAATACAGCCATAGGTGCGGTGCCGTTGTTGCTTACCGGATTCAACCGGCGTTTTTCTCCATATATACGCAAGATCAAACACCTGATCAGCCGGAGCAACGGTCCGTTAATCATGAATTACCGCATGAATGCCGGATATCTGGCTCCGGACCACTGGGTGCATAATGAAGAAGGCGGCGGCCGGAACATAGGCGAAGCCTGCCACATATATGATGTATTTACTTACATCACCGGTGCGAAAATTAAAAATGTGGAAGCATTCGCCATTGATACCAGCAGCAGTTATTACAGCCATAAAGACAATTTTGTAGTGGTGTTGAAGTTTGCTGACGGTTCCCTCGCCAATCTGATCTATACGGCATTGGGAGATCCGGCTTATCCAAAGGAAAAATTTGATATCTTCGTGGACGGCATGGTTATCTCCCTGACCGATTACAAGACACTGGAAGTAACAGGCCGGGTTGCGGAATCATTCCACACTGCCAACATGGAGAAGGGCCATAAAGAGGAAGTTCAGGCATTCGCAGATGCCGTTAGTAATACGGGAAAATGGCCGATAGAATTGTGGGAACAGCTGCAGGTGATGCAAATCGCATTTCAAGTGGAAAAAAGGATTTCCACATAATCATCCCGATACCTCTGAAATCAACCCGGTTATTAATTCGCTGATCAGAATATGTGTGGCATCGTTGGCTCATTAGTATTTAACAACAGCCACTTTTCGGTTACGGAAAGCTATATCAATCGTATGCGGGACACGATGATACATCGTGGACCAGACGGCGCCGGCACCTGGATTTCGAATAACGGAAAGCTTGGTCTTGGACACCGGCGCCTGTCAATTATTGACCTGTCGGCTTCAGCCGCGCAACCCATGTGTAATCATGATAAGAGCTTATGGGTAACCTTTAACGGGGAGATTTATAACCACGCCGAGATACGCCGTGAGCTGATCGAATCGGGCTTCACTGACTGGAAGACCAGCCATTCCGATACGGAAGTCATTTTATATGCCTATCAGTGCTGGGGGATAGAATGCCTGCACCGTTTTCGTGGCATGTTTGCCTTCGCCTTATGGGATGAACGTAAACAGGCGCTCTGGCTGGTCAGAGACAGGATAGGGGTCAAGCCCTTGTATTACAGCATGCACCACGGCAGGCTGACGTTTGCGTCGGAAATCAAGGCGTTGCTGGCAGACCCTGGTCAGCAGAGAGAGGTAGATGAACAGGCGTTGTACCACTACCTGGGATTTTTGTGCTCTCCTGTCTCACAGACACTGTTCTCGGGGATAAACAAGGTTCCTGCTGGTCATTACCTTCG
>JAENIZ010000015.1:0-15117 GCA_016844485.1 Gammaproteobacteria bacterium | reverse complement strand
GGAAACAACCCGTGATGATGCTGTCATCGCCGAAAAAGTATTGAATATCTTGAGAGAATCCGTTCGATACAGAAAGGTCAGCGATGTTCCGGTTGGTGTGTTTCTCTCGGGAGGCATTGATTCCAGCACGAATACAGCTCTTTTCAGTGAAGGCGAGGATCGGCCGGTAAATACCTTCAGCATTGGTTATGACCGTGAATACCAGTCATATAAAAATGAACTGGAGTACGCCCGGTTAATGGCAGCAGAAGTGAAAGCGAATCACAGGGAACGCATACTCTCCCTGCAGGACATTCTCGATTTTTTACCCGACATGGCCAGATATCAGGACGAACCCCTGGCGGATCCGGTATGTATACCCGTTTATTATGTTTCCAGACTGGCTCGAGAATCCGGCATGGTAGTGTGTCAGGTTGGGGAAGGCGCTGATGAATTATTCTGGGGTTATCCGGCCTGGCGTCACGCATTTAATCTGCAACGCGTTCTGGATCTGGGCATACCTAGAATATTAGACAGGGCTGCTCTAGCTGCCATGCGCCTTACCCGCCGATCCGGTACGCGCTACTATGAATGGATACGCCGTGCCGCGGAGGGACAACGTATATTCTGGGGAGGCGCTGAAGGTTTTACCGATGAACAAAAGCGGATGCTTTTCGGACCAAGGCTGGTTAAAAAATTCAAACATTACACAAGCTGGCAGTCAATTGAACCGTTCTGGAATGAATTTCAGGATAGCGCCTGGGAAAAATCGGTACTGCATTGGATGAGCTATCTGGATCTGAAACAGCGCTTGCCGGAACTGCTGTTAATGCGCGTAGACAAGATGAGCATGGCCACAAGTCTCGAATGCCGGGTACCGTTTCTGGATCACAAGTTTGTTGAATATGTGCTCGGCATCCCGCAGAACGTTAAAACCCGCAACGGCGAATTGAAATATATACTCAAAAAGGCCGTGAAAGGGGTTATTCCTGATGTATTGATCAACAGGCCAAAACAGGGTTTTGGCGTGCCGGTACACGAATATTTATATGATCGACTTGGCAATGATATCGCAACTGGTCTGGCTGAACTCGGCAGCAAAACGGATTACTTCAATAAAGACTATATTGCTCAACTGCAGCGCGAGAGGAATAGCGTGGCGCTCTGGACTTTGTATAATTTTTATTTGTGGTGGAAAGAATACTTACGATAAATAATAGACTACTTGACGGCTTCAATTATGATATACCAACCAAGTAAACCGGATAAAAAATCAATAATTCGATCTGGTATATAAGGACCTATATAAAATATATCTCTTTTCACCAGATGTTTTACCGAGCAATCAACAGTACAGAATTTACTGAATAATATTTTAAACTGTTTTTTTGTATATAACTTTATGACCAGATCCGGATTATCATTCAGATATTCAATTTTACTTATACGCTCTTTAAGAGATTCGTATTTATATCTTCCTTTAAACAGCCAGTCCATAAGGAATACAGACCACCAGAAAAATAATGAATGTTTGTTGTAGACAGTTATCCAGCATTTTCCCCCGGGTTTAAGGATCCTGTGTATTTCAGAAACAATTCTGCCTGTATCAGGCGAGTGGTGTATAACTCCAAATGAATAAATAAAATCCATGGACTCATTCGCAATCGGCAGATTTTCCGCATCCCCGCAAATCAGGGACGAATTAAAGCCGTATATTTTTAGACGCTCTTTCAGTATAAATGAATTATTTAATGTCAGATCAATTCCATGAATATCAGCCCCCTGCCTTAATAAACCTAAGTGATCAGTGCCCATACCAAAACCTATTTCCAGTACCCGTTTATCCTTTAAGTTAAAGTTATTGATTGCATCCAGAATCCAGGGGTGTGACGAATAACGATCATTTTCAATCTCATCGAAATACTCTTTACTCAATTTTTCTGCCTCGGAACTGTTTGAACCACATGGAGATCTGGTCCAGTAAGTTTGAGTATTGGTTTTATATCTCTGATTACTGCGATTGTTAAAAATCGTCGTATCTAAATATTTCATTTGTAATAAATCAGTTAAGAGTGTAGAGGGATAAAAATTTAACACTGTTGCCAATCCAGCTTGGCAGGAGTTCCAATATCCCGGAAAAATAACCTGTACTACTGATAAAATCCTTTTGCATTAACATTTTCCTGGTCTTGATATTATATATCCGCAAGGAATTCTTATCTGCTAGTGTAAATATATATATATCCTCGTCCAATTCGATTGCGTCATGCAGCCAGTAAGTGTCAAGAGAAAATAATGATTTTATATTTCCGGTATTATCCAGAATTATCAATTCGCCCGCGCAACTGTCTACAAAGTATATATCAGAATTTCTGTTGACGCGGGCTCCATGGCAACCAGTGTAACCTCTCGTAATTTCCCTATATGAAGAATCAGTTATATCAAATATCCCTATTGCGCCTTGTATCAGTGTAGAAATAACTATATTACTATTATTATTAAAGGGGTAAGCAGAATTAATATGTGTTAATTGATAATCATTAGGAATGTAATGTTTTAATAAATCTGAATCCTGATTCAGGACGTAATTATTTCCATAGATTGAACCCGGCATCCTGAAATAATCAATAAATTTACCCGAATAATAATCGAGAATTATTACGCTGTCTGAAGCCGAGGCGGATAATATCAGTTTTGTATCATCAAAAGCGCAGACAGAATGTATCCCTGCCATAAGGCCCGATTCGTGACGCCGTATGGTTTCGAGAGAATTACGATTAATTTTATTGCATTTGTAGATTGAAGAATTCAACTTCCATATTTCCACAGCATTTTCATAGGCAACCGCAATAATATCTTCCTTCAAGAATGCGGCATGTTGAATTATTTTTCGTGATTTTATTGATCCTATAAATTTAAGGTTAAATTCAGGCTGATATAATATTTTATAGAAACTTAATGCCCCGGAATATACTTCGTAATAAGATGCAGGTCTTAAAGTTGAGAAATCAGGTAATGAATCAAGGCGTCCATTCCTGTTATATCTCTTGTTTAAATTTTCACGGGAACAATATTCAAGGTCAGTTTCTCTTGATGAATGGGATACAATTAGTACTTTGTTGTCAGCCATTCCTGGATTATAAAGTATTTAATGGATAATTAGTTCAATTCTATTGTTACAAGGAACTATATTCTATTGAAAAATAACTGTTATTAAAGTTAGTTACACAATTTAGTTCATGGCCGGATAATGCTGAATATACCGATAATAGAAAACGTATACGGAAGTAAAAAAAAGCTTCAATGGATGATTTCTAAAATTAATTTAAAAAATAAAATTATTGAATTGGGTTGTGGAACCGGTTATATGATCACACTACCATTACTGAAAATGGGATATGATATAACCGGGCTGGATATCCATGAGGATAGTATAAATTACGGAAAATGTTTATTTGAAAAGGAGAAATTGCCGATAAATCAGTTGAAGTGTTGCGATATCTCAGGTATTGAGGATAAAGTTGATGTAATTATAGCATCAGAAATATTAGAGCATCTGCAGGATAATGCTATAAATGATCTGCTTAATAAATTAAAAGAATATTTGAACCCCGGTGGAATTTTACTCGTCACGGTGCCAAACGGTTACGGATGGTTTGAAGTTGAAAACTATCTCTGGGATAAATTAAAAATAAACTATTTTGTCGAGAGATACAGGATACATATATATCTTGAGGAAATTAAAGAATTATATTTGGGACTGACACTTGATTCAAAGGAGATATCCTCACTGAACGCTTCTCCACATATACAAAAATTTACTTATTCCTCGATTCAAAATCTGTTAAGTAAAAACGGATTTTTTATAGAAGAGATTAAAGGCTCTGTTTTATATTCAGGAAAATTAAGTAATTTATTATTGAGAGGGGTAAAACCACTATTGACACTTAACAACTTCCTGGGCGGCCTGTTTCCCAGGGTTTCCTCGAATTTCTACGTTTGTTGCAGAGTTAAATGATTATTATTTGTATACAGTTTAGTGCAGAGACCATCGGGCCGGGTGTGTAAAGAGCACGTCATTCAACAATATGGATGTTTCATTCTTATTTATGGATATTTCATGACTGTTAAAATAAGAATCATATACACCTTCTGAAATTGAGAAATATCGTCTGGTATTATTCTTTTCCAGATAACCTTCCCTGAAAATCGTAAAACTAATGATATATGTTCCGTAGGTAAACTGTATTGAGTCCACCGCTACTTCAATAGTACCTTCAGTACTGTTTCGAAATGAAAATAATATATCATTGGTCCAGAATCTATGCGTACGGACAATTCCATCTTTAAAGAATGTTATGCATATAGTAGGTTTTTCATTAATATTTTCTTCATTAATCCGAAAATTCATCAAGATTTTCATTGATGAATCATGATCGAAAATTAATGTTTCATTGCCGTTTATATCCATAAATTTTATATCCGTAATTTCTATATGCTTCGTGCCGAACCGGCTAGCTTTGTGATTAATTAGGAAAGTATCATTAATTTCTATTTTCTCCTGTTTTAAAAGTAATATCGCATTGTCCCATTGGTCTGATTTATGTAGCTTTAGATCGCCTTTATAAATGTCATCCGAAAAAGTGGGCTGGATTTCCACGTTCACAACAGTCGTTCTGTCACAGTAATAAGTCATAAAGAATTTTAACTGATTATTAATAATATCGCCGTCAAAAGGCAATATGAAGGAAAGCTTATGGTATATGGACCCGTATTTATTAAACTTTCTGGCGTATTTATTTTTATGTATGGTAATTTCGCTCCAGTTGGATTCTTTGGTGTCGGTGATTAAATAATCCTCCTCTTTTTTATCAGATACATCAAGATGGAATAATTTATCATTACCGTCATATAAAATTATATCTGAAATAAAAATATTCGCGTTACTTTCCGCAGTCCTTAATTCACAGTAAAAATATTTTTTTATATTTAATTTGTTTTCGATAAGTTTTTTCCTTTTCAGTTGTAACCTGTGTTCTTCCTGTTTCCGTATTGAATCAGCGTAAGTAGTATGTATCTCGGTACTTTTGCCATCCGCTTTTACTTTGCCGTTATCCAATAGTATAAACCGATCACAAATATTCATGGCCGAATAGATGTCATGGGTTACGAGGATCAGTGTGCTGTTTTCGGAACATAAATCCCTGATTCGTTCATAGCTTTTTTGAGTGAAATAGGCGTCACCGACACTAAGCACTTCATCTAGCAGCAGGATGTCCGGATGTATCGAGGTCGAGGCCGCGAACATAAGTCGCATTTTCATTCCGGTTGAATAGGTTTTAGCAGGTTGGTCTATATACTCCTCCAGTTCGGAAAAATCGACTATCTCTGCAAATCTCTGATCCGCATCCTGCCCGGTCACGCCATAATTGGCCAAGTAGGCATAGACGTTTTCCCTGCCGGTAAAGTCGGGCAAGAACCCCGTCCCTATTTCGAGTAGCGGGTGTACATTTCCGGAGATTTCAATTTCACCCGTGGTTGGCCTGATCACCTTGCATATCAGTTTTAACAAGGTACTTTTGCCGGCGCCGTTACGGCCGATAATGGCAATCTTTTCACCCCGGTATATTTCCAGGTTTATATTATCCAACGCTGTATGCGTATCAAATTTACCATTCTGATTCACTAGCAACCCGAATGCATCGAGCAGCCTGTATCTCTGGTTATGATAAAGCCTGTATATTTTGGTTAAATTCTTGGCGCGAATTACGGGTTTATTCATAATCCATAATAATATCTTTGAATTTACTGAACACGGTGCATCCAGTGATAAACAATATCAGGCAAATACCAACATAAGCGGCAAATATCGTCAGTGAAGGCAATTCACCATACAAAATACTGGATCTGAAAATCTCCAGCATATAATAGATGGGGTTGGCATAGACTACCAAGAGGTATTGTCCGTTCAGCATGTCTACCTGATATCCGATAGGTGAAATAAACAATAGGAAGATAACGAATAAATTTGTGATGTAATTAATATCAGGAAATAAGATCCCTACTGGTGAAATCAGCCACGCTATTCCCATGAATGCAATGACTTGAAAGAAAATAACCAGGGGCAACCACAAGATGTGCAATGATAATGAACCATTGATTGCCGCAAGCAACACCAGAATAATAATACCGACCATTTCACCGATGACAGTCATCAGGACAGTCCGGACAGGTATTATTTCAATGGGAATTACGACATTTTTAACCAGTTCGATATTCTGTTTTAAACAGGTTCCGCTGAAATTCATACATTCCATGAAAGCAAGATAAGGAACAAGACCGCAAAACACATATAAGACATATTCAAGTTGACTGAACTGCGGAAACCTGACCTGAAATACAACCAGATATAAAAACAGGTACATCGATAAAAACAACAAGGGGTACAATATAGCCCAGGTCTTGCCGAAGACTGAACCGGCATAACGTCTTTTAACTTCCGTCCTGGTAGTTGCAAGAATTATCCTATAATTATTCAGTAAAAATAAGGACATCCTGTATGTCGATGATTTGATTATATTAAATAAAGACACGAATTTGCCTTTCGAATACTGTTAATGGTTATCTGATAACGTAAAATGTTATGAATATGTGCAACGCGACGGTGGTTCTCCGACTGATAGCATAAGGTCTGACGACTTAATCAGCAACGACTGCGGCGAATCACCAGGATTAACAATAGCAAATAATTGCACAATGTTGTGGAAATTAATGAGGTGCTGTTCGCGGATCACACCAATCCCGGTGGTGGAGCAACTGAAAGGTATGAAGTTGCTCTCTGTAGCGCTCTGATCGAGGAAGTTATGAATGAAGCACCGATCTTCTGCGACTACCATCGCCAATACGGGATGTACTCAGGCACAAGCCACCGCTAAAAACTGCTGAAATATATCGACACTGCCATCCGGCTTTTTTGCCATGAAAAAAACGTTGAAAATCTATAATGTGGTCGGGGCTCGACCAAACTTCATGAAGATTGCTCCTGTAATGGAACAGATGAAGCTGCGTCCTGAGCTAACTCCAATTTTGATACATACCGGCCAACATTATGATGAAAAGCTTTCAAAGGTTTTTTTTGACAACCTGGGATTGCCTGAACCGGATATAAATCTGGGTATTGGTTCCGGCTCGCATGCTGTTCAGACGGCCGGAGTGATGATCGAATTTGAGAAACTTTGCGACAGGGACATGCCTGATCTGGTTCTGGTGGTGGGTGATGTCAATTCAACCCTGGCATGCAGTCTGGTCGCGGCCAAACTTTGCATCCCTATCGCGCATGTGGAAGCAGGCTTGCGAAGCAGGGACAGGTTAATGCCAGAGGAGATAAACCGGATAGTCACGGATGCAATTTCCGATTACCTGTTTACCACATCAAAAGATGCCGATGCTAATCTGCTTGCCGAAGGAATACCGATGGAGAAGATATTCTTTGTTGGTAATGTCATGGTGGATACTTTGCTAAAGCATCGTGATCAGGCAGTGAAACTGAATTATCTGAAAATCATTAACTGTAAAATCAAAGAAGGGGGCTATGCCCTGGTGACATTGCATCGCCAGTCCAATGTCGATGACAGGGAAACCCTGGCGAAGATAGTTGCTGCGATTGAGTATATTCAAAACCAGCTAACTGTGATTTTTCCTGTGCACCCGCGGACAAAAAAACAGTTACAGAAATATGGCATGGACCGGAAACTGGCATCGCTAAACGGATTGGTTTTGCTTGAGCCTCTGGGTTATCTGGATTTCCTGAGTGTAATGTCCGGCGCCAGAGTCGTACTGACGGATTCTGGCGGCCTGCAGGAGGAAACAACAGTGTTGGGTATCCCCTGTTTAACGATCAGGGAGAATACGGAGCGCCCGGTAACCGTCTCTATGGGAACGAACCAGCTCGTGGGTACGGATTACGGCCGTATTATTTCAGCAGTGGAGAAAATACTGGAAGGTAACGATATAAGAGGCAGAATCCCGGAATTGTGGGATGGTCGTGCCGCCGAGAGAATCGTCGATATAATCGGAAAACTGGTGTAGTTTAATCTTTCGTCAATACAGATTACTGAGCGGACAGTGGCGAGACTTATTGTTTACAAGTACATCGTGCCGGAATATGAAAGGCATAATGATCTTGAATTCCGCCGATCGAATGAAGTGGCTGAATGGATAAAGTCCGGGGTGTTTATAAAAAAGTTATTCAGCTATGAATACACCGAATATTATTCAAGTAATCTGACAACGCAAAAATCCCAGTTTGTTCTCGCGGCGGCGTTATGGTTGTTAAGCAGTGGCGAGGCGATACTGAAGGACCGTTACGGGCGTAGTGAAAAAATAACTTTATGGTTGTTGTGTAAGAAAGCATGCAGAGAGTTGTACGACCTGCTGGCATATTCATCGTTACTGAACCGAATAAATAAACTGGTCAGCGAACTTGCAAGAATGCCGGTTAAGTCCAGACCGGCATCTGTTGATCTGGGTCTGTCACCGGTTTATCTGCGGTCCGATCTGGTCCCCGGGTTACAGTGCGGCGGTTCAGTAGGACATATTGCGGGGGTATTGAACAATCTGGATAATTTTTGCGCCCCGCCTTTGTTTCTCAGTACCGACAGAATTCCGACAGTACGTGATGATATATCATTGCATATCATAAACCCCGAAAACAGATACTGGGGATTTCAGGAACTGCCGGAACTTAATTTCAACGAAAAGTGTTTTGCCCAGGCCTGTAAAATACTCGATCATGAAACTGCGTTGTCTTTTATTTATCAGCGCTACTCCCTGTACAATTTTACCGGCGCCAGGTTGGCGGCCAGATACAAACTGCCTTTCGTACTGGAATATAATGGGTCGGAGGTATGGATAGCGAGAAATTGGGGGCAAATACTCAAGTACGAAGACCTGGCTATCCGGATCGAACGATATAACACAGAAGCCGCGGATGTCATCGTTGTCGTCAGCAAACCACTATTGCTCCAATTAACCTCCGCCGGCGTGGATGAAGCAAAGATACTCGTTAACCCCAATGGCGTTAATCCTGAAAGCTACTCGCCTGAAATCAGCGGGGAACCTGTCAGGGAAAAGTACGGCTTGCATGGTAAACAGGTAGTTGGCTTTATCGGTACCTTCGGGAAATGGCATGGTGCGGAACGCCTGACTGAAGCCATGGCAGCCCTGGTGCGTAATTATCCTGAATTCAGAAACAGGATCAGGCTTATGCTTGTGGGGGACGGAGACATGGTCCCACTGGTCAGAAAAATAATCGCTGAGAATGGCATTGAGGATATATGCCTGTTAACGGGACTGGTACCGCAGGCCGAAGGGCCATCACATCTGGCGGCTTGTGATGTGCTGGTATCACCGCATGTCCCCAATCCGGACGGAACCCCATTCTTCGGTTCCCCGACAAAACTGTTTGAATATATGGCGATGGGAAAAGGGGTTGTTGCATCGGAACTGGATCAGATTGCTGAAGTTCTCTCACATAATCATACAGCCTGGCTGGTTAAACCCGGTGATCCGGAAAGTCTGATGCTTGGTATCAAAACTCTGCTTGATGACCCGGCATTATCCGTTCGACTGGGAAAGGCTGCCAGAGCTGAAGTTTTGGCGAAATATACATGGAAACACCACACCGGCAGGATTATTGAAAAAATCAGGGAAGTTACTGGAAACAGTCGTTAGGATTGTGACTGGTATGCCGTCAAACCCTCTCAGAAAAATGATCAGGCTAATCGTTCATAAAATGAACAGGATCGTCCAGGTCACTGTACTGAAACTGAGACTCTTTCTGCGCTGCAGCTATTACATCGATAAGTATATACCCCGAGGATTATCGGTCTTTTTCTCGCCACTGGATCCACATCTTTTTAGTTATCAATCGGAAAGCATCATGGCAATTGCCCGGCTGCATATCCGCCATTATTTCAATATTCTCGGATCGGGCTGGCTGAAAAATGAATTCGGTATGCTGTGTCCTGGCCTGGAGGGACATATTTATCTTGGCGGTTTCGATATTGATGTGACATCCAGCGCCGGATTTATCAAGAAACGGATCAACCGGGCCAATGCAAGGGAGTCACTGAATATCTGGAAAAACGTAGACGAAAATCACATCCCGATAGACTGGCAGAGGGATATAAAATCCGGTTACCGGTGGTCGGAGAAAACCTGGTACACGGATGTGAAATATGGTCATCTTGCCGGTGTGGATGTCAAAGTCCCCTGGGAACTGGCGAGAATGCAGCATTTACCCTCTTTGGCATTCGCATATGTCCTGACATCGAAAGTTGAGTATGCATGTGAGTTCCGTAACCAGGCGCTGGATTTTATTGCCAACAATCCGCCGCAATGGGGCGTGAATTGGTCCTGTACCATGGATGTGGCAATCAGGATAGCGAATATGCTGGTTGCTTATGATTTGCTGGCGGCCAACGGTTATGTATTTGAAAAGGAATTCATGGCAATATTTGAACGGAGTGTCTATGAACACGGCCGGCATATCAGTAATAACCTGGAATGGAATCCATATGTAAGGGCTAATCATTATCTGGCGGATATCGCCGGATTGTTATTTGTGGCCGCATATTTACCACGCAGTAAAGAGACTGATACCTGGTTACTGTTTTCAGTCAATGAGTTAATTAATGAGGTTCACAGGCAGTTTCATGAAGACGGATCGAACTTTGAGGCTTCGACAAGTTATCATCGGCTGTCCGCTGAGATGGTAATTTATGCAACTGCCCTGGTGTTGCGTCTTGATAATGACGGCCGGCTGGATATAACGGATTATTACCCATTACTTAATAATCGATATGGGCAATTTCCGGTTCGACAGGTTAAGAAATACGGCTTTGCAGGTGGCAGCGGTAAACTTCCATTTCCCGATACCTATCTTTACCGTATGCATGGCATGTCCGAATTCGTCAGATGTATTACCAAGGATGATGGTCAGGTACCGCAGGTTGGGGATAACGACAGTGGCAGGTTTTTCAAATTTCAACCGGAATATCGAAGGACAACGGCAAATGAAGCCAAAGCAAAGTACCGGAATCTGCAGAACTACCAGGTTCTATCTGAAGAAGATGACTATTGGGACGAATTATTTCAAAAGCATGAACATATCCTGGCTGCGGCAAGTGGAATTGTTGCGGATGGGTTACCAGGTGTTATGTATGGGAATCATCTGGATTTTATATTGAGCAGTACTCTTGCCGGTGGTGCGAAGTTAAGCCTGCAGGACATCATTCCTGAATTCAGGCCGGCTGCTACGCGTATCGGGACGGAAAGCATATGGCAGGAACACATGCATCGAATGGAGGGCATATCATCACCACAAAAAATGGCGTTGCGGATACCATTGAATAAATCCATTGGAAATTATCTCGGGCTGTACGGATTTACACATGGCGGCTTTTATGTGTTCCGCAATGAGCATTTATATTTATTAATTAAATGCGGCCAACATGGACAGGACGGTAATGGCGGACACGATCATAATGATCAGCTTGCGATTGAGTTATCGATCGACGGAGAGGACGTGATTGTTGATCCGGGTACTTACCTGTATACACCAGTGCCGGAAGCCAGAAACCGTTATCGTTCAGTAGCAGCGCATTTTGCGCCGCAGCTGCATGACATCGAACCTGAATCACTGGAACTTGGGTTATTTCGGTTATCGAATAATGCTGATCCGAGAGTACTGTATTTCGGTGAGCAGGGTTTTATCGGTACGCACCGGGGTTATGGTCCGTCCGTATACAGAATTATTGCACTGACGGAAAAAGAAATAACAATAACCGATTATATTGACGGAGATATGGCACTGAAGGATATCTATGACATTAATCTATATCCATGCCATGTCCATTATTCACCTTCATATGGCCAGGTCCTCAGGTAGAGTATTATTTATTGCCTATGATTTTCCTCCATGCACGAGCGTAGGGGGTAGCATCCGATCGGAGAAATTTGCCAAATACCTGCCAGGTTGCGACTGGCGCCTGTCTGTACTGACGCTACAGGAAACAGTTCATCGAAACCGGCCGGAGAACTTTCCGGATGTTTGCCGGATCAGGTCGCTCACACCATGGATGAGACCATATCATGTGGTACCCTATGGCTGGGCAATAATGCTGTATTTTGCAGCAAAGCGAATGTTGAATAATATCCGGCACGATATCGTATATGTGTCATGCCCACCTTATCCGCAAACACTGACAGCACTGTTGTTAAAACTTCGATATAAAATTCCTCTGGTTGTTGATTTCAGGGATGTCTGGGCACAGGATCCCTATATTGAAGGCAGCAGGCTGATAAAGAGAGCCGTCTATAAATGGATATTCCCGTTTTTGGAAAAAATGGTGATTAGAAGATCTGACAGCCTGATCTTTAACTCGGAATCCGCACTACAGGCCTATCAGATAAAATATCCAGATAGCGCGGACAAGATGTGTGTGATACCAAACGGTTTTGATGAGGAAGATTTTGGCGCATATAAACCAACAGGATCGAAGGATGTTTTAAATGTCCTTTATGCCGGCAGGTTTGGAGTGGGAGATAGGAATCCGGAAATAATCATGCAGGCGCTGGCAATTCTTAACGATGAAAAGGCGCCGATAAAATTTACATTTATCGGCGACAGTTCACCGGCGCTGCCCGCGCTGGTGGAAAAATATGGCCTGGCAGCTGTGGCTGATATCAAAAATCAGATACCACATGATGAACTTGTTAACATGATGGGTGGTTTTGATGTTTTATTGTTATACCAGGAAAACAGTCCGTCCAGAATCACACCCGTTGCCGGTAAAACATACGAATATTTACGAGCAGGTAAACCAGTACTGGCCGTATGTCCGGACGGTGATAATGCAAAAGTGATTGAAAATTACTGCGCCTTCTACAGAGTGACAAATGAATACCGACCCGAAAAAATTGCTGAACTGCTGCAGGAAATGATCAGGGACTGGAAAAATAACTTATTGCCGGTATATACCATAGCAAAGAACGAATTCGATATTTATTACAATCGGAAGCATCTGGCATTAAATCTGGCAGCTATTTTTAATGACCTTTGTGGTCGTAAGGTATGAAAGTCATCAGTCCCGTGCCCACAGGGAGCGGTGCATTTATCGCGCACAAGTCCCTGGAACTGGGAATTAAGGACTATAAAGTCATTCCTTACAATCCGTATTGGGCATTAGTCCCGCCCGTTATCAGCTGTTTTAATGACAAGTCAGCGGATATTATTCATGCGCCGGTCGATTATGCAATCTTTTCCAGATTGGGCAGGAAGCCTTTGATATCGACGTTCCATGGATTTGTTCTGGACCAATATATGCAAAAATATGTCACTTTATTGCATAGAATTCATTACTGCACAGACTTGCGATGGTTTACTCTGGCCGCACTTGATAAATCACGTGTGGTTACCTGTGTCAGTCAGTATCTGGCGCATCTGGTCAGGGAAGAGTTAGGTTACAAAGGTGAAATCAGGGTTATTTATAATGGTATCGATATAAATAAATTTTCTCCCGATAAAACGACTGAGGATGAGAAAAAAGAAATTAAAGTACTGTATTGTGGAGGTGGAAGCAGACGCAAGGGCGCGGATTTAATTCAGCCGATACTTGACAGATTGTATAAAAATATAACATTAATTCATACCTCCGGATTGAAGTCAGGTAAGCGGCAAGGAATGAATACACGGACGGTATTTTCAAGAAGAGTGAAACATGAGGCGATGCCATCGCTCTACAATGAAGTGGATATGCTCTTGTTCCCGACCGTGAGAGAAGGATTTGGTTTGGCCGTTGCCGAGGCGATGGCTTGCGGATTGCCTGTAATCGCCACAAATTGTTCCGCAATGCCGGAGTTGATAGATGATAACAAGGGAGGTTTTTTATGTGAGATTGGCAACGTTGATATGTTCGCGGAGAAGATCAATCTGCTTGCGCGATCGCACAGCCTGAGGCGGGAAATGGGCGCATACAACAGACAAAAAGCAGAACAGAAATTTACTCTGGACAGGATGACGCGCGAGTATAAATTACTGTTTGAAGAAGTTCTTTCATGAGGCTGATAGTTAGCCCGGTTCAAACCCACTGACTGAAAGCCGATATGTCTGATCGACTCAAGACCTTTTTAGCATCCCGGTTACCTTTTCTTATTCCGCTCTGGAAACAGGTAAAGTATTTCTCATTGAAAGATAAGCCTCCCAAGCTGATATTCAGTGAGATATTCCGTAAGAACAAATGGGGGGGTATGGATACACCTTCCGGTCCTGGTTCAAATTTTGTACAGACAGCCGCTGTGCGCGGAGTTTTGCCGCAACTGCTCGAGGAATTAAATATCAAATCGCTGCTTGACATTCCTTGCGGGGATTTTTACTGGATGAAGTTAGTGAAGATGGATGTGGAATATATCGGTGGCGATATTGTGGACGAACTGATTAGTGACAATCAAATGAAGTACGGGAGCGCAAGCCGCAGATTTATTTATCTGGATCTTCTACAGGATGAGTTACCCAAGGTCGATTTAGTCTTTTGCAGAGATTGCCTTGTTCACTTTTCATACCAGCATATTCAACGTGCTCTCAGGAATATAAAGTCCTCGCGCTGCGAATATCTGCTTACAACAACATTTACCGGGAGAGAAAGCAATGAAGAAATTCCGACAGGTGCATGGCGACCGATAAATCTGCAGATCCCGCCATTTAATTTTCCAGAACCTATCAGGTTGATTGATGAAGAATGTCCAATGGACGGCTATCGGGATAAGTGTTTGGGATTGTGGAAAAAGAGCGATATTCCAGACTTTTGATAACTTTGCGGAAATTCAGCAATCGTGTGGGTCTCGTACACAGCTTTGGTATAAGGAGGAGTTCGAGGAGATATTATCCACATAAGTTACAGCATGAATTGTTGATACGGTTTTTACTCAGGCCCGAGGTGTTTGCATGAGATACACTATTCTTTCCGTTCCAGGTATCTGTTTTTTACCAAGAGTATTAAAATATTCTGAAAATACATGTTCGAAATTATCCTGATTATATTCAGGAAAAATATCTGTTCTGTTGCGTAGTAGTTTTTT
>JAENIZ010000014.1 GCA_016844485.1 Gammaproteobacteria bacterium | reverse complement strand
TTCACATTTACTACAGGCACGGCCTTGTTCATCAGCCTGGTAACAGGAAATGGTAAGCGAGTAATCCACATTGAGCTTGGCGCCAATTTTTATAATCTCAGCCTTGCGCAGATTAATGAGCGGTGTATGTATGCGTAATTTATTTCCTTCCACCGCTGTTTTGGTGGCAAGGTTCGCCATCACTTCATAAGCAGCCACATATTCCGGTCGGCAATCCGGATAACCTGAATAATCAATCGCATTCATGCCGGTAAATATATCGTTTGCACCCAACACTTCCGCCCAGGCAAGCGCATAGGAAAGAAAGATCGTATTCCGCGCCGGAACATAGGTGATGGGTATGCCTTCAGTATGTCTTTCAGGGACCGCGAGTTGATCGTCGGTGAGCGCGGATCCGCCAAATTGTTTCAGATCAATGGTAATGAATTTGTGTTGTTTGACGTTTAAGGCCTTTGCTATACGCTTTGCGGCGAGTAATTCGGGGTGATGACGTTGGCCGTAATCACAATAGCGAGCGTTGTCGCAGAATCGAGTCCACCGGAGAGAAGAATGACGGCTTTCATAGGTGATGACATTTAATCTATTGGATACCTCTGATTAAATCGTATTAATGTCATTCCGGTAAAAGCCGGAATCTAGTTAAAACAATTTTCTACTGGATGCCAGTTTGCACTGGCATGACGAAAGGAAGATTTGTTCAGTGATTTCACGCTTTATGAAACTATTTGCCGGGGACATCCCCCCAAAGATACTTATGTAACTGGATCTGCAAACGCACGGGCAGGTGGTCTTCCAGTATCCAGTCGGCGAGTTTTGCCGCATTCATCACGCCATGGCTGGGCGAGAATAAAACCTCACAGCGCTCGTTGAGTTGAAATTCCTTTAACTTGTCCTTTGCCCATAAGTAGTCCATACGATCACAGATCACAAATTTGATCTGGTCATTGGGTGTTATGTGTTTCAGGTTTTTGAACCGGTTTTTAGTGACTTCGCCTGATCCGGGTGTCTTGAGATCGACGATTCTGCTCACGCGCTCATCCAATTTTGAAATATCGACGGCGCCGCTGGTCTCGAGCGACACGTGATAGCCTTCATCACACAGCAGGTCCAATAGATCGATACAGGCCTTTTGTGCAAGTGGTTCCCCGCCTGTGACGGTGACGTGCCGGGTGCGATAGCCGGCGATTTTATGCAGGATATCGTCAATCGACATCTTCTCTCCTGCATGGAAGGCGTATGCAGTATCGCAATAGACGCAGCGGAGAGGACAACCCGTCAGGCGGATAAATACCGTGGGCAACCCCGTCTTGCTGGTTTCACCCTGGATCGAAAAAAAGATCTCATTGATCTTCAGCGTCTTGCTGTTGACGCGATCAATATCTTTCTGGATTGAATGAGAGGTACGCATAATGACCGCAGGTTAGCAGGAAAGCGGATTAGCGTGCAACGGTGGTGCGCTTCAGGCGGTCCTCAGCGTCTCGTGCGGCCGGTGTGCCGGGATAGCGTTTTATCAGGTCCTCGAGTACATTCTTTGCGTCATCGGGTTTACCCAGCTCATAGAAACTATAGCCGATTTTGAGCAAACCATTGGAAACCTGTTTGCTTTCAGGATAATTCGTAACGAGTTTCATATATTCCGTGATCGCCTCGTTGAACCGGCGTGCTACGTAATGGGCCTCCCCCATCCAGTATTGCGCGTTAGCTGAGTATTGGCTGGTCGGGTATTTTCGCAGAAAGTTATCAAATGCAGTGATGGCCTGGTCATACTGCGCCTGTTTCAACAAATTGAATGCCTGTTGATATTCAGCCTGTGCCTTGAGTGGATCTTCCGGCGCGGGAGATTCTATTACCTGAGTTGAAGTTGGAAGCTCAGCAATTGCTACTTCTGCCGGTTGTTCAGTGGCAGCAGGGTTTGGCCCTATATTTTCCACCGTCAGGGAAGTTTCCGCCTGATTTCCTGCGATCGGTGCTACGGGTTCTGACGGTGTGATAGTTTCCAGCGGTGGAGCTTCTTCATCAGTTGGAGGTGTTGTCGATGCAACAGTGCCATTGAGCTTCTGCATGCGGCGTTCAAGATCGTCATATAAATTGCGCTGGCGTTCTTGCAGTTTTTCAAGTTCGTGGCTATTGACCTCGATCTGGCCGCGCAATTGACTGACCTCCGACTGCAGGGCCTGTAGTTGTTGTAACATGCCCACCAGGCCCTGGTTTTGCAGAAATCGTTCCAGATTTTCGACGCGTTGCTCGATCTGCGTGTCCGCAGGTTCACTGACGGGCGCCCGTTTCTCTGCGGCCATACAGGAAAGAGAAACGATAACACTCGCAAGCAAAATTACCAGATGTGTATGAATAAACTGCACTGAAATTATCCTCAGTACAGAATCTCAACGCGGCGATTCTGACTCCAGGCGGACTCATCAGATCCAACACCAGCAGGACGTTCTTCACCGTAACTGACAGTACGGATCTGGCCGGCGGAGGCGCCCAACAATGTCATTTTATTTTTTACTGACAGTGCGCGACGTTCGCCCAGCGCCAGATTGTATTCGCGTGAACCGCGTTCATCGGCATGTCCTTCGAGCGTTACGATCACATTCGGATTTGCAGCAAGATAGGCGGCATGGGCTTCAACCGTTGTACGGTATTGCGGCCGGATATCACTGCTGTCATATTCGAAATAAATTATGCGAACCGACAGTGGACTGTTGGGGTCGTCAAGGGCATTGATGCCGGAACCAGTATCTTCACCTGTGCCTTGGGCCTGTACATCAGTGCCGGAAATGCCCTGATCTTCTACGGCGACTTCTTTCTTCTCTTCGGTGGAGCTGCATCCGAAGAGCATTACCGCGAAAATTAATATCAATATTGATCTAAAGTTCATAAATTTCTCCTTCAATAATTTGTGCTGCCAGTGATAAACAGAATAACATTAATACTGATAATTATAGAATAGACGATTTGTCATTGGTTCATAAACGGGCCCCAGGCGGGCTCTCTCACTTCGCCGACTTCGAGCGCAAGACGCTTATGCACACTTCCATCGGTTGATGTCGCGGCCAGCTCAGTGCCCCTGAAACCGGTCGTGGTATAGATAATCATGTGACCGTTTGGGGAAAAGCTGGGAGATTCATCCAGGCGTGATTCCGTCAGAATATTGAGCTGGCCACTTTTCCGGTCAACCACGGCAATGCGGTAGACGCTGTTCTCCACATGTATTACGGCAAGCTTTGTGTCATCGGGGGAATATCTGGGCCGTGCGTTATAAGGACCCTCAAACGTCAATCGTTTTGGTTCTCCACCGCTGGCGGAGACTTCATATATCTGTGGCCCGCCACCGCGATCAGAAGTAAAGGCCAGCATATTGCCGTTATGAGACCAGGCTGGTTCCGTATCGATAGCTGCATTCGAAGTGACACGCTGTAATGATTTAGATGACAGATTCATGACATAGATTTCAGCATTACCATCCTTGGACAAGGTCATCGCAAGACGACTGCCATCCGGCGACCAGGCAGGTGCACTATTGATGCCGGGGTTTGAGGCGATCTTTTCCCGCTTGCCGGTTATAACATCCTGCACGTAAACCGTTGAGTTTTTGCTTTCAAATGATACATAGGCGATTTTTTTTCCATCCGGCGACCATGCGGGTGATAACAGCGGTTCAGGCGATGTCAGAAGGATCTGGGGGTTGAATCCGTCGGCATCGGCACTCTGCAAGGTATATTTTTTTGTTCCGTCACGATTTTTTATCAGTGTGATATATGCAATACGTGTCGCGAACGCGCCGCGCACACCGATAAGTTTTTCATAGATGATATCGGCAATCTCATGCGCAGTGCGGCGTAACCGGTCTTTTCCGGACGGGATGCTGAAACCCACAATCTGTTTTCCTTTATAGACATCAAGCAGACGAAAGTTGACGACGTAATCACCCGTAGCTGACTGGCCAAGCTGGCCGATGACAAGATTTTCCATACCCAGTTTCTGCCAGTCCTTGAAATTGACCTGCGCAAAATCATTCGGACGTTGCGGCAGGTCCTGTTCTTCCATTGGTGCGAACCTTCCACTGCGCGCGAGGTCATTCGAAATAATCGCAGATATATCGATCGGCGGAAGTCCCGCTGCCTGGGACCAGCCAAACGGCACGATGGCAATAGGCAGGGCATTCTCGATTCCTTTATCAATGATGATCTCGAGATCAGCGCCGTATGCGATCGGCGAAAGAAACAGCAGGATAGATAATATCCATTGATTGATATGTCTTATTGTTGAGTGCACTACATTATTCCTCGGGCTTAAACTGGAATTGTATTTGACGAAGGTTCAGTCTTTCAAATGTTTCAATATCATCAGGCACAGGTAATGGAGATGCCTTATTTACAGCGGTAACGGCACGCTGGTCAAAAACAGAATTCCCGCTTGATTCCACCAGGGTGACATTGGTTACTTCACCGCCGGGTATTAATTGTACCCGGAGTATGCAGCTTAGTCCTGTTGGCAGGCCCGATTTGTTGAAATTGTTCACAACACTCCGGTATATATTTGCTTTAATCCTGTCAATCAACTGCACATCCTGCCCAGATTGTATTTCTGCCTCCTCGGCCGCCAATTGCTGCTGGAGTTCCTTCTCCTTGCGTATGCGATCATCTTCGGCCTTATGTTTCTTCTCTTCTTCCTCTGCCTTGCGTTTATTTTCTTCTTCGATTTTGTGTTTTTGTTCAAGTTCCTCTTTTTCTTTCTCAAGTTTTGCAAGTTTCTGTTCGTCAAGCTCGCGTTTTTCCTGTTCCAGTTCTTTTTTCTTCTTTGCGTCAGCCGCCTTTTTCTCTTCTTCCAGGTGCTTTTTTTCTGCGCCCGCCAGTTTTTTCTCAGCTTCTTTTTGTTTCTTTTCCAGTTCCGCAAGCCGCTTCTTTCCCGTCTCCTCCTTTTGTTGCTCCTCGTTTTTCAGCCGTTGCAGTTCTTTTTCAACCTGTTTTTTATCGACGGTTACGGCGTTTACAATATTGATATTCTGTTTTGGCTGATTTATTGGTTTAGGCGCCAAATCGAGACTGATGATTAACAACGCAGCGGCGATAATATGCAACAACACCGCATAAAAGGCCGACCTTGATTTTACAAACCAGCCCAACTCCATTGGAAATTATTTCTCCGGTGGTTCGGTGATCATACCGACACTGGGGACACCTGCGCCCTGGAGCAGTGCCATCAATTCGACGACACGCCCATAAGGAACATTTTGATCTCCACCGATGAACACGGGTATTCCAGGTTGATATTTCAACAAGGCGTTGACCCTGTTAATCAAATCAGCCGGAGCGATGGGCTTGTCCTGGTTTTCACCATAATTGATATAAAAACTTCCTGCGGCATCGACATTGATGATGACAGGCTCCTTTTCTGATTGCGGTAACGGTTGAGAGGGTGCCTGTGGCAGATCAACCTTGACACCCTGGCTCAAAAGGGGCGCAGTGATCATGAAGATCACCAACAAGACCAGCATGACATCAATGTAGGGCACGACATTGATCTCGGACATCGGACGTTTACGTATTCTCTGTCTCATAACTATATGTGAAACGTGAAGTTTAAAATGTGAAAAGTAAAAAATGTTTGCCAGGTTTTTTCATAATAATCAACGTTTGCATTTCACCCTTCACTTGGTTAGGAGTGGGCATGACGGTGCAGTATCGAGGAAAATTCTTCCAGGAAGATGTCATAGCGGTTGATCAATCGTTCGACATCATTTGAAAAACGGTTATAGGCAATAACGGCCGGGATCGCGGCGAATAATCCCATGGCGGTTGCGACTAGTGCCTCCGCGATACCCGGCGCCACCATGGAGATCGTTGCCTGTTGTACATTACCCAGCGCGCGGAAGCTGTTCATGATGCCCCATACCGTGCCGAACAGACCGACATAGGGACTGGTAGAACCTACGGTCGCAAGAAAAGACAAATTGGTTTCCAGAAAATCCACTTCCTTGTTCATGGCGATACGCATCAGCCGTTGTGCACCTTCCAGCATCGCTTCCGCATCGACACCTTCCTGATTGCGCAATCGTGCAAATTCCTTGAATCCCGCCTCAAAGATCTTTTCCATGCCTGTTGCGTTATGGCGTTTCCCGGTAATGCGGTTATAAAGCGGGCTCAGATCCTCGACAGACCAGAACAGTTCTTCAAATTTATCGGCCTCGCGTCTTGCCCTGTTCAGGATCACGCGCCTGTTGAAGATCATCGTCCAGGAAATAAGCGATGCCACAAGCAGGATCACCATCACGATTTGTACCAGTAAACTGGCGTTGAGTATTAAGTGCAGATAAGAAAGATCAGTTGACATGATCCAGCTCCGATAGAATATGTCCGGGGATTGATACGGGTTTCATAGTCTCCTTGTTCACACAGGCAATTTTAATCTGTGCCTGGCATAAACTGTCTTTTAATTGATTGATAATTGATTGTTCAAACAGCAAACTGGCCTTGCGTATTTCGAGTATTTTTGCATTGACAGTCAACAGGTCGTTGAAGAACGCCGGCTTCAGGTATTCAATGATTACCTTGCGGACTATAAATATGATCCCGTATTCCTGTACGAGTTGATCCTGTTCAAATCCCAGGCTGCGTAACCACTCTGTGCGCGCACGTTCCAGGTATTTAAGGTAATTGGCGTAGTAAACAAATCCACCTGCATCAGTATCTTCATAATAGACACGTACAGGCCATGTAAATTCATTCATTAAATGTAATCGCCTGCCGGTTTTGAAAAAAAGATTTATTTTTCATTAAACAAATCAGGTGTAGGCAAGATATTCTGGGAGGGGACATCAAGACCAAAGTGTAACCAGGCATGACGAGTGGCGATACGTCCGCGCGGTGTGCGCATGATAAACCCCTGTTGTATAAGAAACGGTTCCAGTACATCTTCTATGGTGTCCCGTTCTTCACCAATGGCTGCCGCAAGACTGTCTATGCCGACCGGACCGCCATCGAATTTCTGTATGATGGCAAGTAAAAGTTTACGGTCCATCACATCAAATCCTTGCGCATCAACATTCAGCATATCCAGCGCCTGATTTGCAATCTTTTCTGTTAAATGGCCATCTCTCTTGACTTCAGCGTAATCGCGGATACGCCGCAGCAGGCGGTTGGCGATGCGCGGAGTGCCGCGTGAACGGGCCGCGATCACATTGGCCCCTTCAGGATGGATTTTTACATCTAATATACCGGCTGAACGTTTGATGATTTCCGTCAACTCACCGGCGCTGTAAAACTCGAGACGCTGTACAATCCCGAACCGATCACGCAGCGGCGATGTCAGCAGTCCGGCACGTGTTGTGGCCCCGACCAGGGTAAACGGCGGCACATCCAGTTTTATCGCACGTGCGGCAGGTCCCTCACCGATCATGATGTCAATCTGGTAGTCTTCCATGGCCGGATAAAGGACTTCCTCCACGACCGGGCTCAGCCGGTGTATCTCATCAATGAATAACACATCGTTGGGTTCGAGATTGGTCAACAGGGCAGCGAGATCGCCGGGACGTTCCAGTACCGGACCGGAAGTCTGGCGCAAGTTCACATTCATCTCATTGGCAATGATATGGGCGAGTGTCGTCTTGCCGAGACCGGGTGGGCCGTAGATCAGGACATGATCCAGCGCTTCGCTGCGCTTGCGTGCCGCGCTGATGAAGATCCCCATCTGCTCGTGCACTGAAGGTTGGCCGATATAATCGGCAAGCCGCCTGGGCCGTAAGGTTTTATCTGCTGCAACATCCTCAGCGGTGCCGGCAGGTGTAATCACAGGATTTGGTTCGGCCATAATCGTATTGTCTATTGTCTCTTTAACGTACTTTGCTGGCAATCGGGTTAGAATCCGGAAACGGTCGTGACTATACTAGTACCGTTCTATGGCGAAAATATGGCAGGAATATGGAAAGTTGATTGCGCTGGCATCTGACCTGTCATTTACTTACAGACGCCTTTAACGCCTCGCGGATAATCTCCTCGCTGCTCATCTCTCCGGTCGCCACGGCATGCACATAACGGCTGGCCTCCTGCGGTTTGTAGCCCAGGGAGATCAAGGCACTGACAGCATCTTCAATATGATCCCCGGCCCGTTCCAGGGTTTTTTTCTGTGCCGGGTCAACCGCAGCCAACATGCCCAAATCCTTCAGGCGATCACGCATCTCCACTATCAGGCGTTCCGCCGTCTTTTTACCCACACCCGGTAACCGGGTGAGACGGTTGATGTCACCCTCCCGGATGCAATGGGCAAATTCAACGGCCTCGATACCGGACAGGATGATCAATGCCGTTTTCGCACCTATGCCGGTGACCTTGATAAGACTCCTGAACAGGCGGCGTTCATATTCGGTTGCGAAGCCGAACAACAGGTGTGCGTCGTCACGTATCGCAAGGTGTGTATATAAATGTATCTCTTTACCAATCTCAGGGAGAGTATAGAAAGTGGTCATCGGGGCCTCGACTTCGTAGCCGACACCCTGAACATCAATGAGCAACATGGGGGGCAGTTTTTTTAACAGTATGCCGCGCAGTTGACCGATCATTGTAAGCGTCCGCCCCGGATGCCGCTCACCTTGCGCATGCGTAACAGGCCTTCACGGGAATGACCATGACACAGGGCAACAGCCAGTGCATCGGCAGCATCTGCCTGTGGTATCTCTGCAAGGCATAATAAAACCTTGACCATATGCTGGACCTGTTGTTTGGCGGCATGTCCCCTGCCCACCGCCGCCTGTTTTACCTGATTGGGCGTATATTCAAAGACCTTCAGTTCCTGCATGGCACAGGCCGTAATGGCGGCGCCCCTGGCCTGGCCCAGTTTCAGGGCCGAATCTGCATTGCGATGCATGAAGACTTTTTCTACAGCGACCTCAGCAGGTCTATATTCGGCAAGAATGGAGGTGATATTTGTAAAGATAATACGTAATTTTTCCGGTGCTTCCTCGCTGTCGATATGGATATTGCCATGGGCAACATGCACGGCGTGGTTACCGTCCATATCGATAATACCGTAGCCGGTTATCTGGGAACCGGGGTCAATGCCGAGGATACGAGTCATCATACTGGGGCGTGGGACCGGGGGCTGGGGACTCGTAGATCGAGAGGATAAATTAGTTCACGAGCGACGAGCATCGAGCGACGAGTTCCTAGTTTAATTGTGCCAGCACATCATCGGGGATATCTGCGTTGGAGTAAACCTTTTGCACATCATCCAGGTCTTCCAGCATATCAAGCAATCGTATCATGGTTTGGGCACCCTCAAGGTCCAGCGTATTATTGACAGAAGCGTGCAGGGTGACGCCGGCAGATTCCGGTGCATGTCCGCTGTTAACCAGCACCGTTTTGATGGCGACGAAATCATCCGGGGAAGAGATAATGTCAATCGATTGATCATCATTGGTAATAACATCTTCCGCGCCGGCATTGAGCGCCGCCTCCATTAATACGTCTTCATCACTGCCCGCAGGATATGACATCAATCCCACTTTTTTGAAGAGATAGGCGACCGATCCATCCGTGCCAAGATTGCCGCCGCATTTGCTGAAGGCGTGGCGGATCTCGGCGACAGTCCGGTTACGATTATCAGTCATGCAGTCTACTATGACGGCAACCCCGCCGGGCCCGTACCCTTCATAACGGACTTCTTCAACATTCTGGCCTTCAGCGCCACCTGCGCCCCGGTTGATGGCACGGGTGACAGTGTCCCTCGACATATTATTGGACAGGGCGTTGTCGATGGCGGCACGCAGTCGCGGATTGCCATCCGCATCAGCGCCGCCCATTCTTGCAGCAACGGTAATTTCCCGGATGAGTTTGGTAAACAGCTTCCCGCGTTTGGCGTCCTGCTTGCCTTTGCGGTGCTGGATATTAGCCCACTTACTGTGACCCGCCATGGTTATAACCCGGTTATCTGAACAGGCGCGAATTCTAACACCGGTAAACATACCACCCAAGACAAGTGCGGTATCCGTACATAGGTTTGCGGCGGGTGATTGCTGCTCAGTGTTTGAAGCTGCCATGGTTTAGAAAATGTATCGTCTGTTGCGCCACCCGTGCAGACATTAACATCCCGAAGTGTGATACCGGCAGGGTGATGTGATCGGTCATTCCTTCAAGTCTTGTTTCCTCGACCGCAACCGCACCATCGTTTGGTTTTGGGATACCGGGGATAAACATGCCCATCCCTAATCGCAACCTGCCCGCAATGACCCCAAGCTCATGCGAGCTATGCCACGGCGGCACGTTCCCCAGAAGTCCCTGCAGGGTACTGCGCCCCAATAACATGCGCCCCGGCGAAAATCTGGCAAGTTGCCTGGCCGCGCTGCTCGGTGTATGCGGTGTAGCCAGTGTAACTATCCGGCCCGGCGGTTGATCAGGATATTCATTGAACAAATGCCGGACGATAAGTCCGCCCAGACTGTGGCAGACGTAGTGTATGACCGGGTTTTTGATCTTCTCTCTGAATGTCTGCAGATCCATTGCATTTTCGATGGGGGTGGAGCGCACACTGCGATAGGAAAATTGCCGGGTAGTGAAGTCGGCATTACCCAGGCGCTTGCGCAAAAGAGCCATGACCAGACCATTCATCCAGATGCCGTGGACAAGAATGATTGTCTCCTGCGTCATTAGATTTCGTTTCGAACTTCAATGTTCAGGGTTCAAGGTTTAACGTTGAACCATAAACCTTGAACATAGAACAAGATCATGCATCATTGGCCAGTGCAGTTTTATCTTTGCTGGTAAAGTCGAGCAGTCGCTGGATGGCAACCTGCGCCCGTCTGCTGATCTCCGGATTGACCTCAATCTCATTGCAACCGGTTTCAAGAACGTGTGCAAGTTTGCGCAGACTGTTCATGGCCATCCACGGGCATTGCGCGCAGCTCTTGCAGGTTGCGCCCTTGCCGCTGGTCGGCGCTTCGATAAAAATCTTATCGGGAGCGGCCTCCTGCAGCTTGTGAAAGATCCCTTTGTCAGTTGCCACGATGAATTTTCTGGCATTGAGGGTCTTGGCCGCATTGATAATACCGGTGGTTGAACCGACGACATCGGCCTGCTCCACGACGGAGGCGGGGGATTCGGGATGCACCAGGACCTTGGCGTCTGGATGCAATTTGCGTAATTCCTGCAATTCCTTGCCCTTGAATTCCTCATGCACGATGCAGGCCCCCTGCCATAACAACATATCGGCCCCGGTCTGTTCCTGGATATATTGGCCCAGATATTTGTCCGGCGCCCAGATGATCTTTTTACCCTGCGCGTCCAGATGTCGCACAACGTCCAGCGCGCTGCCCGAGGTCACGACCCAATCTGATCTTGCTTTAACGGCGGCGCTGGTATTGGCATAGACGACAACGACACGATCCGGGTACTGATCACAGAATGCATTGAAGGCGTCCGCCGGACAGCCGATATCCAGCGAACAGTTTGCCTCCAGGTCCGGCATTAACACGCGTTTTTCCGGATTGAGGATCTTGGCGGTCTCCCCCATAAACCTGACTCCGCAGACCACCAGGGTTGTTGCCCTGGATTCATGGCCGAAACGCGCCATATCCAGGGAGTCCGAGACATGTCCGCCGGTCTCATCGGCGAGAACCTGTAGATCCGGGTCGGTGTAATAATGCGCTACGATCACGGCGTCCTGTTGATTCAGCAGCCGCTTGATCCTGGCAATCAGGGTGGAGCGTTCCCCGGCATCGAGGGTCTCAATAATGGTCTCCGGGACCTCCTCGGGCCGAAGCGCATAGGATGCGCCCGCAGATCGTATATCTAAAATTCTCTGGTTCATCGAATAAACTCCACTGTGCCCGGAGATTTCACCGCATAGAGACGGGCCGGGCGATGATTGCCATTACGCCGGCTCTCGCCAATGTCCCTGATGCAATCCAGGGTCAATACGCGTTTGCGGAAATTCCGCTTGTCCAGTTTTTCACCGAGGATGGATTCATACACTTGCTGTAATTCACTCAGGGTGAATTTTTCCGGCATGAATTGCAGGGCAATCGTTGAATAATTAAGTTTTGCGGAGAGGCGTTTATGCGCCATGGCAACAATAGATTCATGATCAAAAGCGAGCGGCGGCAGCTTATCGAGCTTAAACCAGGCGACCTCTTTGGCATCACTGGCGGCACGAATGCTGATGCGATCCGGCGGTACCAGCGCATAATAGGCGACCGAGATCACCCGTTCCCTCGGGTCACGGCCCGGCGTGCCAAAGGTATAGAGTTGCTCAAGATAAACACCGGCCACGCCCGTCTCTTCTTCCAGTTCACGCAAAGCACAGGCCGCAAGGTCTTCGTCGATATTTATAAAGCCGCCCGGCAGGGCCCAGCTATCCTTAAAAGGATCACTGCCCCGCCGTATCAACAGCACCTCCAGCCGGTGATCGCGGATGGTGAAGAGCACGATATCGGTAGTGACGGCCGGATGCGGGTGGGTATAACTGTAACTCATGGTCTTGAATACTTAGTGTAATATATACACATAAGCTTAGTGTAAGTCTTACACTTTTTCAAGGACGATATTCATCCCCTTTCCGTAAGGGAATACTTACTATCGGCTTATTCAGTTTTGCCAGGTTTGGCGAGGCGGATACCCAATTCCCGTAATTGTTTCAGGGACGCGGGCGCAGGTGCGGATGTCAGCGGGCAGTTTGCGGTTTGGGTCTTGGGAAAGGCAATCACATCACGGATGGAGGGGGCGCCGGACATCAGCATAATCATCCGATCCAGTCCGAAGGCAATGCCGCCGTGGGGCGGGCAGCCATAATCCAATGCATTGATCAGAAAACCGAATTTCTCTTCCGCCTCTTCTGCCCCCATACCCAGAAGACGCAGTACTGTCCTTTGCATTTCAGGAGTGTGAATACGTACTGACCCGCCACCTAACTCGGTACCATTCAGCACCAGATCATAGGCCCGTGACAGGCATTTTCCGGGGTCGGCCTCGACTTCTGCCGGATCTGTAACCCGGGGTGCGGTAAAGGGGTGGTGCAGGGAATCCCACCGGCGTTCCTCTTCGTTATATTCAAACATCGGGAAATCCGTGATCCAGACGGGTTGCCATTGGGATGTGAGCAGCGTGAGATCGGATGCAATCTGGTTACGCAGGGCCCCCAGGGAATCATTTACAATCTTTGCCTTGTCCGCCCCGAAGAAGATCAAATCACCCGTTTCTGCGCGCGACCGTTTAAGCAATTCAGCGATGACCTCATCCGGCAAAAATTTGAGAATCGGTGATTGCAGGCCCTCGCGTCCTTTGCCCGCGTCGTTGACCTTGATATAGGCGAGGCCCTTGGCGCCGAAGTTGGCGACATAGGCGGTATAGTCATCGATCTGTTTGCGGGTCAGTTCACCCCCCTTCGGCACACGCATGGCCGCCACCCGGCCGTTGGTCATATTGGCCGGGCCGGAAAAGACCTTGAACTCGACCTGTTTCATAAGATCAGACACTTCAGTCAATTCCAGCGGGTTACACAGATCCGGGTGATCTGTGCCAAACCGATGCACGGCATCGGCATAGGTCATGCGCGGAACAGGTGAGGGCAAATTAACGTTAATCGCATCTTTGAATAATTTAATAAACATCTCTTCCATGATGGCAGTGATCTGCTTCTCATCCATAAACGAGGTCTCGATATCAAGCTGGGTGAATTCGGGTTGCCGGTCTGCGCGCAGGTCTTCATCGCGGAAACAGCGGACGATCTGGTAGTAACGATCCATACCGGACATCATCAGTAACTGTTTAAACAACTGCGGAGATTGTGGAAGTGCGAAAAATGCGCCGGGATGGGTACGGCTGGGGACCAGATAATCACGCGCCCCTTCCGGCGTGGCCTTGGTCAGCATCGGCGTCTCTATTTCGAGAAAACCGTGGTCATCAAGGAAATTGCGCAGGATTTTTGCAACCCTTGCCCGTAACCGAATATTGTCCTGCATCTGTGGTCGGCGCAGATCGATATAACGATAGCGCAGGCGTGTATCATCCGCGACGTTCTCATCATCCAGCTGGAACGGCGGGGTCTTGGCCCGGTTCAGGATTTCAATGCTGTGTCCCAGAACTTCAACCTCACCGGTGGCGAGGTCTCTGTTTACTGTGCCTTCCGGGCGGTGTCTGACCTGACCGGTGATGCGTACCACATATTCATTGCGGACAGTGTCGGCAATGGAGAAAGGTTCCGGCCGGTCCGGGTCAAACACAATTTGCGCGAGGCCTGCACGGTCGCGCAGATCGATAAAGATGACGCCGCCATGATCGCGGCGCCGGTGCACCCAACCACAGAGTTCAACCTTCTGATCGAGTAACGAGGTATTCAGTTGTCCGCAATAATGGCTGCGCATGCCGTTCCCCGAATGGCAAAGGAGTGTATTTAAAGTCCGTACCCGGAAATGAAGGGCGGAATCTTACGGATCAGCAGTATAGTGCGCAAGCGCACCCTTTCAAAATATCACAGACTCAGTCCGTTGTGGTTGACGCGGATTTTTTCTTGGTTGGTTTGACATCATTGCCGGTTTTTTTAGTGCCAGATATGCTGGAATCACTCTTTTCGGATTTTTTCGTGTCAGGTGTGCCGGAGTCACTCTTTGCCGGTTCTTCAGTTTTCTTTTTATCGTCTTTGGCCTTTGGTTTTTCCTTGAAATCCGTGGCATACCAGCCTGTGCCTTTCAGATGAAAAGCGCCGGCAGAGACCAGCTTGCGCAGGCTTCTTTTACCGCATGCGGGACATTTTTTCAGTGGCGGATCACTGACTTTTCGCATGGCCTCGAGTGTGTGTCCACAATGATTACATTCGTACTCGTAGATAGGCACAATTTGTCCTCACTAATTTTAGGATAGCTCTGAATAAGTCCATCCAGGACTGCTCAGAGCGCGAAAAACAAAAATGCGATTTTTGTTTTTCTTCAATTTACAATTGCTTACGCAATTGCAAAATGGCGGTATATCCCTATATCGCTGGAACCTCTGACTTGATCAGAGGTTCTTTAGATGCTCGTGAAAATAGGGGCGAAAACCGATAAAATCAATACCTTCAGAATGACTTTATCAGGTATAGCAGGGCGTTACCCAGAAAGTTAATTTGCCATCTTTAGAATCTTCGGTATTATCGCCGCCTTGCTTTTATGGGCCGTTAGCTCAAAAAAGTTTAGAGTTCAATGTTCAAAGCATAAAAAGGTGCAGGCAGAAAAGACTTGGAAACAGCCAACCTTGAACCTTGAACTTTAAACTTTCTTGCAGGGCCGTTAGCTCAGTTGGGTGAGCCGGAAATAGAATTTTGTCCAGTGAACAAAATTCCCGGCGAACGACTCAACAGGGATGTTGAGGCCGGGGGTTATCAAGGCCATTAATTATCGGCAAGGATGCCATGACAGATTTTCAAGAAGGGCCGTTAGCTCAGTTGGGCGAGACGGAGATAGAAATTGATCCAGTGGATCAATTTCCCGTCGAGCGGCGAGCCAATGGATGGCGAGACCGGGGATTGTCGAAGGTAAAAATTTGCGGCAGGGATGCCATGACAGATATCAAATTATGGGCCGTTAGCTCAGTCGGTAGAGCAGCTGGCTTTTAACCAGTTGGTCGGGCGTTCGAATCGCCCACGGCCCACCACTTATTTAAATTTTAATGGCGTGTTACAGAAATTCTCTACACGACCAACTGGTTTAACGTGTTGGTCGAGCGCTGTCAGCCACCGTCCATGGCAGCTGCCCTGCGG
>JAENIZ010000070.1 GCA_016844485.1 Gammaproteobacteria bacterium | reverse complement strand
TGGTGATATGTTCGCTGCCATCTTTGATCAGCCGATCAACCAACCGGCCGCCGGCAGAAATAACAATGGAACGGTGACCCTTTCTTACTAACTCTGCAGCCACTTCCAGGGTGCCGCGTTCTACGCCTCCTACGTCAAGGGCCGGCAAGGTCTGAACAACGGTCAGGGGCATTTGATCAGTTTTTAATTTGAATGTTGCACATAAACGCGCAAGGCGGGTTTGGTATTAAACCGCTTTTTGACAATTTCCAGCCCGTGTTTCTGCAGCAACCGGGACAAGGTGCGCCGGTTAAAATAATAAAGATGTTCGGACGGTTTTATCTCGCCCCAGTTCTCAAGTGATCGCGGCACGCGCCAGTGGCCGATGTCCGGCGTGATGATATCTATCACACCACCGGGCGCGAGGATCCGTTTTATTTCTGCCACCAGCGTATTCAGATCAGGCACATGCTCAATCACGTCATAGAGCGAGATCACCTTGAAATAATGATCCGGATAATGTTGTTCCTCAAGTGTTCCGCAACGCAGGTTCTGCAGATGAAAATTTTTGCGGCCGTATTCAATCCCCCAGGATTCGACATCGATCCCGTGTCCCTCAAATCCCGCTTCTCCGGCTGCCATGACCACAAACCCCACGGAACAGCCGATGTCCAGCCAGCGACCATCTTGGCCATATCGCTTCCTGACCCGGTTTACCCAACGCCTGCACCGGCGCAGTTTTTTTTCTCCCTTGATGGCATAGTGTTCACTGTAATCATGATCATAGGTATGCAGGACCTGATTATGGGCCGGGCGCGGGTTGATCAACACGAGCATACAGGATTCACAACGCACAAAAGGCTCGTTCTGTTTTTGAAATAATGGTGTGAAGGATTCAGAGCCGCATACCGGGCAGGAGATCATTTCCCAGTGTTTGGCACTGTTCTCAAGAGGCGCAGGAGCGTCAGAGATCATGGGTTTATTCAATGGTATATCTCAAGCAAGTATTTAGCAGCACGCGCCGCTTCATTCAACATCTCGGCGGGAGGTGAAAGAAGAGCGCCATTTTGCCAGGCTTCGAATGTTGTGATCATGCCGTTGTCATTCAGTGTTTGAATGTCATGGTTGATTTTTCCCTGCTTTTTTACCGGGACATGCAATATCCCGGTTGCCGCGCCGGAGGTAAGGGATTCATAAATCATCGATATACTGTCTTCACTGACCCAGACATTCCCTGCGGTTGCAAGTTGACTTGCAACCCAGTCAGGGCCTGTGGTTTTGTGAGGCATGAAGTGTGCATTGGGATAATGCAACCTGGCAAGGGCGTCACACATGTTTTCCGGCGTGCGTGGCGAATCTGAAATTTTCCAGGAAACATGGGCCGTGCGTTCCAGTATGGTTTTAATCTGTTTCAATATGGCGCCGCTATCCCAACAGAAATGTTTCGAAGGGCCGCCGATCAACATTAATCCTTGATTATCCTGATGTTGTTTCGAGGCGGTCACCATATTGATTGCCCCGCGAGTTACAAGGGTGTGTTTATCATCCGGCGGATTATCATGCTCAGGTATGAGACAGTAATCGAACCATCCGAATGGCAAGCTGGGCTTCATAATAACAACAGTCCGCCCGCCACGGGCGTGTTGTGCGCACAGCAGGGATAGATGTGTGCCGTGTCCCGCGCCGATAATCAAATTGGGATCAGGTAAATCATTGCCCGGACGATATTGTTTCAATAAATACTGCGCAAGCCCGGATTTGAGAGCCATCGCTTCGATATCATGACAAACGCATGGAGTAAGTTTTTCCAGGGCATTCACCAGACCACGGCTCTGTGTATTGTGCCCGGATCTGCCGTCGCTGATCCGCCAGATGATGATGGTTTTCGGCTTGTATTGGGTCATCATTCAGCCCGGCGGGAATTTTCGCGCTAGTTATCTTTCAGTGTAAATTCAGTCCCGCAATAGGGGCACTTGGCAGTTCCTGTCTTTTCTATAGGCAAATAAACACGCGGGTGCGAATTCCACAGGCTCATGTCTGATAAGGGACAATGCAGGGGCAATTGCTGGCGGGTGATCTCATAACTGCGTCGATCGTTAGGTATTTTGTTTTTCCCGCTATTCATGATCAGTAAAGATTATCATAGGTAACTTAACCATTCGGGATAGTGTGACCGGCGCCCCTGGATTTGATCAAAATAAAGCGTCTGCAGGCGTTCAGTAATCGGGCCACGCCTGCCATTGCCGATGACCCGACCGTCCAGTTCGCGTATCGGCGTGACCTCCGCAGCCGTCCCCGTGAAGAACGCCTCGTCTGCGGAATAGACCTCATCGCGTGTAATGCGTTTTTCTTTCACATTCAAACCGGCGTCTGCGGCCAGTGTCATGATGGTATCGCGCGTAATGCCTTCCAGTGCGGAGGTAGGTTCTGGCGTGAACAGCTCACCATCGCAAACGATAAAGATATTTTCGCCGCTGCCTTCTGCTACGTAACCTTCGTGGTCAAGCAGTAATGCCTCGTCGTAACCACAATCCAGCGCCTCCTGCAGCGCGAGCATGGAATTCATGTAATTACCATTGGCCTTGGCCTTGCACATCGTGCTGTTGACATGGTGCCGGGTATATGAGGAGGTCTTGATCCTGATCCCATGCTCCAGCGCCTCGCTGCCCAGATAAGAACCCCAGGCCCAGGCGGCGATCATGACATGGACCTTGAGATTTTTCGCATGCAACCCCATGCCTTCCGCACCATAGAAACACATCGGCCGGATGTAGGCGGTGTCAAGCTGGTTATCGCGGACGGCCGCGCAGCATGCCTGGTTGATAGTTGCCTTATCGAATGGCATCGTCATGCGCAATATATGCGCCGAGCGAAACAGACGGTTAGTATGTTCCTGCAAGCGAAATATGGCCGTACCTTGTTTGGCATGATAGGCACGCACACCTTCAAATACACCCATGCCATAGTGCAAGGTGTGAGTAAGCACGTGGGTTTTGGCTTCGCGCCACGGCACCTGTTTTCCGTCCAGCCAGATGACGCCATCGCGATCATCCATCGACATCCGGACATCTCCTTAAGTTAAATATATTGAAGTGATGATAACGTTTGGTATTCCATCATAAATCGATATGGTGTGACAAATCTGATCGCTTGATGTCTCCGCTTGACCCCGGACCAGGACGCATGAACAGAGGTGAACAGATTTGGACTTGCTTGGGTGTGATTAACTGCGCTTATTTTGCCGTGTTCTCCATGGCGGCACATCGTCCGCGCACACAATCGATAATGCCTTTCAATTGAGGCTCCGCCACGGTGTAGTAAACCACGCGACCATGCCGTTCACTTTTAAGCAATCCCTTTGCCTCCATCAAACGCAGGTGTCCGCTGGTGGCGGGTTGTGATAACTCACACATGCCAGCGATGTCATCCACCGGGAATTTCCCCCGGAACAGTATCTCGATAATTCTCAGTCGGTGCGGATGCGCAACGCACTTGAGACACTCTGCAGCCATTTTCAGGAACTCAAGGGGCATGAGATCGCGTCCGGCAGAGGCCATTTTTTTGGCGGCAATATTCATTAATGTTATATATCTGAAGTAATAGAATTTATAAGCGGATAATATATCAAAGAATTATTATATATCAATTTTATTATGTTATAACAATCCTGATTATTGAAGGTGTCTGGAAGGGAAGTCCATGTGGTAAATTCCGGAACAGGATGTATGATCGATCGGGCCGTATTTAACATGTTCTTTTTGCCGGGCATTTAATATTATTTTTTAGATACGATGAAAGATATGACTGGTCACGCAATAAAAGGGATTACGCCTCCTCAGGCCTGGGACATCCTGCAATCTGATCCGGACGCAACGTTGTTCGATGTGCGCACCAGCATGGAATATGAATATGTAGGCCATCCGGCCAATGCCATCAACATCCCGTGGAAAGAACCCCCTGGTTGGGCGGTTAATCCGCAGTTCGTGGATAAGGTAAGAGCAACTCTTGCTGCCAGGCAGGGAGGCAAAGATATCGAATCCGTGCCTGTGTTGACCATATGCCGTAGCGGGAAGCGTTCTCTGGCTGCAGCCGAGGAGTTGGAGCGGCAAGGATTCAAGAACGTTTACAATGTTGATGAGGGTTTTGAAGGCGATCTGGACGGCAAGAAGCATCGCAGTACCATCAACGGCTGGCGGCACCGCAATCTCCCCTGGGAACAATCCTGATTATCTTGGAGTAGCGTCAAGACAACCGGGCAGACCCGAGAAAGATGTGACGCGTAAAGTATCACTATCTCATGTCAGAGAAATCCCGCGTTCCGTAAATTATTTTTCACCTGCATGAATAGTGGCTTTCACATCATTCTGGTGCCGGGTAAATTTGCGGGAAAAAAACAACCCCAGCTCAAATAGCCACCAGATAGGCAGCGCCAGAAGGATTTGTGAAAGTACATCAGGGGGCGTCAGTACCATACCGACAACAAATGCCGCAACAATAATATAGGGACGATTATGCTGTAGTGATTCCACCGACGTGAAACCTGACCAGACCAGTAAAATAGTTGCAACAGGCACTTCAAATGCGAGGCCGAAGGCAAGAAAGATCTGCAGGATAAAATCCAGATACCGGCTGATATCGGTCATCACGGTAACACCTTCAGGGGCCACGGCAGTCAGGAATCCGAACAGCAGGGGGAAGACCACAAAAAAAGCAAAGGCGATGCCCGTATAAAACAGGGCAATACTGGAAATAAGCAAGGGCAGCGCAAAACGCCGTTCATTTTCATACAGACCGGGCGCGATAAATGCCCAGGCCTGATAGAGGATGTAAGGCATTGCCAGGAACAAAGAGAGAAAAAAGGTAAGTTTGATTGGCGTTAAAAAGGGAGCCGCGACATCGGTCGCGATCATCGTGCTGCCTACAGCTAGATGTTTGAGCAATGGGGTGGCAACAAGACTGTAGAGGTCATTGGCGAAGTAAAACAGGGCTAAAAAAATAACTAACACGCATAAAAGGCTGCGTAACAGACGTTCACGCAATTCTATAAGGTGCGTGAGAAAAGATTGTTCGCGGACAAGATCGTTATGATCAGGTGGATATTCCGCCATCGGGCAAGAACCTATGTTCCAGTGTTAGTGTCGGTTTCTTTATTCTTTTTTTGCAGACGCACCGCATAGTCCGGGTCCTGATCCGGGGCATCACGCATCAGGTCATCAAGTTCGGACAATTGTTGTCCCAAACCTGTCTGTTCATTCAGTTTCAATTCACGCTCCAGTTCCCGCCGGGTGTTATTAATGATCCGCCGCAGTTTGCTGATTGATCTTCCCGCTTCGCGGGCAAATCCGGGCAGGCGATCGGGTCCGATTACCAGTAAAGCCACGATGGCAATGACAATCAATTCCCAGAAGCCGATATCGAACATGGATGATTAAGAAATGTATGCTGCAGCACGTCCCTGAAATTCAGGAACTATTATCTAAGGATTTATCTTTTGACGTATCTGCCCCGGAGTCAACTTCTCCTTCAATGACCCTGCCGCCCTTGGGATTTTCATCGGCCGATGATGCTGAGTCGTCTTCGCCGCCCTTCATGGCGTTACGGAAGCTTTTAATGGCGCTGCCCAGATCGCCACCCATATTGCGGAGTTTTTTGGTGCCAAACAATAAGGCGACAATGAGCAGGACAATCAATAATTCCCAGATACTAATGCCCATAATTTATCTCCACATAACAGGGTGTGTCTTGTCAGAATTGCTGCGGTGTTTTTCGCTTTGCCTTTTCTTCAAGACCGGATTGATCAAAACGCCGCTCAAGTTCCATCAGGATAGCTTCCGGTCCCAGTCCTGATTGGGCCAGCATGACCAGGGTATGAAACCAGAGATCGGCTGTTTCGTGAATTATAGCGGCTTTTTCTCCCGAGGTTGCAGCGATTATCAGTTCCGTTGCCTCCTCCCCGATCTTTTTCAGGGTGGCATCCAGCCCCTGCGCATAGAGACTGGCCACATAGGAGGTGGCGGGATCGGCAGTCTTGCGCGCCTCAAGAGTATCTGCCAGCCGTTTGAGTACATTATCAGTCATGCCGGTATATCTTTTTGTTTTCCAACGTGCAACGAATACACACTGTACGGGGAAATATCATGAATAAATATCTCCCGGGTCTTTGATAACCGGTTCTGACTCAATCCAGCGGTTGTTTTCCAACCGGTGGAAAAAACAACTTTGCCTGCCTGTGTGGCACGCGATACCTCCGGCCTGGATTACCTTCAATACAATCGTATCCTTGTCGCAATCGAGATAGATTTCCTGGACCTCCTGGGTGTGCCCGGATTCCTCACCTTTGCGCCACAGCCGTTTTTTGGAACGTGACCAGTATACGGCTTGACCTTTCTGCACAGTCATATACAAGGCCTCACGGTCCATCCAGGCAAGCGTCAACACCTTGCCGCTGTTGACATCCTGCGCAACGGCAGGTACCAGGCCGTCGCTGTTCCAGTTGATCTCGTCGAGCCAGGACGTGTTTGCAGGGACCGGCATAGCTACAGTCTAACTTCAAT
>JAENIZ010000069.1 GCA_016844485.1 Gammaproteobacteria bacterium | reverse complement strand
TTTGTTTCTTTCTTTCCCGGGTTTATTTTTAAGCAATAGCGGATTGTCACCTTGCACCAGTTTTGCCAATGCTGCGGCAATGTCCAGCGCCGGGACATTACGTTCCTGTTGGTATTGCTCCATCATCTGCTGAAAAAACACCAGATCTCCTGCGGCAAGCGTATCGGTGATGCGTTGCTTAAAGCGGGCGATGCGTTCATTGTTAATCGTTTCAGTAGTAGGGAGGTCCATCATCGTGATCTTCTGTTGCGTCGCCTTTTCAATCGCCTTTAAAAGATGTCTTTCCCTGGGGGCGACAAACAGAATCGCCTGACCGCTGCGACCCGCCCGCCCGGTACGGCCGATACGGTGTATATAAGCCCCGGGATCGTTGGGAATATCGTAATTGATTACATGACTGATGCGATCGATGTCCAGTCCGCGTGCAGCTACATCGGTGGCAACCAGAATATCGAGATTACCGGTTTTGAATCGTTTAACCGTTTGTTCCCGTACCTTTTGCGAAATATCACTATTTAATGGTGCAGAGGCATAACCACGGGCCTCCAGTTTTTCAGAGAGTTCCACTGTCTGGGTTTTCGTGCGCACAAAGACGAGCATGCCATCAAACGATTCTGCTTCGAGTATCCGTGTCAGTGCATCCAGTTTCTGTATCCCTTCTACCATCCAGAATCGTTGGTGTGTGGCCTCCACCGTGGCGGTGCGCATCTTGATAGTGATATGTACCGGATCCTGCAAATACTTTTTTGCGATTCTGCGGATAGGATCAGGCAGGGTGGCTGAGAACAACGCTATCTGGCGTTTGGAAGGTGTCCGCTCAAGCACCCATTCGACATCATCGATAAAACCCATGCGCAGCATCTCATCCGCCTCATCGAGAACCAGGCAGTTGAGCGCCTCCAGATTCAGGGTTTTGCGCCGCATATGATCCATCACCCGGCCCGGTGTTCCCACAACAACATGCACGCCACGCTTTAACTGACGCAGTTGAGTTCCATACTCCTGACCGCCATAGATAGGCAATACATGAAACCCGTGCAGGTGCGCAGCATAGCGCTGGAAGGCCTCCGCCACCTGGATGGTCAGCTCCCGCGTTGGTGTCAGCACCAACACCTGGGGTTTAATTCTTTTGAGATCAATGCGCGACAATAACGGCAAGGCGAAGGCGGCCGTCTTGCCTGTGCCGGTTTGGGCCTGGCCTAAAATATCTTTCCCGGCCAGGACATACGGGATCGTTTGCGCCTGAATCGGCGTGGGTATTTCATAACCCACATCATCCAGCGCCTTCAACACCGGTTCGATGAGCGCTAGTTCGCGAAAACCAGACAGCGGTAAAACATCAGCAGACATAACGGAACCTGTAGATAAGGCCAGTGATCGCCCGGCAAATAATGCGAGATCAGTGTGCAAAGGGCGTGCAGTATACTGCCTTGCAGAATACTTTGCATGCGTTCATTGTTGAGCCTGGTCTTAAGGATTGAAGTATGATTTGCAAGGTCAGAACCAGATATAGGGCAGAAAGAGCAGGTGAGTCCTTTAAGAAGCTGACGGACGGGAAAGAGAACAATGACGGGGAAACAGAAGGCGGATTGTTCTGGTCTTGTCTTGATTCTGTTTCTAAAAAATAAATGACAACTATCTATCACCAGGTCGGGATTAAGGCACCACTCGAAAAGGTTTGTACGGGCCTGACCACCATTGATGGACTGGCAAAATGGTGGACGAATGATACACGGGGTAATTGTTTACCCGGCGGTACGATATAAAAAACACTGTATTCTGGTAAGATCTTATAGACACATGAAAATCAAAAAATACAGCGCTAACACTTTCTATATGAAATTATCCACTTTGGTATCTGGTCTTGTAATCACATTTATTACGACCTTCTCGGTACTGGCTTCTACCGAGGAATATAAATGTGCAATCAAAGATGTCCTCAGATTGAGCGAGACAGGAAATTTTGTAACACACGAATGGTCGGCAAATTACCTGAACAGGAATTTTACCGTAGACAAGGAGTCAGGGAGAGTTATTAATACGACGGCATTGAAAGTACGGCTCAGTAACTTCAATGAAGATTTTAGTCCACGAGTATTCATAAGTGATACATATAAATCGATCACAATATTTGAGGATATTAACCGGTATGCGCTTCTGGAAATCAATACTTCTGTTGAAGATGCCGGGAAACCTTTTTTCTATCACACAAATATTGGCATGATCCTCACTGGTACGTGTACATCTGGCACGCCATAATCATTCCTGATCCTGCTCCCGTGCTATTGCACGGTAGCCGATATCCTTGCGATAAAGCATTCCTTTCCAGTTGATCTTTTCAATCGTCTGATATGCGGCTCTCTGTGTCTGGGTGACATTCGCACCAAGGCCGGTTACACAAAGCACACGCCCGCCATTGGTGATGATCTGACCATTTTTTACCGTAGTACCTGCATGAAATATTTTTATATTTTCTGGAAATGTGTTGTCGAGACCGGTGATGACATCACCCTTGCCGGCACTGGCAGGATATCCGGCAGAGGCCAGCACTACGCCCAATGCAGCGCGTTCATCCCATTCGGCAGTTACCTTATTTAATTTCCCGTCCAGTGCGGCATTACACAATGACACCAGATCGCTTTTCAGGCGCATGATGATCGGCTGTGTTTCGGGATCGCCGAAGCGGCAATTAAACTCCAGCACCTTCGGTGTGCCTTCTGAGGTAATCATCAAACCGGCATAAAGAAACCCAATGTATTTTCTATTCTCATCCGCCATGCCTTTTACCGCAGGCTCAATGATCTCATGCATGATACGGTTATGAATATTTTTGGTAATAACAGGTGCAGGTGAATAGGCCCCCATACCGCCGGTATTCGGTCCTTTGTCACCGTCATCACGCGCCTTGTGATCCTGTGAACTTGCGAGCGGGAGAATGTATTCACCATCCGTCATCACAATAAAACTTGCTTCTTCACCTTGAAGAAACTCTTCGATAACGATTTGGTGTCCGGCCTCACCGAATTTATTAGCGGAAAGCATATCGGATATCGCGGCAATGGCCTCTTGTTCAGTCTGCGCGATGATCACACCTTTGCCTGCAGCGAGGCCATCCGCCTTGATGACAGCGGGTGTGCCTTTTTCACGGATATAACGGATGGCCGGATCTGTTTCCGTAAAGACCTGATAGTCTGCGGTTGGAATCCGATGGCGTTTTAAAAAATCTTTAGCGAAGGATTTCGATCCCTCGAGAATCGCAGCCGCTTTTGAAGGACCGAAACATCGCAGTCCTGCCGCATTAAATGTATCGACAATCCCTGCGACCAAAGGCACTTCTGGACCGATGATAGTCAGATCGATCTTTTCTCTTCGCGCAAAGTTAATCAGTCCTTCAGTGTCTTCTGCACCAATTGCGATGTTGGAAAGTTTGTTTTCCGTTGCCGTACCGGCATTGCCGGGTGCAACGTACACGATCTCGACTTGTTCAGATTGGGCGGCCTTCCATGCCAGGGCATGTTCGCGGCCTCCCCCACCGACAATCAATATTTTCATTTATTAATGCAGGAAATGTCTGATACCTGTAAAGACCATCGCTATTTCGTGTTCATCTGCCGCCATGATCACTTCCTCATCACGCATGGAACCGCCTGGCTGAATTACTGCTGTGATCCCTGCCTTGGCTGCAAAATCAACGCCATCACGAAACGGAAAGAAGGCATCCGAGGCCATCACCGATCCCTTGATCTCCAGTCCGGCATCTTCTGCCTTCATCACGGCGAGGCGCGCACTGTAGACCCGGCTCATCTGTCCGGCACCGATGCCTATAGTGCGTTTGTCTTTTGCATAGACGATGGCATTGGATTTGACGTATTTCACCACCGTCCAGGCAAACATGAGATCTGCTAGCTCCTGATCTGTGGGCGAACGCTTTGTGACAATCTTCAGATCGGTTGTCGTTACCCTGCCAAGGTCATTGTCCTGCACCAGCAAACCACCGCTGACACGTTTGAGATTCAGTGGCCAACACCCTGATATTTGATTTTTCAGCCAGTATCTTCAGCGCTGCTTTATCTACTGCAGGCGCGATGATGACCTCAACGAACTGCTTATCAATAATGACTCTGGCAGTTTTACTATCAAGATCAAGATTGAAGGCAATCACACCTCCATAAGCCGAGGTCGGGTCGGTGGCATAGGCGCGTTCATAAGCCTCGAGAATATTTTTGCCGATGGCGACACCACAGGGATTGGCATGTTTCACAATGACACAGGCCGGCTCCCGAAAAGACAGTACACACTCCAGCGCGGCATCGCTATCTGCGATATTGTTGTAGGATAATTCCTTGCCCTGAAGTTGTCTGGCGCTCGCTAAAGTACCGGCGGGCGGATTAGGTTCAATATAAAATGCCGCCGTTTGATGCGGGTTTTCCCCGTAACGTAATTTCTGCTGTTTCCTGAATTGCGTCGTATAGGTCAGCGGGTAATCCAGATGGGAACCGTCTTTATCAATCGAGCCAAGATAATTGGACACATTGGCATCATAATTCGCGGTATGGGCAAAGACCTTTTGCGCGAGATAAAACCGCGTCTCGTCAGATAATGAACACTTGTTTGCCTTTAACTCATCCAGGATTTTTGCGTAATCATTTGCATCGACAACAACCCCGACAAAGGCATGGTTCTTGGCCGCCGAACGCAGCATGGCAGGTCCGCCGATATCAATATTCTCAATGGCCATGGGCAGTGTGCAATCCGGTTTGCTGATCGTGGCTTCAAATGGATAAAGATTTACCACCACAAGGTCAATGGGTTCGATACTGTGTTTGGCCATTACGGCATCATCCTTGCCGCGCCTGCCTAATAACGCACCATGAATCTTCGGGTGTAATGTCTTGACACGGCCATCCATGATTTCGGGAAAGTTTGTATAGTCGGTAACTTCGATGACTTTTATTTTATTTCCGGCCAGTAATCTCGCCGTACCACCGGTGGACAGGATCGTGATACCGAGTCCGCTCAGGCCCCGACAAAAATCAACCACGCCAGTTTTATCAGAAACACTGACCAGCGCGCGTTTAATCACAACCATGAAACTTCATATAAATTAGGGTGATACATGGAAAGACTGTACAAACTGCAATAAATCACATGAGCAACTGCCTTATTGCAGGCGGGAATAGTCAATCGAGACCGTATTTCTTCAGGCGGCTGCGCAAGGTACCCCGATTCAGACCAAGGACCTGCGCTGCCTTGGTGACATTGCCACGGGTTTTATGCATCACAACCTCAATCAGCGGCTTTTCCACCTGCGCCAAAAAGAGATCATAAAGATTTTTCGGTTCATGGCCGTCCAGGTCGGCAAAATAATTCTCAGTCGCCGTGCGTACATTTTCACTGAGACAGTACTGATCGCCCCGCTTGGACACAATGGATTCCACTTTATGTGTTTTTGCCGCTGTCATGCCGCCAATTCTTGTTCTGTCTGTCCGGAAAAATAATCTTGCACAATATATAATTGCTCATCTGCTGTTTCAGCAGCGTTAACCAGTGCCCGAAATAATTTTACGCCGCGCCGATGCTTACAATACCAGCCGATATGTTTCCGCGCTATACGTACACCCATAAATTCACCATAAAACTCATACAGATTCTGCAGATGGCTAACCAGGGTAGCGTAAATTTCTTCTGTCGAAGGCATTTTCAATAACTCACCAGTGGCAAGATAGTGGACAATCTCCCGGAAGATCCAGGGATTACCCTGCGCTGCACGGCCTATCATGATGCCATCCGCCCTTGTGTACTGAAGTACGCTTGCGGCCTGCTGTGGTGTAGTAATATCTCCATTGGCAACGACAGGTATTGATACCTGCGCCTTTATTTCACGCACAGTATCGTGTTCCGCCGCACCACTGAATCCGCAGGCGCGGGTACGACCATGGACGGTAAGCATCTGTATTCCCGATTGTTCCGCGATCCTGGCGATCACCGGACCATTACGATGTTCCCTGTCCCGGCCCGTGCGTATCTTGAGTGTGACTGGCACGTTCACTGCCTTAACAACACTTTCAAGAATACTTGCGACCAGTGTCTCATTCTGTAACAGGGCCGACCCGGCCATGACATTGCAAACTTTCTTTGCCGGACAGCCCATATTGATATCAATGATGTCGGCACCGTTATCCGCATTGAATTGCGCGGCCATAGCCATCAATTCCGGATCTGCCCCGGCTATCTGTACGATGCGCGGTGAATCTTCGCCCTTGTGGTCAATCCGATGTTGTGTTTTCTGACTTTGCCAGAGAGTCGCGTTGGAGGTTACCATTTCAGACACCGCCAGACCCGCGCCCAGTTCCCTGCATAATTGCCTGAAGGGTCTGTCAGTTACGCCGGCCATGGGCGCAAGAATTAGATTATTTTTTAATGTATGAGGTCCTATTCTCATGACTGCACCGCTTCTTTTGAATTATGGCGGCTGTATAACGAGGGACTCATGATAACGATAATTGAAGCCGGATAAAAGATTATTTACGGCTTACTTAACAAGTAACGGAAATATTTGAACCGCATCACAGAAAACGAAACTCAAAACTCACGGCGCTATTCGTTGGTCCAGTAACCTCCAGGACAAAATGAACCGGTTGTTCAGGTTGCATACCATCATTAATGGCAATACTGTCATCAAGATATTCCCCGGGTGTGAATTCCCTGAATGCGACCATCTGGCCATTGGTGTCAAACAAGGTAAATTGTATGCGCGGAAAGGGTTGTATGCTGTCTGAACGGTTGGCCATGGTAGCATTAACCAAGAGTGAGTCGGTGTATATCGGGTGCAGTCGTACGTCACGGTTGAGAATTTCGATGGCTGAGACATTACGTTGCCGCAACAAGTCGCAACCCAAACGCTCACATATCTGTTTTGCCCACGGCATGATTTCAGGGTATTGTCGCAAGAGATAGTCCCGGTTAAACCACGCAAGTTGTGCCGCAATGGCCACAATTAATAACAGCGCACCCAGGCCCCAAAAGAAGGCGCCCATCCTGCTACGCGGTGGCTCACTCTCCTCCAGTAATACCTCCTGTAGTTCATCGGGCAGCCCATCGATATTGGCAGTCAGATGAAAATCTGCCCTGGAGTGCACAGCTGATGTTTTGGTGGATTTCAGTACAGGCTGGCGCGGGATTTCGAATTGTGGTTCGTGTTCAAATGCGTGACTGGCAACCTCAGATTGAAGCGTTTCCGCGGCAGGTTCCGATAACCCGACCGGAAATTTTTGAACAGGCAGTGGCAGTGGATTATCACTCAATCGTTCAAGGGCACTGAACTGCTGACCACAAAAACCGCATTTGACCTGACCTTTGGCAGCCGTCAGTTGTTCCGCGCGGATCCGGTATTGTCTGGCACAACCTGGGCAGGAGGTAAACATTTATTCAGCGGCGATACATCATTTGTCAATCTGCTTTCGTATACCGTGCAACATGGCCCACTCCCTGCGATATACGGGGATATCCATGTTAAACCAGCTTTGATATGCCTCCAAACATTCCTCTGCCTGCACCGCCACTAATCCTGATAACACGATAGCTCCCCCCGGTAAAACCAGTTCTGCAAAATACGGGGCCAGATCCTTGAGTGGATTCAATAACACATTGGCAAGCAGGGCATTGACTGCCGGTAATGTAACTTCATCAGGATGGGCGATCGTGATGTGTTCCAACAACCGGTTCCGTTCAGCATTGGTCCTTGCAGCCTGTAGTGCCTGTGGATCGATATCAATTGCATAGGCATGTTGCGCGCCCAGATGTAATGCTGCAAGCGCCAGGATGCCTGAACCACAACCATAATCAATCACCTGTTTTCCGGTAACATCATTAGCAGCCAGCCAGTCAAGACACATCGCCGTAGTATCGTGTGCACCGGTACCGAAAGCGAGACCCGGATCCAGAATAATATAGTGTTTATTATCGTCCGGTGAGGAACACCAGCTGGGGCAGATACGTAGACGTTCACCAAAGATCTTCGGACCCTGTCCCTGTTGCCAGGTAGTCACCCAATCCCGGTCCTGCAACAGATCGATACGATGCTTCAGGATTTGCCCGTCACCAGCGCAACTGCGCAAACATACCAGCAAGGTGTCAAGATCAGTATCTTCATGCAGCAGCGCGCTGATACGTGTACGCTCCCACAGCATGGCATTATCAATCACGTCCTGTCCGAATACGGGTGCTTCGCTCAGCGCCGATAAACTGACAGATATTACCCCGTATTTTTCCAGCAATTCGGATAACCGTTCCGCGCTTTTCCTGGTACTTTCCAGGGTAAGTTGCAACCAGGCCATAGCGTAAAGAGACAAGGGTCTATTTCAGACCCAGTTTGTTTTCCAGATAGTGAATATCCGTGCCACCCGAGATAAAGGCTGCATCATTTATCAGCTTCTGATGTAACGCGATATTGGTCTTGATCCCCTCAATCACGATCTCGGACAAGGCCATGGACATGCGCGCCAGCGCCAACTCACGGGTATCGCCGTGCACGATCAGTTTGCCTATCATTGAGTCGTAATGGGGCGGCACCTTGTATCCCCCATAGATATGCGTATCGACCCGCACTCCAAAACCGCCGGGCGGGTGATAGTGTTCGATCATTCCCGGTGATGGCATAAAGGTTTCCGGATCCTCAGCATTGATACGGCACTCAATTGCATGTCCCAGGATCTGGATGTCGTCCTGACGGAAACTCAGTTTTTCACCGCTGGCGATGCGCAGTTGTTCCCTGATGATATCTATTCCGGTCACCATTTCCGTCACCGGGTGTTCAACCTGAATGCGTGTGTTCATTTCTATAAAATAGAACTGTTCATCCTGGTAAAGAAACTCAAAGGTGCCCGCGTTCCTATAACCTATGGAGCGGCAAGCACTGACACAACGCTCTCCCATTGTACAGCGTATCTTCCTGTGAATTCCGGGAGCAGGCGCCTCTTCAATCACCTTCTGGTGACGACGCTGCATGGAACAGTCGCGCTCTCCAAGATAAACGACATTACCATGCTGATCTGCCATGACCTGTACTTCGATATGGCGGGGATGACTCAGACATTTCTCCATATAGACTGCATCATTCCCAAACGCGGTCTTCGCCTCTGACCGGGTAATCGAAATAGCATTACGGAGTGAAGCCTCACTATGCACGACACGCATGCCGCGCCCGCCTCCACCTCCGGCTGCCTTGATAATAACGGGATAGCCGATATCGCGGGCAATTTTGAAATTCTCATCCGGATTTTCACCCAATGGACCATCGGATCCCGGGACACACGGTATCCCGGCCTTTTTCATGGCGGCGATAGCTGAAACCTTGTCCCCCATCAGGCGTATGGTGTCTGCATTCGGCCCTATAAATACAAATCCACTTTGTTCAACGCGCTCGGCAAAATCGGCATTCTCCGACAAAAATCCGTATCCCGGATGTATGGCGACCGCATCGGTGACCTCTGCGGCGCTGATCACCGCCGGGATATTCAGGTAACTTTCCGAGGATGCCGCTGGCCCGATACACACTGATTCATCGGCGAGAAATACATGTTTCTGGTCCCGATCCGCTTCGGAATAAATCGCAACGGTTTTGATGCCCAATTCGCGGCAGGTGCGCAGGATGCGCAGGGCGATCTCACCACGATTCGCAATAACAATTTTTTCCAACATGAATTCTTATCAGACAGTAATTAAAATAACTTTTGTTTTATTTTTACAGGTGATCAGTCTGTTCCTGTAAATAAAGAATGGAAGAATTAAGAAAATATTTTACGAAATTACAAACAGGGGTTGGCCATATTCCACCGGTTCGCCATTCTCTGCAAGAATCTTGCTTACGACCCCGCTGGTATCAGCTTCGATCTGGTTCATGATCTTCATGGCCTCGATAATACATATCACATCCCCCTTGGCCACGGTTTGTCCTTTCTCCACAAAAGGCGGTGCTTCGGGTGATGGCGATAAATAAAAGATGCCTACCATGGGTGATGTGACGACATGACCGGTCTCTTCCGGCAGGACAGTTTCAGTTGTTTGTTTGGATGAAACAATTCCTCCCGGGGTCATCTGCGATGAATCAATGTTACCTGGAACCTGTACTATCGTCTGGGTTGCGCCGGAACTGTGGCGGCTGATACGAACGGACTCCTCACCCTCGTGTATTTCTATTTCGGATACGGCCGATTGTTCCAGTAATTCAATCAGCTTTTTTACCTTGCGAAGATCCATAGTTTTTCCTGAATAAGTTTACTTTCCAGAAAGACGTTGCCCGGCGGCCAGCATGGCAAGCTCATAACCCAGTGCGCCTGTACCACTGATGACAGCGACAGCAATATCGGAGAGATAGGATTTCCGGCGAAATTCTTCCCGGGCAAAGACATTCGATAAATGCACTTCTATAAACGGGACCTTGACGCTGAGAAAGGCATCACGCAGGGCAATGCTGGTATGCGTAAATGCCCCCGGATTGATGATGATAAAATCAACCTTGTTTTTATTGGCTGTCTGGATTTGATCCACGAGTTCATGCTCGGCGTTGCTCTGAAAACAGCACGCCGCCTGATACGTTCATTGATCTCATCCAGTGTCGTGGTACCGTAGACTTCGGGCTCACGTTGACCCAGGAGGTTAAGGTTTGGCCCATGCAGTACGAGGAAATTCGCCATAAACTATGCTCAAAATATACAGGAAGATAATAACAATTACCTACATGTTAACAGTAATTAACGGCAAATACGAAATTTTTATCGGGCTGTTGATGCGCTTGATGTAACCGTATGGATTTATTTAAAAAAGCGAGGTAATGACACGCTCTGCATCTGCCGCATGCAGTGGTCCGGGCTGGATAAAGGTGATGCGGCGCTGACGATCGATAATAACCGTATAGGGCAAGGCACCAAAACTGTTGCCATATTGCTCCGCCACCTGGATAACATCCTCTTCGCCAACCAGGATCGGGTAATTGATACCCATCGTTGTGGCAAATTCACGTACATCCTTGGCCTGCTGCAAGGCGATGCCGATAAATTGCAGCCCCTTACTGCCAAATTTTTCCTGTATTTTGATAAATTCCGGAATCTCTTCACGGCAGGGCGGGCACCAGGTGGCCCAGAAGTTTATCGCAACGACCTTGCCATCCCATTCATCTATTTTATGCATGTTGCCATCCATATCCGGCAGACTGAATTCCGGGCGTATTTGTCCAATAAGGTTCAGAGCGGGCCTTTTTATCTGAACGTCAGTAGCGGGCAGGTCTGTACCCGCTTGAAATGATCGGTGTACCTGGAAACCGATAAACCCTGACAGGACGGCCACGATCAACCCCAGTCCAATGAACCGGGTTTTTCTCACAAATCTGTCGCCTTTTTTACATGCCGGATAAATGTATCAGCATCGACAAATCCTACCAGCCGATAGGCCGTACGTTCCTCCCCATTACCAAAGAACAGGATCGCAGGCGGGCCAAACAGCTCAAACTTGGCCAACAATGCACTATCGCTTTCATCATTGGCGGTGACGTCCGCCCGGGAAGGTGAATTTCTCCATCTCCTTGCACGTGATACACCAGTCGGCATAGAAATCGAGCATCACTGCCTTGTTCTTTTCTGTGGCGGCAGCGAGCATGCGATCCAGATCATCCACGCCCTTTATATTGATAAACTCAAGCCCCTTTACCCGGCTTGCACCCATCGTGATTCCCTGCAAGGGCCTGAAGACATCCTGACCACCACTTGTAGCACCGACGACGAGGGCTACGCCATAGATCAGCATCGCAAGTCCCAGTCCTTTCCATAATCTCTGCCAACCGACACCCGGTTCAAGTCTGTCGAGTGCGCCCATGTAAACTGCGGTCACTATAAATAACAACGCCCAGAGCATGAGTGTCACTGGACCGGGCAGTATTCGTTCAAGAAACCAGATGGCCACACCCAGCATGATGACCCCGAATATCCTTTTAACGCTTTCCATCCATGCACCTGCCCGGGGCAATAATCTGCCTGCCGATGTCCCGATTATGATTAACGGCACACCCATTCCGAGTCCCATTGCCAACAGTGCCAGACCGCCCAGTACCGCATTGCCGGTCTGGCTGATATATAACAAGGCGCCTGCAAGCGGGGGGGCAACACACGGCCCGACAATAATGGCGGATAACAATCCCATTACAGATGTACCCCGAAGACTTCCCTGTTTCTGGTTGTTGCTTGTGGCAGACAGGCGGCTTTGCCAATTACTCGGTAGCCGCAATTCATAGAAACCAAACATCGACAGGGCGAGCAAAATGAAGATCCCGCTAAAAACAGTAATTACCCAGGCATTTTGTGCGGCCGCCTGTAAATTTAATTGCAGTGATCCTGCAATTACACCCAGCACGGCGTAGGTGACAGCCATCGCCAATACATAGGCCAGAGATAATAAGAATGCACGCTGAGTAGTGATGCGCTTGCCCTGGCCTATGATGATACCGGAAAGAATAGGAATCATGGGGAATACACAAGGAGTAAGTGCTAACAATAGGCCAAAACCGAAGAAGGTCAGTATATTCAACAACACATTACCGTCTTTCAGATTTCGGGTAATAGAATCCTGCCTGGAAATGATCCCCTGATCTGATGCGCTATGGATCGTGGCTGCAACGGCAGGTGCGGCTATTGCATCAAGTAACAGGGGAATAGTCTTGCTGATGGGCGGATAACAGATCGCGTCTTCCTTGCACCCCTGATATCCGACCACGAGTTGCACGGATGTTTCACCCGTATCCTGGCGGATAAGCGGTAATGCAGCCTCAACGGTATGCCGATGTACTTCGACATCGCCAAATTCAGGATCGTGTTTGTAATCCCCTCCGGGTATTTCAGCCTTGCCCAGGGCGACATCTCCATCCTTGACGGCGAAATTGAACTTATCCCGATAGAGATAGTAACCGTCCGCGATCTGCCAGCGGAAAATCACCCGATCCGCAGCTGACACATCGGCAGTTATTACAAAGGCTGCATCAGGATTGAGGAACTCGGGATCCTCAGGCGAATCAACGCCAAGATCGCTTAACAACCTGCCAAGCGGATTATTTAATGAATCTGCGTGAGAGACACTTGGCCATGCGCTGAAAATAGCGCATGCCAGCAAGATGATTCTTGCACTACACATGGGTTATTTTGTGTTCTGGTCTATCCAGTGGAGATAGCCTTCAAGGCCTGCAATGATAGGGACAACGATTATTTCGGGAAGTTCGTAGGGGTGCAGGGATGCAATCTTCTGTTCAACATCCGGGTAACAGGCATGGGTTGTTTTGATCAACAGCAAATATTCTTCAGCAAAATCGACTTTATTACCCCACCTGAAATAAGACTGGACCCCCGGAAAGATATTGACACAGGCAGCGAGGTTATTTGCGACGAGATCCTGCGCAATCTGCTTGGCCGTGATTGACCCGGGACAGGTCGTCAGAACCAGTATGTGTTTTGCATCCTTATTCATAAATACATAAATTTATTGTTATTCGATAGATTGAAACAGCATATATTGTGCCAATACATTGAGAAATAAGCCATTATCAGTTCATTTTTGATTATTACGAGCTTTTTTATAAGGGGCTGCCGCAAAAGGTACCCATACAGCCCCTGTGGGAGACGGCTTTCAGGAATACAAGCCCTGGTTTACCCCCTGTATGCTTCCGCTTGACAGTAAAATATCCCAATCTATAATTAGCACTCACTAGTAATGAGTGCTAACAACACATTTAACAGGTTTCTGAAAAATTCTATTTTTCATGAACCAGTATTTGGTACATGGATGTACCAGCGCCGTACAAGCACCCATAGTGCTTGAACGGCGAAGAAAAGCAAAAATCACACTTTTTGCTTTTCGTTCTGAAAAAGTGCATGAATGGACTTTTTCAGCAAACTATTAACTTAAATAATTAATCGATTTTCAGGAGATGAAACCTATGAAGATTCGTCCATTGCAAGATCGCGTGATCGTCAGGCGCATGGAGGAGGAACGTACCAGCGCTGGTGGCATTGTGATCCCGGACTCGGCTGCAGAAAAGCCTATCCAGGGAAAAGTAATTGCCGTCGGCCCTGGCAAGATTCTCGATAACGGCGACAGGCGTCCGGTCGATGTCAAGGTCGGTGACAAGGTCCTGTTCGCTAAATATTCAGGCACCGAGGTCAAGATCAATGATGAAGAATATCTGGTTATGCGTGAAGAAGACATTATGGGCGTGATTGAAAAGGAAAAGAAATAATGCTTCCAGGTTACGCTGATTTGAATCCATGACATTAGTAAATGAGGAATTTTAAAAATGAGTGCAAAAGAAATTAAATTCAGTGATGACGCACGGCATCGTATGCTGAAAGGGATAAACACCCTGGCCAATGCGGTAAAGATCACGCTTGGTCCAAAAGGCCGCAATGTCGTGCTTGAAAAGAGTTTTGGCGCACCAACCGTCACCAAAGACGGTGTTTCCGTCGCCAAGGAAATTGAATTAAAGGACAAGTTTGAAAATATGGGTGCGCAGATGGTCAAGGAAGTCGCTTCCCAGACCTCTGAAATCGCGGGCGATGGCACCACGACTGCCACGGTTCTGGCACAGTCGATGGTCACCGAGGGCATGAAAGCAGTTGCCGCCGGTATGAATCCCATGGACCTTAAACGCGGTATCGACAAGGCCGTAACCATTGTAGTGGAGGAATTAAAGAAACTCTCCAAACCTTGTGCAGACGAGAAAGCCATCACCCAGGTCGGCACTATCTCCGCGAACGCCGATGAGTCAATCGGTAGCAAGATCGCCGAGGCCATGAGCAAGGTAGGCAAGGAAGGTGTCATCACCGTTGAGGAAGGTTCCACGCTGGAGATGGAGTTGGAAGTTGTGGAAGGCATGCAGTTCGATCGCGGTTATCTCTCCCCCTATTTCATCAATAACCAGCAATCGATGAGTGTGGAGCTGGAAAATCCCTACATCCTGTTACATGACAAGAAGATCTCAAATATCCGTGAGATGTTGCCGGTGCTTGAAGCTGTTGCCAAATCAGGCCACGCATTATTGATCGTTGCAGAAGATGTTGAAGGTGAAGCCCTTGCTACACTCGTAGTCAACACGATTCGCGGTATCGTCAAGATCGCTGCAGTCAAGGCGCCCGGTTTTGGTGATCGACGCAAGGCGATGCTGGAAGATATTGCCGTCCTGACCGGGGGCACAGTGATCTCTGAAGAGGTCGGCCTGAGTCTTGAGAAAGTGAGCCTGGATGATTTGGGTAACGCCAAGAAAGTCCAAATCACCAAGGAAGACACCACAATCATCGATGGTGCCGGTAAAAAAAAGGATATCGAGGGCCGCATTAACCAGGTCCGCAAGCAAATCGATGACGCCACATCAGATTATGACAAGGAGAAGCTGCAGGAACGTGTGGCGAAACTGGCTGGTGGTGTTGCGGTTATCAAGGTAGGCGCCGCGACCGAGGTCGAGATGAAGGAAAAGAAGGCGCGCGTTGAAGATGCCCTGCACGCCACCCGTGCGGCGGTTGAAGAAGGTGTAGTGCCCGGCGGCGGTGTTGCCCTGTTACGTGCCTTGCCTGCGCTGAATAAACTCAAAGGTGATAATGAAGAACAATTTACCGGCATCAATATAGTCAAACGCGCCCTCCAGGAACCTTTGCGCCAGATAGTGGAAAATGCCGGCGGTGAGGCTTCAGTGGTGGTCAACAAGGTCATAGAGGGTAAGGGTAATTTTGGCTTTAACGCAGCGACTGGTGAATATGGTGACATGATTGCGATGGGAATACTGGACCCCACCAAGGTGACCCGTTATGCACTGCAGAACGCCGCCTCTGTAGCGGGGCTTCTGATCACAACGGAAGCCATGGTCGCAGAAATACCGAAGGAAGAAAAACATGCTCCGCATGACATGGAAGGTATGGGCGGCATGATGTAATAACCAGTCGTTCAATTAAAAAACCCCGCTTATTGCGGGGTTTTTTATGCGCGTTATTTCGTTTTTATTTAACCGGTAAATAGTTAGTATTCACGTAATAAATTCAATTTAGTATTGTAATCTTTAGCTTTAAATTATCTTAAACAACTCTGAGTAAATTTATCCCGAGAGTCCTTTTGGGCGAACGAGATGAGTGAGCCGCGCAGAATGACGCCATGTGCTTATTGGGTGATTGTCATAATTTAATATGGCGATCGCCGCGGTTGTCATCAATTTATCATTTTCATTACGCCGCGGTTTCTCTCTTGATAAAAAATCTAACAGTGCATCCAGACCGGGATTATGGCCTATCAATAACAATCTGTTTGCATGCGGGCCATACTCGGAAATGACTTCCAGAAGTTCCTCAATTCCGGCTTCATAGATTCGATTGTCCCAGATAATTTCCGATGTGTTTATATCCAGTCCATCACAAACTATATGAACCGTCATTTTAGTCCTTGTTGCAGGCGAACTGACTATGCGGTCCGGAGTAATCTGTTGTTCTTTCAACCAAGCGCTCATCCTTGTTGCATCCCGGATACCGCGTTTTGATAATGGCCGTTCAAAATCTGTGGCTGAATCCGAAGACCAGTCTGATTTTGCATGACGCATAATTATGAGTTCGTGACTATTCATTTATCGATTATTTAATCATTACTGGCAAATCACTTCATTTCATCTTATGTTATTGCAATGTCAAAATTGAAATTATACCTTCAGTTTATTATCTCCACCCCGTTTGAATATATTGTGACATCAACATCCGAAACATACGCTGCAGTTGATCTTGGCTCCAACAGTTTTCATATGATTGTAGCCAATTCTACCGAAGATAGAATCCAGGTCATCGACAAGATAAAGGATACCGTGCGTCTGGCAGGAGGATTCGACGATAAACAGAAACTGTCCCAGGAGGCCATGGACAGCGCATTGGAATCCCTGCAGCGTTTCGGCCAGCGCATCAAAGAAATCCCCAGGACTAATGTGCGTGCTGTTGGAACGAACACTCTCCGCAAGGCGCGGAATAGAAGTATTTTTCTGAAAAAAGCGAATCTGGCATTGGGTCACCCGATTGAAATCATCTCCGGAAGGGAAGAGGCGAGATTGATTTACATGGGTGTTGCACACAGCATCTATAACGAAAAGGAACGCAGGCTGGTCATCGATATTGGCGGGGGGAGCACCGAGCTCGCCATTGGCCAGGGATATGATGTTCGCCTTACTGAAAGTCTCTATATGGGATGTGTCAGTATGAGCAATCGTTATTTTGGCAACTGTACAATCACGGCAAAAAAAATGCGCAAGGCAATCCTGTCAGCGCGGCAGGAACTGGAATCAATAGAAACAGTGTATAAACGTACAGGTTGGGACAACGTTATCGGATCATCCGGCACTATCCTTGCCATACAAGAGGTTATCAATTCCCAGAGATGGAATAAATCCCGGATAACCCGGGGAGCATTAATCAAACTGAAGAAAGCGATCATCTCGGCTGAGCACTTTGACAACATCCGGTTTGACGGATTACCTCCATCTCGCATACCGCGCCATCTTTGATGCCATGGAAATCAAGACCATGGAGGTTTCGGACGGGGCGCTGCGTGAAGGGCTTCTATATGAACTGATTGGCAGATTGCATGACAAGGATATCCGTGAAAATACAGTTGACGATCTCATGAGGCGTTATAATATCGACACTGAGCACGCGAACCACATTGAACAAACCGTTATTAATTGTTTCCATCAGCTGATAAATCCCTGGCACTTGGACACGAAGAATGACCTGAAGTTGTTAAGATGGGCGGCAAAACTGCATGAGATCGGGCTGGCAATCGCGCACAACCAATATCATAAACACGGCGCGTATCTGCTGAACAATTCAGACCTGCCCGGCTTTACGCGAGAGGAACAATTCAAACTTGCATTTCTGGTGCGTTGTCATCGACGCAAGTTTCCAATAGAAGAATTGAGACTCTTTCAGGAAGATAACCAGGATAAAATTCTCAAACTGTGCATGATTCTCAGACTTGCTGTTGTCTTGCACAGGAGCAGGGCGTATGCCGCGCTGCCTGAATTTAAACTGGTTGCCAAAGACAATGCACTCGAGGCCAGTTTTCCGGAAGGATGGCTGCATGATCATCCATTAACAGAAGTCGATCTTGAAATTGAAGCTGACTATCTCACGGTAACAAAAACCGTTCTTGGTTTTCAGTAGTATTAACCGCAATAATGATCCAGCAGGGTTTGCTGTGCCGATCGCGCCTTATGACCCCCCGGCTTAGTACGCTTGTAGCTCCCGTCCGGTTGCAATAACCAGGCCTGGGTGTTATCAGAAAGATAATTCATCAAACCAAAATTCTTGACCTCTTCTCTTGGTCTTTTCTCTTCGATCGGAAAACATATTTCAACACGGTAAAAGAAATTGCGTTGCATCCAGTCCGCGCTGGAACAGAACAATAATTCTTCACCACCATGGTGAAAATAATAAACGCGCACATGTTCGAGAAAACGGCCAATGATTGAGCGCACCCGGATATTTTCGGACACACCTTTAATCCCGGGCCGCAAACAACAAACACCGCGAACGATGAGATCAATTTTCACGCCAGCCTGCGATGCTTCATAAAGGGCCCGTATGATTTCAGGATCCACCAATGCGTTCATCTTGGCAAGAATACGTGCTTCTTTCCCCGCCCGTGCGTTTTTGGTTTCTTTGTGGATGAATTCCAGCATTGACTTATGCAGGGTAAAAGGTGATTGCAAAAGTTTTTTCAATTTGCTTGCACGCCCGAGCCCGGTCAGTTGATGAAACAGTTTATTTACATCTTCACCAACGGCCTGGTCACAGGTTAAAAGCCCGTAGTCAGTATAAAGTCTTGCAGTCCGTGCATGATAGTTGCCCGTACCCAGATGGACATACCGTCTTAACCGCCTGCCTTCCCGCCTGACGGCCAAAATCATTTTGGCATGGGTCTTATAACCCACGACGCCATATACAACATGGGCTCCCGCTTCCTGCAGGTTGCTGGCAAGTTCAATATTGGCCTCTTCCTCAAATCTTGCCCTAAGTTCAATTACTACGGTAACTTCCTTGCCGGCGCGTGCGGCATCTTTCAGCGCATCAACTATGACTGAATCATCTCCTGTGCGATAAAGTGTTTGTTTAATGGACAAGACATTGGGATCGGCAGCGGCCTGGCGCACAAAATCCACCACTGGCGCAAAAGATTGAAACGGATGATGCAGAAGTATGTCGCCGTTATGCAGCGACTCAAAAATATTGGTTTGTTTGATCAGTCTCGGCGGCACTTCAGGGCTAAAACCAGGGTAAACAAGATCAGGCCGATCAACCAGGGCGTGTATCTCAAGCAGTCGGTTGAGATTTACCGGTCCGTTTACCTGATACAGGTCTTCCTTGTTTAATTTAAATTGCTGTAAAAGAAAATTACTGACTTCTTCAGGACAGTTATCCGCTACCTCAAGCCGAACTGCATCATTGAATCGCCTTGAGGGCAATTCCCCTTCGAGGGCGCGCAGAAGATCGTCTACTTCCTCATCATCAACAAATAAATCACTATTCCGTTTGGAATATGTATAATCCTGGGTAATGAGCGCGGTGCCGTACAATCGCAAAACCGCTATCGCGCCCGAAGGCGTCTTTGCCCTCCAGCGAAACGATAAAATAAAGATTCTTGTTCAATACCCTGGGAAATGGATGGGCCGGATCCAGTCCTATGGGGCTCAATACCGGCAACAATTGGCGTTTAAAATATCGCTTTACCCACCTTGATAACTTGGGTTTCCAGTGCGTCCTGCGGATTATGCGGATCTTTTCTTTGGCAAGTTCGGGAATAAGGATCTCGTTCAGTACGCGGTATTGTTCGCCAATAATCTCACGGGCTGTTTCGCTGATACGTTTTAGTATCTCAACCGGCGTCAGATTATCCGGGCCCGTCTGAACCGATCCGTATTTAACCTGTTGCTTGAGGCCTGCCACACGTATTTCAAAAAATTCATCCAGATTGGTGCTGGCGATACAAAGAAAACGCAGGCGTTCCAGCAAAGGAATCGATGTGTCCTTTACCTGCTCAACGACACGGCGATTGAATTCAAGCAGGCTCAGCTCTCTGTTAATGTAGAGTTCCGGCAATTTCAGGTTGAAGTCATCCATGTTGTTTCAGCATTCCGGCCATATCTCTTTTAAATTTATGTCAAACACACATGAGGAAGGGAAAACAATTTACACAGACACACAAGTCTGTGTTATTTAGATCATCAATTACAACGTTTGAACCAATTTAATACAGTCAATCTGCGTTAACCTCTTTTTCCATCTGCTCAATACTGATGTGGCGCACATCCTTGCCTTCAACAAAATAGATCACATACTCACAGATATTGCGCGCATGATCGCCAATACGCTCCAGCGCCCGCGCCGTCCATACCACATCAATAGTGCCTGTAATATTGCGCGGATCTTCCATCATGTAAGTAATCAACTGGCGTAAAATCGCAACATACATTTCATCAGATTTTGGCTCTTCACCAGCAACCCTCAATGCAGCCTTGGTATCCATCCTGGCGAAGGCGTCCAGTGCGTCATGAACCATGTTGCGCACATGGTTTCCCATGGCGTTGATGCCAACATAGTAGGATTTTGGACCCTGTTTCTCTATCAGATCGATGGCCATTTTCGCAACCTTTTCCGCTTCATCACCGACTCGCTCTAGATCGGTAATGGTTTTAATGACTGCCATAACGAGACGCAGATCACGGGCCGCTGGCTGGCGCTTGGCCAGTATCTTGGTACAGTCCTCATCAATGGAAACTTCTAGGCGGTTAACTTCCGGTTCTTTCTTGATGACTCCTTCGGCAAATTCAACTTCTGATTCGGTCAGTGCTTTCAGGGCATTGAACAGTTGCTGCTCAACCAGACCGCCCATGACAAGCACCCGTTCCCGTATATTCTCCAGTTCATTATCAAACTGCTTCGAAATATGTTGTGAGACTGTGCCTACGTTCATAATTCTGTCTCCCTAGCTAAGGATATCAACCATAACGGCCGGTAATATAATCTTCGGTCATTTTCTTTTTCGGATTCGTAAACAGCGTATTGGTATCGGAATATTCAATCATCTCGCCGAGGTACATATAAGCCGTGTAGTCAGATACACGCGCAGCCTGTTGCATGTTATGTGTCACAATTACGATTGTGTAATTTGATTTGAGTTCATAGATCAGCTCCTCGATTTTCAAGGTCGAGATCGGATCAAGCGCTGATGCCGGTTCATCCAGCAATAATACCTCCGGCTCAATGGCAATCGCCCTGGCAATCACAAGGCGCTGCTGCTGACCGCCGGAAAGGCCCAGCGCATTGTCATGCAGGCGATCTTTGACTTCATCCCATAATGCCGCGCTTTTTAATGATTTCTCCACAGCCGAATCGAGCGTACGGCGACTCTTGATCCCCTGAATACGCAAGCCATAGGCGACATTTTCGTATATCGATTTCGGAAATGGATTTGGTTTCTGAAATACCATTCCCACCCGGCGGCGTAATTCGGAAACATTGACGTCCTTGACGTTAATGTCCTGCTCATGCAGACAGATAGTGCCCTCAACACGGACACTGTCAATCAGGTCATTCATGCGATTAAAACAACGCAGTAGCGTGGATTTTCCGCAACCGCTCGGCCCGATAAACGCCGTCACCCGTTTTTCGGGGATTGTCATGGTAACATTCTTTAACGCCTGTTTGTCCCCATAATAAAGATTGAAACCGCTTACCCCAATGCATAGTTTCTCATCCGCAAGATTGAATCTATTTTCCTGCCTGATGACGGATCGTAAATCCATCGCATGTGTCGGCGTGTCATTCTCTACGTCGGTCACCACCCTCTCCCCTGCAAAATTCAGATTATCAGTTTTGTTCTGCTGCACGGTATTTCTCTCTTAGCCTATTACGAATCCGTATGGCTGTCAGGTTTAAAATGATCACAATCAGGACCAGCAGCAATGCCGTAGCATAGACCAGTGGTCGTGCCGCCTCTACATTGGGGCTCTGAAAGCCCACATCATAAATATGAAACCCCAGATGCATGAATTTTCTGTCCAGGTGCAAAAAGGGGAAATTCCCGTCCAATGGCAATGATGGCGCAAGCTTGACCACGCCGACCAGCATCAAAGGTGCAACTTCACCGGCCGCCCTGGCCACCGCCAGGATCAGACCGGTGATCATGGCAGACGCTGTCATTGGCAAAACCGTGAGCCAGAGCGTCTCTGCCTTGGTCGCTCCCAGCGCCAGACTGCCTTCGCGTATATCGCGTGGCACACGTGACAAACCTTCTTCTGTTGCGACAATAACTACCGGCACGGTAAGGAGGGCAAGTGTCAATGAGGCCCATAATAATCCGGGCGTTCCAAATGTGGGCGACGGCAATGCCTCCGGGAACAAGATCTGGTCGATGTTCCCACCGACAAAATAAACAAAAAAGCCGAGGCCAAAAACGCCATAAATAATGGAAGGAACACCCGCCAGATTATTCACCGCGATTCGAATCAGGCGGGTAAACAACCCCTGTTTTGCATATTCATGCAAATAGACTGCGGCAATAACGCCAAATGGCGTCACAATAATTGCCATGATAATCACCATCATGACGGTGCCAAATATTGCCGGGAAAATACCACCCTCTGTATTCGCCTCTCTGGGTTCATCACTCATAAACTCCCACAGTTTTTCAAAATAAAAACCGTATTTATCCAGCAGTGTCATCTTGTTCGGTTGATACGCCCGAACCACCTTGGAAATCGGTAGTTCCACCTCCTCACCATCCGCCAGC
>JAENIZ010000013.1 GCA_016844485.1 Gammaproteobacteria bacterium | reverse complement strand
GCCAGCCAGAGTGTGCGAGTGTCTTCAAGCAAGTAGGTAAGATTGCCGGTCTTGATGCGTGCGAGTAATTGATAACATTGCAGGGTGGTGTCTTGTTGCGGCGTATAATTGTCGAGAAAAATTTGCCATTGGCCGGTTCTGGCAAGGTGTCTCAGCCATTGTGTGCGCAGTTGATCGGTCAGCAGGAAATCATCGTGTTGTTCAATAAATTCCCGGATTTCATCTGCATTGACCTTGTGCAGTCTTGGTTGCAGGTAGTTGTAACGCAAATAGGGGTGTAACGGATAGTCAGTGAGATTTTCTGCAAGGGTGGTAAATTTTGTCAGGTTGCCGGCCTGTAATGCCTTCTTGGCGTCCTGGTATTGTTTGCGTTGCTCTTCGATCGTTGCCCCGTTCACGCCCTGCGTAAATGCGAGCAGGTTGATGATGGTCATCAATACGAGCGATGAGAAGATGCGTTGCGACATATCAACAACAGCCTTCTCCCCGGTCATTTTTTTCTGATAATTGAATAGCATCGGATGAATTGTCTTATTAACTGCTTTAAGAATTGTCCTTATTTATCTTTACAGGCGCAACTTTTTTATATCGCCTGTGCAATAATAATGGCCGAAAAAACAAGTTTTTAACTGGTTAAAATGTAGCAAGAAATCGTAATGATAGTAGAGACAGAAATACCCGTTTTGCTTGCCTACCTGCTGGTGGGCGCCCTGGCGGGTATTATTGGCGGTCTTCTGGGCCTGGGGGGCGGGCTCGTTATTGTGCCTGCGCTGTTATATCTCTTTATCCGGCAGGGCTTGCCCGCAGAAATCCTGATGCACCTGGCCGTGGCGACTTCACTGGCGACTATCGTTTTCACATCGATCTCCTCCACTTTTACTCATCATCGGCATGGGGCCGTTTTGTGGTCCCAGGTTAAATTATTTGTGCCGGGAATTATTCTGGGCGGGCTGCTGGGAGCAATAATTGCGGATCATCTTGCGAGTAATAGTCTGCGGGTTGCCTTTGGAGTGTTTGAAATACTGGTCGCCGTTCAAATCGGTTTTGATATAAAAGCGTCTGCGCACCGTGAATTGCCCGCACGTGGCGGCATGTTTCTTGCCGGTAGCGGCATCGGCACGTTATCGACACTGCTCGGTATTGGTGGTGGCACGCTTACCGTGCCCTTTCTGTTATGGTGTAATGTCAATATCCGCAATGCGATTGCAACATCATCGGCCAGTGGTCTGCCGATAGCGCTGGTTGGTACTATTGCCATGATGATTACCGGATGGGATTCAGAAAATTTGCCTGCCGGCAGTACCGGATATGTCTATTGGCCGGCCGCGACTGTTATTCTCATTGCCAGTGTGCTGTTTGCGCCGCTAGGCGCACGTCTGACCCATACTTTGCCTGTCAAGTCATTAAAACGCATCTTTGCGGTCGTGCTGGCCGGTGTTGGAATACGCATGCTGGTTTAGCGCAAGCCGTAAGGTGCATCATGGCCACACTCGTTCTGCAATTTTTTGATAGATCAGTCCGGGACCTTGAGGGACCTGCTGAGGCCGTTGTAAAGAAAACACAAACTATAAATGAAAAATCACTCTTATGCAGGGCGTGTGGCCATATCATCAGTAGTGAAGGTGAACGCATCGTCGTCAACAACAGTCATTTTCATACCTGCATAAATCCGAATGACATTGTATTTGACATCGGTTGTTTCCGGCACGCACCGGGGTGTTCGCAGGTCGGTCCGGCGATAGCAGAACATACCTGGTTTGCAGGGTATCGCTGGCAGATTGCCGTGTGTTCAAATTGCGGGGAACATCTGGGCTGGTTGTTTCACGACGGCGATGAATTTTACGGGTTGATCACCAACCGCCTGATCAATTCATGATTTATTATTTTTCCTGCCGCGTAAAATTTTTCATCTGCACCTTGCCATTCAGGAACTGGATTGAAATTACAGCTTCTTCATCTTCCCAGACGGATGAGGTGACGGACGCTACACCAGCATCCATACTGGACGTGTTGGCAGGCTCCCCCAGGATATTGATCACCTCCATTTCCTCCATGCCGCTTTGTATCTTGTCAAAATTATCCTGATTGATCGACGAACCGCAGGCCGGTAATAATGTGCAAAACGCTAGCGCCAGAAAAATTCTCAAGTGTTTCATAATTGAACCCGATCAAGTTGTATACAAAACTATGTGCTGATGATGTTAGCGAAGTTTTATATCTTTGTCCTGTTCTTAATCGTTATTCCGGTAATTTTTGTGGTCGCTGCTTTTATCCGGAATAACCTGCCTTTGACTGCGGCACCCGGAATAATGACGCGGTTGCAGACATATTTGACAACCAATATCGCCGAGACTTCCTTGCACCCGGTTTTCCCGGAATTAACAATGCGTGTTTATCCTTACACGGTGGATGAGATCCACGCCATGCTTGAAAAAACTGTGAAGCAGGCAGGTTGGGAATTACTGCACGATGATCATGATCACCATGAGTTGCATGTGGTTGTTACCACACCGTTATGGAAATTCAAGGATGATGTACTCATCAGGATTGTGCCGGTATCTGAAGGAAATAATGCAGTGTATATCCGATCAAGTTCAAGGACAGGCAAAGGTGATCTGGGCACAAATACCCGGCATATCCTGGATTTTTATGCGCAACTTGATGAGGTCATGCCATGATCTGTCAGGAGACCATCACTCTCAGGACCAAAGGACGTGGCACGTTCGAATTCTCTGCGGAAGTTGAAAGGATCATCAGCAATTCGGGAATTAAAAAGGGGCTTTGTAATGTCTTTATTCAGCATACCAGCGCATCGCTTATTTTATGTGAGAACGCTGATCCGGCTGTACGTAAGGATCTGGAGGCATTTATGAGTCATATGGTGCCGGATGGCGACCCTCTGTTCCGGCATACGACGGAAGGCCCGGATGACATGCCTGCGCATGTCCGCAGCGTATTGACCGGCAGCAGTCTGCTAGTACCTGTAAGCAATTGCTGTTGTGCGCTGGGCACCTGGCAGGGAATTTATCTCTGGGAACATCGTCATGCACCGCATGAGAGGCATATCGTTGTAACAATTTACGGAGACTAGAAGGTTGCCAAGCCGGTAAGAAAAAGTATTATAATCATGTGACCTTCCGGGAAGGGACGGAAATTCAGAAAAATCAGAAACGTTAATAAGTCCGGAGAGATTTTTTATGCTACATCAACAACGTGAATCCATACATGCACGGAGATCGAGAAAAGATCGCCGGAAGCCCAATACCGCCAGTTACGATGGCCAGGACCGCAGAAGTGGCTACGACAGAAGATCAGAAATTGATAGGAGATCTGCAAGTGCAATTTAAAATCATGAGTCGCCACACCAGATTATCAGTAATTCTTCAGAGTTAGCGGCTGTCGGTCCAGTTCTGGCAGTGTCTTGATATCAGGTTAGCAAGGGCCGTGATATGTAACGGACGATCGTTCAAGGCGGGTATGTAGGAAAACCGTTTTCCTCCGGCTGCAAGAAAAAGGGCACGGTTTTGCATATTGGTCTCTTCGAGGGTTTCCAGGCAGTCAGCGGCAAAACCCGGGCACAACACGTCAACGCTTAAAATCCCGGAACTTCCCCATTCATTCAGTGTGAGATCCGTATACGGTTTAAGCCATTCTCCCGGGCCAAATCGTGACTGGAAGGATACAGACCATTGATCATTGCCGAGCTGTAATGCATGCGCTACAAGACGGGCTGTTGCATTGCATTCGTCCGGATAAGGATCGCCGGCATCCGCGTATTGCTTCGGGATGCCATGAAAGGAGAACAGGAGTTTTTCAGCGCGGCTGTTTTCATTCCAGTGTGATCGAACACTCTCAGCCAGTGCGCGTATATAATCCGGATCGTTGTAATAGTGATTGACCATGCGCAGTTCAGGCAACCAGCGCCAGGTTTTCAGTATGTCAGCGACAGCATCAAACGTTGATGCAGTCGTCGTGGCGGAATATTGCGGGTATAGCGGAAGGACTAATATACGTTGAGCGTTAGCCTCTTTTAATTTTTCCAGGCCTTCCCGGAGTGAAGGATTGCCATAGCGCATCGCAAGAACGACTTTAATATCAGTTGTGGATTGCTGACTCATTATCTCCTGCAGTGCGGAAGCCTGTTTCATTGAAATATCGAGCAGGGGTGATCCGCTCTCCGTCCAGATTTTCTGATATGCTTTTGCCGATCGTTGGGGTCGTGTGCTGAGGATAAATCCGTGCAAAATTATCCACCAGAGGAATTTCGGAACCTCGATCACCCTCGGGTCTGACAGAAATTCTGCCAGGAACCGGCGCACGGCAGTTGTCGTCGGCGCATCCGGTGTGCCGAGATTGGTTAATAAAATCCCGGTACATGCGGGAGTATCATTTGCATATACTGAATCGTCGCTGGTCATAATTAATAATGAAAAGAGATAGGCCTTATGTTCATTAAAAATCTGAATGAGTGTGAAGAATTTATCGCAATTGACGGCTGCCGTATACGCGAGTTATTACATCCGAAGAATGATACAGTCAATCTACCTTACTCCATTGCGATTGCAACAGTTGATGCGGCCAAACGAAGTTACCGGCACAGGCTTAACCAGACAGAGATCTATTATATCCTCGAGGGCACAGGCAGGATGCACATCGATGGCGAAGATGCAATGGTGAGTGCGAGTGATGTCATCGTTATTCCCGCGGGTGCAGCACAATGGATCGAAAATACGGATGACAAAACACTGGTTTTTGCCGCTATTGTCAGCCCGCCCTGGAGTGCGGTCGATGATATACGTTTGGACGCAGATTATGAAACCGGGTAACGTTTAATATTTATTGATCACAATGAACCACGAGTAAGATCCTGTCCATGAAATTTTGCAGTCACTGCGGAAGCCAGGTCATCAGCAAGATTCCACCTGATGATGATCGACCGCGCTATGTATGTATTGTGTGCGAAACCATTCATTACCAGAATCCAAGAGTAGTGACGGGCTGTATTCCCGAACATGACGGCAGGATATTGTTGTGCAAGCGGGCGATCGAACCGCGCCGGGGGTATTGGACCTTGCCCGCGGGGTTCATGGAACTCGGCGAAACCAGTTTTGAAGCAGCCCTGCGAGAGACCCTGGAAGAGGCGAATGCCAGGGTTGAACTTCTGGAACTGTATGCTGTGTTTAATCTGCCGCATGTTGATCAGGTATACATGATGTACCGTTCAAAGTTGCTTGATCTGGATTTTTCCCCGGGGAAAGAGAGCGTGGCGGTGGATCTGTTCGCAGAACATCTGATCCCGTGGGATGATCTGGCGTTTGCGACCATTCGCCAGACCCTGAAGTTTTACTTTCAGGACAGGCAATCAGGCCATTTTCGCCTGCACACAGGCGATATTATCAAACAGGGGGAGCGTTACGATTTCAGGGATGGGCCGTCTGGGGAAACATGAAATCAGTCATCGACCTCGACCCAGCGGCCGTAACTGCATTCATAGTATTTACCATCCACGCTGATCTGGTCGCCTTGGGAAAATGCGTCGCTATTCCAGTAACATTTCTCGTTCTGTAAATCCATTTGTACGGTGGCCTGATCACTCATGGGGCCCAGAATAGTCGAGGTATTTTTATCAGGATCGGTCGGTTGTAAGGGTGTAGGTGTTTTTGACATAATGCTCCCCCCACTGTTTTTTGTTATACATTTAATCATAATCCTTACCTGCTGTTTGTGCCAATTTATACGATTAATCCTTGAATTTATTTTACAGCACGTTATTGTTAGCGACCGTTTTTTTACCCCCTCTATGCTAAGGGAACAATATCTATTTGTGATTTATGGAGAAGAATAATGATCAAACCGCACGGGTCTGATGTACTGACCCCCTTGTTTGTAGAAGATACATATCGGCGTGCAAAGTTGATGGCAGAGGCCGATACACTACCTTCTTTACTGCTCAATTCCGCTGCCGCAGCCAATGCCGTCATGCTGGGCGCAGGCTATTTCACACCCCTGAGGGGTTATATGAACATTGCTGATGCCGTCAGTGTGGCCGAGACAATGAAAACAAGGAATGGTCTGTTCTGGCCCGTGCCTTGTTTGAACAGGACGCATGCTATCAAGTCGATCAAGAGTGCGAAACGAATTGCATTGCGTGATCCGAATGTTGCAGGACAATCTGTTCTGGCCATCCAGGATGTCGAGGCAATCGAAGAGATTTCAGAAAAACAACTCAATCGCATAACGGAGAAAATCTTTGGCACCCTGGATCAAGCTCATCCCGGTGTTGCTACATTCATGACCTTGGGCAAGTACGTTATTTCCGGTCCCATCCAGGTATTGAATTTCAGTTATTTTGAAAAAGATTTTCCCGCTACCTTTCGCACGGCAGTCCAGATCCCGAATGAAATTCAGGCAAAGGGCTGGGAAACAGTAGTCGCTTTTCAGACGCGTAATCCCATGCACCGGGCGCATGAGGAACTCTGCAAGATGGCAAAAGACGCGGTCAACGCAGATGGGATCTTGATCCATATGTTGCTCGGCAAACTAAAAAAAGGGGACATCCCTGCCGATGTCCGTGATGCCGCAATCAGAAAAATGGTGGAACTTTATTTTCCTGAAAATACAGTCATGATCACCGGCTATGGTTTCGATATGTTATATGCCGGTCCGCGGGAGGCCGTCCTGCACGCGGTGTTCAGACAGAACGCGGGTTGTACGCACCTGATTGTTGGACGCGATCATGCCGGGGTTGGTAATTACTATGGTCCGTTCGAGGCGCAGGAAATTTTCGACACCATTCCCGAGGACGCCCTGTTAATTCAAATCTTTAAGGCGGATAACACCGCCTATTCGAAAAAACTCAATAAGGTAGTGATGATGCGCGATGCCCCGGACCATACACCCGATGATTTTGTTAACCTGTCCGGAACCAGGGTGCGCGAGATGTTGGCACAAGGCAAGGCATTGCCGGAAGAGTTTGCCCGACCTGAAGTTGCTGAAATCCTCATGCGTTATTATCAGTCCGAAGATGCTGCGATAACAGGGTAGATAGCTATAAGGTAAAACTATCGACTTGATACAAAACGTTATGAGCAGGCCCAGCAAGGGTAGCCGCGGAGCGAGACGCGAGACATATCAAGTAGATAGGCGAGCGTCGAGCGAGCACGCGACAAAGTAGATGGTCCGCGCAATAGTTTTGTTACTGCCGTTTCATCGCATCAAAGAAATCGACGTTGGTCTTGGTGGCCTTGAGGCGTTCCAGCAGAAATTCCATACCGGCAATATCTTCCATGGGGTGCAAGAGCTTCCGTAATATCCACATCTTCTGCAGTTCATCTTTGCTCGTCAACAGTTCCTCACGGCGGGTACCGGAACGATTGATATTGATGGCGGGGTAAACACGTCTCTCGGCGATTGTTCGATCCAGATGCAGTTCCATGTTGCCCGTACCCTTGAATTCCTCATAAATCACATCGTCCATCCTGGATCCTGTGTCGATCAGGGCGGTCGCGAGAATGGTCAAGCTGCCGCCTTCCTCGATATTGCGCGCCGCGCCAAAGAATCGTTTAGGTCTTTGCAGGGCGTTGGCATCAACACCGCCGGTCAGGACTTTGCCGGAGGCGGGGACGACAGTGTTATAGGCACGGGCCAGACGGGTAATTGAATCCAGCAGTATCACCACATCTTTTTTATGTTCGACCAGACGCTTGGCCCGTTCGATGACCATCTCGGCGACCTGCACATGACGGCTTGCAGGTTCATCGAAGGTACTGGAGATGACTTCCGCCTGCGTGGAACGTTCCATCTCGGTGACTTCTTCAGGACGTTCGTCAATCAAAAGAATGATCAGATGACACTCCGGATGATTATGTGTGATCGACTGGGCAATACTCTGCAGGATCATGGTCTTGCCGGCCTTGGGCGGTGAAACGATAAGACCGCGTTGCCCTTTTCCAATAGGCGCCACCAGATCGATGATGCGTGGTGTCAAATCTTCGGTACTGCCGTTACCTAATTCGAGGATAAGTCTGGAATGAGCAAAAAGCGGGGTGAGATTTTCAAATAATATTTTATGTTTGGCTTTTTCCGGAGGCTCAAAATTAATTTCATTGACTTTGAGGAGGGCAAAATATCGTTCGCCGTCCTTGGGCGGGCGTATCTTGCCCGCGATGTTATCCCCCGTGCGTAAATTGAAGCGCCGTATCTGGCTCGGGGAGACATAAATATCGTCTGGCCCTGCAAGATATGAACTATCGGCTGAACGCAGGAACCCAAAACCGTCCTGCAATATTTCCAGTACACCGTCGCCATAAATGTCTTCGCCTTTTTTGGCCTGGGCCTTAAGGATTTCAAAAATGACGTCCTGTTTTCGTGAGCGGGCGAGGCCGTCAAGACCCAGTGTCTCTGAGAGGGTGATAAGCTCTGATGCGGGCTGTTGTTTGAGTTCTGTAAGGTTCATGGACTCCAGTATGGTTTCATTGCTTGATGATGAAAATTACGTAAACGCAAATGTGCGTTTCCGGATCAATTCTGTAAAAAATTTAAAATCGCCTTGGGGAATTTGGTAACTAGAAAGAGTAGATTATACTTTATATTACTATTCAAGTTAGCACGCGAATCAGCGTTCGTCCAGTCAAAATTTATTTGTTTTAAATGGTGCTGTCAATAAAAACCGACAGTTGTGATTTTGACGCCTGTCCGACTTTGGTGCCGATCACATCCCCGTTTCTGAATATCATCAGGGTTGGTATGCCACGGACCGCATATTTCTGTGGTGTTGACTGATTTTGATCAACATCCATTTTTGCCACGATCAGCTTGCCGTTGTATTCGTCCGCCAGCTCCTCGAGCACGGGTGCAATTGCCCTGCAAGGGCCACACCATTCGGCCCAATAATCCACCATCACCGGTGTGTCAGACTTTAGAACCTCTTCTTCAAAGGTTGAATCTGTGACATGAATGATGTTTTTGCCCATTATTTTTCTTGTCCCTATATTTATATCAGCGATACTAGTTTCAACCAATTTACCAGTCGAATGCAAGTTATGAGGGAAGAAATTTTGTTAATAATTCTGCATAAATAATGAATTTGCCGCACACAATTAACGTGGAATTCGGACAATTCCAGTTAGATGAGCGATTGCTTAACGCCCTGCGTGACGCCGGATTCAACCATTGTACCCCAATACAGGCAGAAAGTTTGCCCGTTGTCCTGGCAGGGAAGGATATTGCCGGGCAGGCCCAGACAGGGACCGGCAAAACGGCCGCCTATTTGCTGGCCATTTTTCACCATTTACTGAAGCGTCCGGTAACCAGCACGGGACATCTGCAACCGCGTGCACTGATTATTTCGCCTACACGGGAGCTTGCCATCCAGATCCATAAAGATGCCTTGCAGCTGGGTAAATATACTGGCCTGACCATGGGCCTCGTGTATGGCGGAATCGATTATGAAAAGCAACGTACACATCTGGGGCAGGGTGTTGATGTCCTGATTGGGACACCTGGGCGCCTTATCGATTACAGCAAGCAAGGTGTATTCAATTTCAAATCACTGGAAATCGTGGTATTGGATGAAGCGGATCGCATGTTTGATCTGGGATTCATACGTGATATTCGTTATATGTTAAGGCGCATGCCAAGGCCACAAGAGCGCCTTAGCATGTTATTTTCCGCGACATTATCTTTTCGGGTTACCGAACTTGCCTATGAGCATATGAATAATCCGAAATTCGTCAGGATCAATCCTGAGCAGGTAACGGCGGACAAGATCACGCAAGTGATCTATCACATTGCCAATGAAGAAAAGATCCCGCTATTAATCGGGTTGTTAACACGGATTGATCCCAAGCGCACGATCGTTTTTGTTAATACCAAAAGGGTGGCGGAAAAGGTGTGGAGCTATCTGGAGGGTAACCATTTTCATGCCTCGATTCTGTCCGGAGATGTACCCCAGAAAAAACGGCAACGCCTGTTCCAGGAATTTTCTGAAGGCAGGCTGCCAATCCTGGTTGCAACAGATCTGGCCGCCCGTGGACTGCATATTCCTGAGGTGAGTCACATATTCAATTTTGATCTGCCGCAGAATGCTGAGGATTATGTTCACCGTATCGGACGGACAGCACGCGCCGGCGCGAGCGGCGACGCCGTGAGTTTTGCATGCGAGGAATTTGTCTATTCCCTGACGGAGATTGAAGATTTTATTGGATATAAAATTCCGGTAATAAAAGTTGATAGTGGCTTGTTGAATAAACCGTTGCCCCCGGTAAGATTGAAACGAAAAGAATCAAGAGGTGCACCACACAAGCATTCCAATCGCAAGCAGCATCCGAGAGGGCGTAAAAATCAGTAATTAGTGATTAGTAATTAGTGATTAGTTATTTGTTACCAGTCACCAGTCACCAATTACCAATCACTAATCACCAAGTTTAGTCTTGAGCCAAAGACTGATATCCCGGATCTCCTCGGGACAGACTGCATGTTGCATGGGGTAGGTGCGCCACTCCACCGGATAACCTGATTGTTGTAAAAAATCGCACGATCGTTTTCCCAGGGCAACGGGTATGACAGGATCAAACGTACCATGCAGCATCATTATGGGTACTGCTGCATTTTCAGGATGCGCCTCGCCGGCAAGCCGATCCGGTAATGGCAGATAAGTGGACAGCGCCAACAGGCCTGCGAGTCTCTCGGGATAGCGTAACCCGGCATGCAAGATGATGGCACCGCCCTGGGAAAAGCCGGCAATCACAATCTTTCCGGCTGCTATGCCTTTCGCCAGTTCCGCATTGATATAACTGTCGAGTATCCGGGCCGAGGCTTCGATTGATACAGCGTCTTCCTGTTTGCTGAGATCACTTCCCCTGACGTCATACCATGCCCTCATTGCCATACCGCCATTGATGGTTACCGGGCGGACGGGTGCATGCGGGAAGATAAAACGAATACCGAGATTATCCGGCAGATGGAGTTCAGGCACGATGGGTTCAAAATCATGCCCGTCCGCACCCAGTCCGTGCAGCCAGATGACACTGGCCTTATGGCTGTATCGGGGTTCGATGATGACGGCGTGTTGTTTACTGTCCATAGCTGATCCTCGCAATAGCGGGGAAATGATTTCAAGTTGTTTTTCCGGGTGCCATTTATTTGCTATGCTCACGGCATAATTATCAATACCCCGGAGATACATATGTCCTTCAGCCAAGCAGGAAAGATACTGTGGCTGCTTCTTTTCCTGTCCGTATTGATGTTCACTCCAGCATGCGGGCAGAAAGGTGATCTGTATCATCCGGGTGAAAAACAGTCTTCCCTGTCTATTCCCCATTTGCCTGCATAAGCGATCATGCAAGCGTTTGCGTATTCAAACGGCCAGCTTTGCGCCGAAGAGGTGGCATTGGCGGAGATTGCCAGGCATTTTGGCACACCCTGCCATGTCTATTCACGTGCAACTATTGAGCAGCAATGGCACGCCTTTAATTCCGCATTCGGGCGGCGGGATCATCTGATCTGTTACGCCGTCAAGGCGAATTCCAATATAGCGATACTGAATTTACTGGTACGGCTTGGTTGCGGGTTTGACATTGTATCCATTGGCGAGCTTGAGCGTGTGTTAAGGGCAGGGGGCGATGCCCGCAAGGTGGTATTTTCCGGTGTGGGCAAACGGACGGACGAGATGCAACGTGCACTGAAGGCCGGGATCAAATGCTTCAATGTCGAATCGATCGCCGAGCTGGAACGCCTTAATAGCGTGGCTGGTAAAGTAAAAATGATGGCACCGGTATCAATACGCGTGAACCCCGATGTCGATGCGGGTACGCATCCTTACATTGCCACCGGGCTTAAGGAAAACAAGTTCGGTATTCCCTATGCAGATGCCCTGCCGGTCTACGCAATGGCAGCAATAATGGATTCTGTCAAAGTTGTCGGGATTGACTGTCATATTGGTTCACAGATCACATCCATGGCCCCGTTTATCAATGCGCTTGAACGTCTTAAGTCGTTGGCAACGGCGATTGAAGACAAGGGCATAGCATTGCAGCATATCGATGTTGGGGGCGGTCTGGGGATCTGTTATCAGAATGAAACACCACCCACTCCACAGGAGTATGTGGCTGCTGTCCTTGAGATATTTTCCGGCACACCTTGCCAACTGATCCTGGAGCCGGGGCGCAGCATCATGGGTAATGCGGGGGTGTTACTGACGCGGGTGGAATATCTGAAACAAACACCGCATAAGAATTTTGCCATTGTGGATGCGGCGATGAATGATCACCTGCGTCCGGCATTGTACGGCGCCTGGCATAATATCCTGCCTTTGACTGAACAGAAGAAAAACAAGGGCGAGGTGTACGATATCGTCGGCCCGGTATGTGAGACAGCTGATTTCCTGGGCAAAGACCGGAGACTTTTTTTACAGCAAGGCGATGTGCTTGCGATATGTTCGGTGGGGGCATACGGCTTCTGCATGAGTTCCACTTATAATTCCCGTACACGCGCCTGTGAAGTGATGGTTGATGGTAAAACCATGCATGAAATTCGCAGGCGGGAGACGCTGGAGGAACTCATGACAGGCGAATCCTTAATACCTGTCTGACAGGTTGATGCAAAATGACACGAGCAGGCCCAGCTCCGCGAAGACGCGGAACGAGGCGCGAGACATATCAAGTAGATAGGCGAGCGTCGAGTGAGCACGCGACAAAGGAGATGGGCCGCACAGTAGTTTTGCATCAAGCTGATAATTATGCGACGGGTTCCTGAACCTGAACTCATGGATGATCCAGCCCAGGCATTGGCCTATACCGGGGCCGATTTCAGTGAACCGCATGGCATGTTCATTGACAAATTTCGTGACCTTTTCCCCAAGGCAAATATTACCGGTAACGTACTGGATCTGGGTTGTGGTCCTGCAGATATTGCCATCCGTTTTGCCAGGGCCTATCCGCGTTGTCATATCGATGGGGTGGATGGCGCAGACTGCATGCTGGTACAGGGTGAACTCGCGATAAGAAAAGCAAAGTTGACGGATCGTATCCGCCTGCTCAAGGGTGTTCTCCCGGATGCCATATTGCCGCACCGCGAGTATGAGGTCATTCTCAGTAACAGCCTGTTGCACCACTTGCATGAACCCGCAGTACTCTGGGAGTGCATAAAAGACTACGCGGTGAAGGACGCTATCGTGTTTATCATGGATTTAATGCGCCCTGATTCAGGGGCGATGGCCAGGCAGTTGGTGAATACTTACGCTGTCGCTGAGCCTTTAATCCTGCAGCGGGACTTTTATAATTCATTATGTGCGGCGTTTACCCCGGGGGAGGTAGTCGCGCAATTAGGGCATGCGGGCCTGAGTCAATTTCGTATCGAAACAATATCGGATCGCCATTTCATTGTTTTTGGCCAGTTTTAACATGCACAAAAGGCGTGCATGAATTTTTATATATGCACTATAATTGTGCAATCTGCCAAGGGGATACTCAGGTAACTATCTAATTAATAGTAAAATTTGCATGTTTTTTTGATGGCATGTTTAATGCACATCCTTCGGTCTGAAAATAATTTTAAGGTCTGCCCGTGCCGTGGTCACAATGACGCAGGCGGCTGATTAGATCTCATCCGATGCACGTATCACGCAGGTTAATAAGTCTGGTTACATAGACTGAGGAGATAACGATGTCTAAAGAAAAAGTTAATAAGCTCATTAAAGAGCATGAGGCGCAGTATGTTGACCTGCGTTTTACCGATACCCGCGGGAAGGAACAGCATGTCACCATTCCTACCTCCGTTGTTGATGATGATTTTTTTGAAAACGGCAAGATGTTTGATGGTTCATCGATCGCCGGATGGAGGGGGATCAATGATTCTGACATGAACCTGATGCCTGATACGGAAACTGCCGTACTGGATCCATTTTTTGATGAGCCCACAATAAATATTCGCTGCGACGTACTCGAACCCACCACCATGAAAGGGTATGAACGTTGTCCGCGTTCACTGGGCAAGCGGGCCGAGGCCTATCTCAAGTCAACCGGTATTGCGGATACTGCTTACTTTGGTCCGGAGCCGGAATTCTTTATTTTTGATGAAGTCCGCTGGCATGCGGATATCAACAGCGCTTCTTATACCATCGATTCCGATGAAGGTTCCTGGAACACCAATAGAATGTTTGATGATGGTAATACCGGCCACCGGCCTGGTGTAAAGGGCGGTTATTTTCCTGTGCCCCCGGTTGATTCCCAGCAGAACATTCGTTCTGCCATGTGTACAACGATGAAAGACATGGGGCTGACGATTGAAGTACATCACCATGAAGTGGCTACCGCAGGCCAGGCGGAGATTGGCACCAAGTTCAATACACTGGTAGGCAAGGCCGATGAACTGCAAATCCTGAAATACGTTATTCATAATGTCGCCCATGCCTATGGTAAAACAGCCACCTTCATGCCGAAGCCGCTGGTCGGAGATAACGGTAACGGTATGCACGTCCATCAATCACTGGCGAAGGATGGTAAAAATCTGTTTGCCGGCAACAAATATGCTGGTCTGTCAGACCTCGCGTTGCATTACATCGGGGGCATATTCAAGCATGCCAGGGCGATTAATGCCTTTACCAATTCCGGCACCAACAGTTACAAACGGCTGGTCCCCGGTTTCGAAGCGCCAACGCTGTTGGCTTATTCGGCACGCAACCGGTCCGCCTCCTGCCGTATTCCCTGGTCCAACCCCAAGGGCCGGCGCGTTGAAGTCCGTTTCCCGGATTCAAATGGCAATCCCTACTTTACCTTTGCCGCAATGATGATGGCAGGGCTGGATGGTATTCAAAACAAGCTTGATCCAGGCAAGCCTCTTGAGAAGGATCTCTACGATCTGGAACCGGAAGAAGAAAAAAGTATCCCGACGGTCTGTTCTTCGCTGGAGATGGCGCTTGAAATACTGGATAACAACCGCGATTTCCTGACGGTCGGCGGCGTATTCACGGATGATCTGATCGACGCATATATTGCGCTCAAGATGCAGGAAGTGAACCGTTTCCGCATGACCACCCATCCGGTGGAGTTCGATATGTATTACAGTTTGTAAATAAAGTATTAATTGTTAATCAAGCCCCCTCACGGGGGCTTTTTTATTTCCAGCCCTGTTTGGAAACCATGTTTACCACGTTGAGAACTGCATGGCATTTTTAGCATTTATTCTGAACTCCGGATAATATCCGGATATCAAAGTTGTGACTAAAGCTGATATGGATTATGCTGGGATTATGCGTATCTTATTGTTACTTATAAGTTTCTTCACTATTTTACCGGTGGCGGCCGAAGTCTATCGGAGCGTGGACGAGGACGGCGAGGTCATCTATACGGACAAGCCTTCACCCGGTGCTGAGCAGATTGAGGTGGATGAGGTACAGACGATTGATGCCCCTGCGGAACAAGATTTTGAATATACTCCGCCGCAAAAAGAGCAACCCCAGGCTTATACAAAACTCGGAATGTGACGGTCAGTATAGCGCTTGAACCGGCATTGAAGGCCGGCGATCAACTGGTGCTGTATATGGATGGCTCCAAGGTATCTGAAGGGACCGGCAGCCAGTTCAATCTTACCAACCTGGATCGTGGCACTCACTCTCTAAGTGTTGCGGTTGTCGATGCGTCCGGGAAGGAATTACAGCGTTCCAAATCCATATCATTTCATCTTAAAATGGCTGCTGATTTAGACCCGAACCTCTATAAGACTGTGGACGAGAACGGTAATGTAATCTTTACGGCTAAACCCTCCCCTGGCGCCTAACAGGTAGAGAT
>JAENIZ010000068.1 GCA_016844485.1 Gammaproteobacteria bacterium | reverse complement strand
GCTACGGGCGCCTTCGTTAAACTTTATTGTCATCCTTGTTTTCGTGCATTAGCAACCTTGGTCACTAAGCTCGGCTATCCATCCCTCGCTAAGTGACACGGTCTTGAACCTCCCTGTCCAAGCCGCTCACCGGGGAAAAGACACGTTAAGTGTCTTTTCCTTTTTCCGGTTCGCCTGAGCTACGGGCGCATTATTTCAAGAAATAATCAATTAAATTAGAGTACCTCTAAGTCAGATTTGCGTCCATATGAAGATTTAAAGACTAACCGGCATGGATTTACTTGCGTCAAACATGGGGGAGAAATTAATATAGGCTGAGCCAGTTGGCCTTAGGGGAGTGATTATGAGCAAAGAACAAGACCAATTATTTTTCAGAAACTTTTCCTTAATCGTCGGTTTACTGGCAGTGATGATGATTATCTTCATTGTGGTTGCGCGAATCGTTGGCATAGACGAGGCGGCCGATGCGGAACGCAGGACGCTAGCTGTCGCAGAGATTACTGCCCCAATGGGTGAAGTCAGTGTGGCCGGGGATGTTGGAGAAGCACCGGAAATTGCGACCGAAGTTACAGCGGGTGGAGAGGGCGCCGGAGGCAAAGACGTATATGATGGACTATGTATCTCATGTCATGAACCCAGGATTGCACAAGGCAATGATACGTTGTATCAACGTGCAATTCAGGGATATACAGGTAATAGCGGGATGATGATGCCTCCCAGGGGTGGGGGTGCTGACCTCAGCGATGATGATGTCAAGGCGGCTGTCGATTATATCGTAACCAATAGCCAGTCTTCGACAGGAGAAGTTAGTAAAGAAGAACCGGAGGCTACGGTCGAAGTTGCAGCAGCTGCAGAAGTGGAAAGTGCCGGAGATAAAGGTAAAAAGATTTATGATGGATTATGTATCGCATGTCATGGGACCGGGATTCCCGGTACCCCGCAGTTTGGCGACAAGGCCGCATGGGAACCCAGGATTGCACAAGGCAATGACACGTTGTATCAACATGCAATTCAGGGATTCACGGGTGCCAGCGGGATGATGATGCTTCCCAGGGGCGGGGGTGCTGACCTCAGCGATGATGATGTCAAGGCAGCTGTCGATTATATGGTAACCAATAGCCAGTAACCGGCAAATACATTCTAAAAATTAATAAAGAGGCAATGCCTCTTTTTTTATGTCACTTTTCCAAAGCACGCAGGAAACAGTTTTCTGTCATACCGCATGATATCGATTAACGTTTTTATACTGATTGTTTAAGTGGCAAGCTCAAGATTTGCATATGCCGCCACCAACCATTTGCACCCTGCCTGTTCAAAATTGACCTGTATGCGTGTACTACCACCGGACCCCTCCAGATTCAAGATGATCCCTTCGCCAAATTTTGCGTGTATAACACGCTGGCCTAATGAAAATCCGCTCTGTTCAGCAGCATCCGTATTGCGATCGAACAATGGTTGTCGCACGCTATTACCCAGACGGACCTCGTTAATTGCCTCTGCGGGTAACTCCCTGATGAACCGTGAGGGTTGCGGATAATATTCAGAACCGTGCAGACGCCGATGTTCGGCATGGCTTAGGGTGAGAGATCGTTGGGCGCGTGTAATACCCACATAACAGAGACGCCGCTCCTCTTCCAGTTGCACGAGATCCTCGCTACTGCGCTGATGCGGAAACAGGCCTTCCTCCATACCGACGAGAAACACATCGGGAAACTCCAGTCCCTTGGCGGAATGCAAGGTCATCAAATGCACACAATCCGAATAGGCGTCCGCCTGTGTCTCTCCCGCCTCCAGTGATGCATGTGCAAGAAAGGCCACTAAGGGTTCAAGTTCTTCCTGATCGTCGCCTGTCGATTCAAATTCACCTGCCGCTGTGACCAGCTCTTCCAGATTTTCTATGCGGGCCAGGCCTCGCTCTCCTTTTTCCTTGCGACAATTCTCAATCAACCCACTCTGTTTGATAACATTGTCTATGACTTCATCAAGTGGCAGTCCTTCATTGGACTGTCCCATTTGCCGTATCAACACGATAAATTTCTCCAGCGCGGCCAACGCCCGCACACTCAGCAACTTGTCCTGTAATAATTGTTCGGCCGCACGCCATAACGAACAATTTTCCCGTTTGGCAAGTGTGCGCAGTTCTTCCACTGTACGTTCACCGATCCCCCTTGGGGGCGTATTGATGATGCGTTCAAATGACGCATCGTCATCATGAAATTTCGCCAGGCGTAAATAGGCCAATGCGTCCTTGATTTCGGCCCGTTCATAGAAACGGAAACCACCATACACCCGAAAGGGTATTCCGGAACGCATGAGCGCCTCTTCAAGCACGCGCGATTGCGCGCTGACGCGATAGAGTACGGCACAATCGTTATAGTGATTACTGTTGCTGTACCATGCGGATATGTGATCTACGACATAACGCGCTTCATCCTGTTCGTTATATGCAGAATAGAGATTGATCTTTTCGCCATCATCACCATCAGTCCAGAGTTGCTTGCCCAGTCTTGTGCTGTTATTGGCAATCAGCGCATTGGCCGCGTTCAGGATCGTGGCGGTCGAGCGGTAATTCTGTTCCAGCCGGAGTAATTGTGTATCTGCAAAATCCTTGCTGAACTGTTGCATGTTCTCCATGCGTGCCCCTCTCCAGCTGTAGATCGACTGATCGTCATCCCCTACTGCGAACAGGGAGCCACTGTTGCCAACGAGTAAACGCAGCCAGGCATACTGCAGGGCGTTGGTATCCTGGAATTCATCCACCAGCACGTGGCGTGTCATCTGGCGCAAGACCGGTTCATCGCCGTGATCGATATGCTGAGGTCTGAGCCCATCGTCCTTGCGCGCGTTAATAAACCATTGCGCCTCGCGCGGCGGGTACTGTGATTCATCCAGCTCCAGCGAACGGATCACGCGGCGTACCGTGCGAAATTGATCTTCGTTGTCGAGAATCTGGAAACTTTGCGGCAATCCTGCCTCCTGCCAGTGCGCGCGTAACAGGCGATGCGCAAGACCATGAAAGGTCCCCACCCACATGCCGCCAATAGGTTTCTGTAACAGTGTCTCAATCCGTGCACGCATCTCGGCCGCCGCCCTGTTGGTGAAGGTAACAGCAATGATGCCGTAAGGGGTGGCCTGTCCGGTCTGGATGTACCAGGCGACTCTATGCACCAGTACCCGTGTCTTGCCGCTGCCGGCGCCGGCCAGCACCAGGATATTCCCGGTGGGTGCTGCGACCACATCACGCTGTGCTGCGTTGAGAGAGTCGAGGATAGCTGATACATCCATGCCGGGATTTTACCAAATTCGGTCCTGCAATGTTCACATACGTCTGTTAAGCCGGGATGGTAAGATGCGCATCATCATATATTTCAGGTTGATATTAATGACAACAACCATGCCCATTGAACAGAATAAAAATGATCTTGTTGATCTGATCCAGCGTGTCCTGGATGAGGCCAAGGTTCAGGGTGCGACTGCGGCTGAATCCGATGTCGGCGCCGGCACCGGTCTTTCAGTCACAGTACGGTTAGGTGAAGTCGAGAAGATCGAACACGAGCGCGACAAGGGCCTCGGCGTCACCGTATACATGGGTAAACGCAAAGGCAGTGCCAGTACTTCGGACTTCAGTGACAGAGCACTCAGGGAAACCGTCAAGGCAGCTTGCGATATCGCAAGCTATGCAAGCGAGGACAGTTGCGCCGGTCTTATTGACAAAGAATTAATAGCAAAGGAGATCCCGGAACTCGATCTGCATCATCCCTGGCCGATTTCGCCGGAACAGGCGATTGATATTGCCGTCGAATGTGAAAACTGTGCAAGAAATTATGATCAACGGATCAATAATTCCGACGGCTGTATGGTCAGCACTTATTCCGGAATACATAGCTACGGAAACACGCACGGATTTGCCAATGGCTGGAAGTGGTCGAGCCACACCATAGATTGCACCATGATCGCGGAGCACGCGGGCAAGATGCAACGCGATGGCTGGTACAGCAAGTGCCGCGATCATAATGACCTGCAGAATATTATAGACATCGGCACGGAGGCCGCGCGGCGAACTGTGCAACGGCTCGGTGCAAGAAAACTTTCCACCCGCAGTGTGCCGGTGATCTTTGAGGCTCCCGTTGCTTCAGGATTGTTTTCTGCGTTCACCACGGCGATCTCCGGCGGCAGTTTATACCGGCGGGCGAGTTTTTTACTGGATAAACTGGGGGAACAAATCTTTTCTGATCACATGCTCATCCATGAACAACCGCACTTAAGGAAAGCCCTCGGCAGCGCCCCCTTCGATAATGATGGTGTCGCCACCCGGCCCAGAGATATTGTCAAAGACGGGATTTTGCAGGGTTATGTCTTGAGCGGTTATTCCGCGCGCAAACTCGGCATGCAGACAACGGGCAACGCGGGCGGTGTGCATAATCTCATCATTGAACCGGGCAAGGAAACACTCAACGATCTAATCAAACAAATGGATACCGGTTTGTTGATCACCGACATGATCGGCTTCGGCGTCAACAAGGTCACCGGTGATTACTCTCGCGGTGCATCCGGCTTCTGGATCGAGAATGGTGAAATTCAATTTCCGGTAGAAGAAATCACCGTCGCCGGAAATCTGAAAGATATGTATCAACACATCGTTGCGATCGGCAATGATGTCGACAGACGCGGCAATATTCTTACGGGATCAGCGTTAATAGAAAATATGACGGTGGCCGGGGAATAAAACACGTGAATTATTTATGCATTTTTAAGGGGTCAGAGCCCTTTTAAGAGACGGCCCTCTAAAAGGGCTCTGACCCCTTAAAAATAAATGGGTTCGGTCGCTCGTTTCACACTGGCATGCAGCACTGAATTTCATTCGAAGTCAACGGGCACTGTTAACTTGTAACCTTCGCCGCGGATGGTCTTGATGACTACGGGATTAGCTGGATCGCGTTCCAGTTTTTTGCGCAGCTTCGCAACCAGCACATCAAGACTGCGATCATCAGGACGCCATTCGCGCCCCGCTATCAAATCAAAAATCCTGTCCCGGCTCATCAATTGATTGTTGTTTCGTATCAGTACGGATAAAAATTTAAATTCGTAACTGGTAAGATGAACCGTTTCCCCGGCAGGAGAGATGAGTTCATGCGCAACCAGGTCAAGACTCCATCCGGCAAAACGCGCAACCGGTTTTTTATCTGATAATGATTGAGAATTGTCATGATCAAGTTTAAGGCGCCTGAGAACGCTGTGAATCCTGGCAAGCAACTCTCTATCATCGAAAGGCTTGGAAATGTAATCATCAGCGCCGATTTCCAGTCCCACAATCTTATCCACCGTTTCACTTTTACCGGTAAGAATGATGATACCAAGTCCCTGGTGCACGCGTAATTCTTTCGCCAGCAAGAGACCATCCTCACCCGGCAACATCAGGTCCAGGAGAATGAGGTCTGGTATCTCCTGTTCAATATGACGGCGCATTTGCTCCCCATTAAGCGCCGTGATTACCTGGTAGCCTTCCCTACTCAGGTAGCGTACCAGAAGGTCGCATAACCTCTGATCATCATCAACCACTAAAATACTTACCGGTTTATTCATATTCTCTAATTTACTAATCGACTTGGCGTAGACTATATATAACCATAACGGATAATTGTTACGCCTTATGAGTTTTAAAATCAAGGAATTACATAAAATCATAACGACCATGGCAGTATTATCGATAAAAACAAGATGTTTAAAATGTCCCGGCCTGTTCTGGCATAAGCCTGCCAATGAACCTGGCCCGGCATGAGAAAAATGCCCACAGGTTGTAAACTCAAAAAAATCGTCGCCTTGCCCTCTATAACTCATATGAGCAGAACAGGCAAAATCATCGATTATTATCAACAGATGAAATTATCCACCAGCGGGATACCATTGGGATGAAAGCGGACAGACAATGGGGCAAAATATCCCCACCCATGCTGATTGGTATCAGCCTTATATTGGCTCTTGCCATCCTTGTATTTGATCTTTCCATGCCGTTAGGTGTAGCAGCGGGCACCTCATATATTGCGCTTGTCCTGTTAGGCTATTTTGCACCCTGGTGGTATTACATTTATCTCATGGCGGGATTCGCAACACTCCTGACCATCATCGGCTACTACGCATCACCCGATGGTGGAATTCCCTGGGTTGTACTAACTAATCGTGGCCTGACACTGTTTGCTATTTGGGCAACGGCAATAATTGGTGCATACATACAACAAAAAGAAGCAAAATTTAACGCGGCTATTAACAGCGCTTCTGATGGAATTATCAGTATCAATACCCTTGGTATTATCGAATCCTTCAATAAGGGGGCCGAAACAATATTTGGTTATTCTACTGAAGAAGTTATGGGGAAAAATGTGTCGATGTTGATGCCTTCACCACATCGTGAAAGACATAATGATTATATTTCACAATATTTAATGACGAAGGAAGCGAAGATTATTGGTAAAACAATTGAATTAAAGGCGCAGCGTAAAGACAGAACAATATTTCCCATAGAATTAACAGTAACCGAATCACAGTATGCCGGCAAGTTCACATTTATCGGCATAATACGAGACATAAGCGAGCGTATACATGCGGCTGAACAGTTAAACAAATTATCACGTGCGGTCAAACAAAGCCCGGTTTCTATAATTATTACCGATGCACAAGGTAACATCGAATACGTCAATCCAAAATTCACTCAGGTAACCGGTTATGAATATGATGAAATTATCGGACAGAGCCCCCGGATACTGAAATCGGGAGAAACCCCACCGGAAGAATATAAAAGATTATGGGACACCATTACCGCTGGTGGCCAATGGCGGGGTATGCTGCATAATGTTAAAAAGAACGGTGAACTCTTTTGGGAATCCGCAACCATTTCACCGATTAGAAACATGGATGGTGAGATAACGCACTATCTTGCGGTCAAGGAAGATATCACTGAACGCCTGGAGACTGAAAACCAGCTTGTCCATGCCCTGAAAGTCGAGGCCGCAGGACAGTTAACAAGTGGTATTGTGCATGATTTCAACAATCTCCTGACTATCATTACGGGAAACCTGCAGTTACTCCTGGAAGGTATTGGCCGCCGGGGTAATAAAGAAGTTAAAGAGATTCTTGCTGATGCGATATCCGCCTCCCTGGATAGCGGGGAATTGATACAACGATTGCTGGTTTTATCACATAAAGAAAAACTACTGACCCAGGAAATTGATATCAATGCAGTGATAACAGATAACGTACGCTTTCTTGATCGTATGCTGGGTCAATTTATCAATGTAAATATCGACTTGAATAGTGATATTCAGGCAGTCATAGCGGATCAGAACCAACTGGAAAGTGCCCTTCTCAATCTGGCAGTAAATGCGCAGGATGCAATGCCTGATGGCGGTAATCTCACCATTAAGACTTCACGAATAATTATTGGTCCCGATACCAGTGCCGGTAATAAAGAACTCACACCTGGAAACTACGTAATAATTACAGTAAGTGATACCGGCATGGGGATGGACCAGGAGGTGATCGATCGTGCATGTGAACCGTTCTTCACAACCAAGGGGGCCGGGAAAGGCAGTGGACTCGGCTTGAGCATGGTGCACAGTTTTGCAAAACAATCGGGTGGGCAACTCCATATTTCCAGCACACCTGGAACCGGAACTGAAATCACATTACTTCTCCCCGAAACAGCTCGTAAAATAGATGACCGGAAAACTGAAAGCATTGCCATACCTATTCCAGAGGGCACAGAAACAATACTGCTTGTAGAAGACATGGAACAGGTTCGCGGATTTGCCGTCCGCGGGCTGAAATCTCTTGGTTACCGGGTATTGGAAGCGGGTGACGCAAATACGGCAATGAGAATCATCAGAGAAGAAATTGCCATTGATCTGCTGTTCACCGATATCGTTATTCCCGGCGAATTGAATGGACGGAAGCTGGCGGAATGGGCAACCGGAACCCGTCCCGGTTTAAGAGCGGCGCTTACGACAGGCCAGCACCTGGATAACAGGGATACAATGCCCGGTACAGAGTTTGCCTTATTGAAAAAACCCTATTCTTTTGAACATCTCGCCTGTTTTATCCGGTCACAACTCGATAAAAGCAAATGAAGTCCACGACTTTACATCCTCCTTGTTAATCCCCTGTACAGGTGTCCTGTCTTGCGGCCGGAAAAGACAGTTAACACAATCTTTACAAACCTTCACAGAAATTCACATAAAACTCATTGTATGGTGAGGCAAGGGCGTACGGCCCGCTGCTAATATTTAATACAGCGTGATATAAAGGGGATCCGGACAAAAAAATAATTTCTGCCCGATTGATCAGGTTTACAGCAGTTGCCCGGAGGGGGCAATAAAACCAATGAAAATAAAACACGTCCTGATAGCAGATCGCGACATTCGGATGTGTCGTGTGCTCGGCCGCATAATAAACCGGCTGAATTTCGAATATTTTTCAGCACATGAACAGCATACATTTAAATCATTATGCTCCGAAATCGAGCCGGACATCATTATGTTGAGTCTGGATATGGCTGAACAAGACAATTTGCTTGAATATCTCGCAGACCAGAATTCGCAGGCAACAATCATCCTGTTAAACAACATGGATGAAAACGAACTCTACCATTCCGAAATAGTTGGCCAGGTATCCAGGTTAAACATAGGTGGATTTCTCCGTAAACCGATTGAAATCGATTCAGTCAGATTAACACTGGAAGGACTCAGGGGAAAAGGGACGAATACTGTAAAAAAAAGCCAGCAGTTAAGTGACGCATACAGCGTACATTATTGTTGCACATACGCGTAGCAATGGGTAACAAATCAAAAAACGATAACAGTCACATTGATATGAGAAAATAACCAACTATATTTGATTTAAATCAATATTGTAAATTCAAATTGCTCATACTTTTATGAATAAACAAAGAAAAGTTCAGTGAAAAGGCCTAATTTTAAAGAATCTTTGCATTATCACTTTGGAGACGCATTATGAACAGTATTCCGGGATATTTTGCAATTAATCAACCAAGGTTTCTGGAGAATATGAGGGTGATCGATGCAAAGATCTTGCAAACCCTGATTTTCTCGCTGTTTCTGATAGCGGCTGCCTTTTGCATACCCAGCGCCAGCGCTGGAGAGCCGGATTGGGGACAGGTGCCAGCAACAACTGTAAAGACCTTTTACCCGGGCGTGGCCTCATGGGATTTCATGACGGGGAAAGACCACGGAACGGGTGGTAATGTCGTCAAGAAACTGGAAAAGGCCTGCGCGGATTGTCATGTCGCGAAAGATGGTTCATACGACATCAAGTCCGACAAAATCATTTCCGGGGAATTGAAAAAGGTTAAGAGCCCTTGGAACAGGAACCTCTTGCCGGCATGTCTGGATTTAAAGATGTGTCAGTGCAGGCGGCATATGATGCCGAAAATATCTACCTGAGGTTCCAATGGCAGGGTTCCGGCGCGAGTGTTGCCGATCCTGCACTGAAGGAAGCAGACAGGGTGTCCATACAACTTGCCGACAAAATAAAAAGTTTCAATGACTACGGCTGTTTCATTTCCTGCCATGATGACCAGACGGGCATGCCGGAAAATCGCGGCGAAGAGAAAAAACTCTATGGTTACTTTGCCAAGGACAAACCCCGGGACAAACTGGATGACTATCTCTCGAAAGGACAGTTCCTCGATTTATGGGAAGCTTCTTTCGCAGGGAACGAGATAAAAACGGGGGATGAATATATCCTTGAGGACCGGCATGAGGACAAAAATGACCTCTCGGCCACGGGCGGCTTTGCCGATGGTAAATACACGGTGGTCGTTACCAGGAAGCTGGCCACCGGTGATACCGGCGATATTGTATTGAAAGACGGCAAGGCCTTCAGCATCGGTATTTCCATACATGACAACAAGAACAAGGGCAGGAAGCATTATACTTCCTTCCCGCTGTCTGTCGGGTTGTCAGTTGCAGGGGATGTCACTGCCAAGAAATTCTAATACCAAAGTTACAGGGGGGAGCGTTAAGAACAGAAGGTTCTTCAAGTTACCCCTGATGGTAGCCGCAACCATCCTGCTCCAACCGGGTGTCACAGAGGTTAAGGAAGTGCATTGGGAGACCCTGGATTATACCGTGAATGGATAATCAGGTTATCTGGTTTGAATAACAGGCAAAAGTACAGATTGGCAGAGGAAACAAATTAGAAATATTTGATCCGGATTTTAGAATAATACTAAAAAATTGATATAGATCATTAAGTACTTACTGAATAATATGTAGATTTTACGGTGGGTGAATTTTATATATCTCAAGGTGTAGAGCATCTGACTGGAGAAACATTATGAAACCTGGATGTCAGG
>JAENIZ010000163.1 GCA_016844485.1 Gammaproteobacteria bacterium | reverse complement strand
TATTCTGTAGTAACTTTATTATTGCAAGTAACACGGATTGTAATGCATCACTTTTAAATTGCAAGTTTAATATTGATGAGCTAGCATCAAAAAATGGGAAAACGGGAAGAACAAAAACGCCTGAAATCAATGAGTTTCAAACGATCTGATTGTGCGGTCGCCTGTACCCTCGACATGATTGGGGATAAGTGGACCTTGTTGATTGTCCGGGATCTGTTTTTCGGGAAAAGCCGGTACAAGGAATTTCAGGACTCCGAAGAAAAAATACCGACCAATATTCTTGCCAGCAGGCTGGAAAAACTGGAAAGGACCGGCCTGATCACGAAGATGCCTTATCAGGACAATCCCATTCGGTATGAATATCATCTGACGGAAACCGGCCGCAGTCTCGGGCCTGTACTCCAGACGATCGTTAACTGGGCCGGTGAACAATTACCCGGTATACGTCGGCCAAAACCCCAAAAGATTGAGGACAGCCGGCAATGAGAAATTGGGGACTGAACACGATATAATTGGTGTTGGTTTCTCTCTGCGGGCGTTTATAAACAAGATTCATGGTTGTATAACACAGGCCATGGCGGAAGAGGAAATACTGTTGGTTCAAATTTTTTAAAAAAATTAAGGATAAAGCAGATTCTCCCCCTAAACGGGGCATTGAGCTAAAACTGGAACTACGGTTGTTCCCGTATCAGGTATTGGCAAGATAAAGGGCAACTAGCAATAGTATTAACGTAATACCCTGCATTCCAACCCGTGCAAACATCAGTTGTGTGCTATGTTTTTCATCAAACTCGCCGCCAAGAGCCATGGAACCCACACCTATAATGAGTACACCTGCCGTAATTACCAGCGCTGCAATAATAACAATTGTGAGAAGGTTCATCTTATACTCCTTTCAGCATTATATTCTGGATAGTTCCACCTGATTTAATACTAGCAAAGGCAGTTGAGGTTAAATTGATATTGATCAACTTTCTGTATTGTTTTAAATCACTAATTTGCGAAATATCGATTGAAAATCTGCTGTTGTGCAATGCGGGATACAAAATGAAATTAGAGGACAGATTTATTTCTTTGACAGATGTATAACACAGGCCATAGCGGAAGAGGAAATACTGCTGGTTTATGATAAAGAATGCCCCGCCTGTGATGCTTATTGCCGGCTGGTGCGCATACGGGATTCCGTGGGGAGGTTGAAACTGATAAATGCCAGGGATTCAGGTGAGATTATGGATGAAATCACCATGCAGGGCCTGGATATTGATCAGGGCATGGTGTTGAAACTGGACAAGCAACTGTATTACGGCTCCGAATGCCATCCACGCCCTGGCGCTCATCAGCAGCAGATCAGGTTTCTTCAATCGGTTGAATTACTGGATGTTTAATTCGAGGTTTCTATCACGTATGATTTATCCGGTCTTGAGATCATGCCGTAATCTCCTGTTGAAAATACTGGGCAAAACAAAGATCAATAACCTGGGACTGGAAAATAACGAAAAGTTTTAAATGTGAATCGGAGCAGAGTAAGATTTGCACAATTAACACAGGCGGTTAATGAAAGACGCGTCGCTCTTAGATATCCTTATCTCCGCGACATTTGTGCTTCTATGCACGTCAGAGTAATGATCAGATGATAAATGAAACGATTAAGGTAGTTGTGACCGAGAGTGGGCAAGCGATGGACGTCGTCGTGTTGAGCAAGCGGGCCAATCGTATCCAGGTTGTGGTCGGCAAGGGCATTCATAATGTCCAATGTGATCTGATACCTACCCGCAACGGGCAGGCGTATGCCGGGACAGTCATGGGCCGGGAGATTGTCTATCAGCGCAGCCGCGAGCAGGTGCAGGCCGACATCGACCGTCTCAACCCGGATATAAAACAGACCAGAAATTTTTAATTGTAATCAATAAATCGAACATACCCTTCCGACATTAATGCATACGTGTACGTAACATCAGGTCCGAATGATTTGTCAAGGCAAACACACGAAGGTCGATAACGAACAATGAGGAGAATCTTATGCCTTTGGTTAATATTTCGATTCTGAAAGGCAAGCCACCTGAATACATCAAGGCGGTGGCTGATGGAGTAAATTCCGCAGTTATAGAAACAATGGGTTTTCCTGACGATGATCGTTACCAGATCATCACTGAGCATGAACCAAACTGTCTGGGATATCAGGCACGTACCGGAGATCGGGTAATGATGTATCTCATTATGCGGAGCGGCCGTGCACCGGAAGCGAAAAAAGCGTTCTACAAAAAAGTAGTTGAAAACCTTTCCCGCAATCCCGGGATAGATCCAGCCAATGTCCTGATCTCTATTGTCGAGAACCGCGATATCGATTGGTCTTTCCGGGACGGAAAGGCGCAGTTTGTTTTGTAGATTCGCAATATGATCGTGATGATTTTAGATTGAATTTAAATATTGATCTGTCCACTTCCCCTTGTTCCATGACAGCGGTAATCATGATTCTTCTGATCGCCGGTTGTTCGGAAGGTCCCAAGGAAAAATACACCAGTCTATGTATGAAATTT
>JAENIZ010000067.1 GCA_016844485.1 Gammaproteobacteria bacterium | reverse complement strand
TTTAGTCTGGTAAGTTACGAAAGCATGTTGCTTGACGATAGCCAGCGCCCATTCCATGTCCATATTGATCGTTTTCGCAAGCTTTGCCGCATTGTTCCCTTCATGTTCCGTGACCAGAATAACGATCATCTGATCGTTGGGGACCTCACGTTCCGCCTGCGCCTGCAGATTGACGACGTTGAACAATGTCTCCTGCTCATGCGCGTGGACAGGCAACATCAAACCTATACTGAGCAAGCAAATTAATTGAAGCAAATGCAGTCTATTAAGCGGCAATTTCAACGTAAGATGAAGGCTGACAGGTTAGACTAGGTAAAATATTAAATTAGAAAAGCCCGATTTTTGTTCAAATACAAGGCACCGTGCTTGCGAGGAGCGCAGTGTACACGATCAGTACATGAGCACCGGAACAAGCGCAGCAACGCAGTAGTTGATCAAAAATAGGGCTTTGATTAACTGACCGGCTTCCAACTCCCATCGGGCTGCCGACAGGCCGTTCCCTGTATCTGTTCGTATTCCCCATCCACATAAATCGTCTGGGTAAATTCACGGCAGGGCGTGCCATCTGACGCAGTATATGTTCTCGTCGGTGTAATTTCCCCGGAATGCCCGGTATCCGGATTGGTCCAGGTTGCACTCTGGCCGACCGGCTTTGTTTCAAGTGCATTCTGGGTGGTATCGTAATGAGATTGCTGATCCTGGCAATCCATCGATTGTCCCATCTTGTTGCCCAGGAAACCGCCCGCCACCACGCCTGCGCCAATGGCCACCGAGTTGCCGGTGCCACTGCCAATCTGCGAACCAATCAAACCGCCGATTGCGGCGCCCGCCAGCGTGCCCAGGATCTCACCGCCGCCGGTACTCTCCTGATTACATTCGGCCCGGATCGGGCCGGAGACAGCAAGCAGGACAAAAAACATGAACAAACTCATTTGCTTACACATACTGATTCCCTCACTCATATAGCTGTTTATTTACTTAATGAATATTATAGCGTTTAAATTGACAATGGTAATGCGCTCAATTTCACAATTATTACATATTGCTCCCGGAATTCGCCACGGTCTCTTTAACCCGGCTGTCCGGAAACCAGCCCCAGAGAATAACCAGTCCCATCGCTACCCAGATCAGTTCGCGGATACGCCTGATAACGGACACGGCGACACCCAGCGAGGGGTTCCCTGTTACGATGGCGCCCATTAGCATAAAGATACCCTCCTGCGCCCCGATACTGGCCGGGATAAAGAAGGTCCCGGTCCTGATCAGTTGGGCCATCGTTTCGATAATCCAGCAGTCCATGAAACCGAGCGGGTACCCAATCATGGACATGACAACGTAGATTTCAACGACACCCAGTAACCAGTTAAGCCATGACAGTCCCAGGGCAGTGATGAATTTAGCGTGATTGCTGGCATAAAACTCCAGCAGATGCCGATCAACGTCATAAATAATATGCAACAGTTTTTCAACCCTGGGGCCTAACCGGGTTGTACTGAGCCAGGTGCCTGTCAGTGATATCACCTGAAATCTCTGTACGAGATAAAACAGGATTGTCCCCAGCGTGATGATTGTAAGACCAATACCGGCGGTGATCTGGTAGCTCCGGGTAAACATGGGTGAAGACAATAACAGGATAAACCCGATGCCGAGAAACAGGATGAGGCTCAGCATGTTCACCGTCCTCGCGATGATCAGCGATGCCCCCGATTCACGGTAACTGATCTGATAACTGTTCTTGAGGATAACGGCCTTCAATGGTTCTCCGCCGACCGAGGCGGAGGGAATCACGGTATTGAATGCCTCGCCGATGAGTCTCACCAGAAACAGGCGATTTAACCATTGCAGGTTCATGGCGAGTGACCGGAAGGCCAGTTGCCAGCTGATCACGTCGCAGAGAAAGGCCAAGGCATAGATAACCAGCACGATGATTAATCCCTGAAGGCCGAGCCGGGAGATCCAGAAAACAATTTCGTCCAGGTTAACATTGCGGATAATCAGTCCCAGCAACAGAATACCGGCGGCCAGGAAAACGAGTTTTGTATATTTCATTGGCAAGGTGCTCTGCAACGCAGAGATGTTAATTAATGGTGAAGGGATTCCCTAAACATGGAATTTCCTTGCGCCTTCCATGAATTGTGTTAACCAATAAACCTGTGCCCCGATGGCGGCGGCAGGCAACAGCAGCCATTCAGAATCCAGCAGTGTCAGGATCAACAAGATAAAACAGAAATCCGCCCGTGTCAGTTCACGGAATATCAGGACAAAAAGATCGTTGCCATTCGGATGCAACGAGGCCTGTTCACATTCCGGTAACTGATTGTCCTTATCTTTGATGAACAGACCGAGAAAATAATTGATAGATGCACCTGCCCCGGCAAAGAAACCGAACCATAACCAGACAAGGTCGCCGTTCAACTGATAATTGCCGTAACCAAGGGCCAGAAACAATGTCGTGTGCACTATCCAATCAACGAAGGTATCAAAGAAGTCCCCGAATTCCGAATTGAGATGCTTTAAACGGGCGATCTCACCATCACAGTTATCGAGCAGATAACAAAAGACAAATAACACAGCACCAATGAGCCTGACCTGATAATCATTTTGTATGAAACAGGCCGCGGCACCGACTCCGGCAATTAATGAGAGCATGGTGATCTGGTTCGGTGTGATGGGAAACCTTGAAATAAGGACAATAATGGGCTGTGACAATTTTCTCACAAGCGGAAATACACCAAGCGATGTGGTGTTATCCATCTTCTATACCCCCTCTGTGGACGTCTTAGAATGACGTCTTAATATAATATATTTAAGTCAATTTTTCGGGAGAAATCAAAACCCCGTCCTCATCCGCATACACATAATCACCGGGTGTGAAGGTCACGCCGGCAAACATTACCGGGATATCCCGATCGCCTGTCCCTTTCTTCATGCTCTTGCGCGGGTTGGTGGCCAAGGCCTTCACGCCGATATCGATGGTCGCAATGACGGCCGAGTCCCGGATACAACCGGAAACAATGATCCCCTGCCAGCCGTTGTCCTTTCCCAGTTGTGCCAATATGTCTCCGACCAGCGCACAGCGCAGTGATTCACCACCATCAACAACAAGCACCCTTCCTTTGCCCTGTTCTTCCAGCGCGGCGCGCACCAGTGAGTTATCTTCAAACACCTTGGCCGTCGAGACAGGTCCGTGAAAGTTCTTCCTGCCGCCATAATCCTTGAATATGGACAGTGCCACCTGCGCCTTGTCCCCATGCGCGTCATAGAGATCAGCCGTGGTAAAACCCATTATTAATATCCCGGTATTAATTCAAATTGGAATAGTATTCAGGCCGGCGATCCGCCAGGACTTCATTCAATGCGGTAATGCTCTTGTCACGCGCGAGCGCCGGATCGATTTCCATAATATACAGTTCCTCACGCTGCGATTGCGCACGATGTATTAACGTACCGCCGGGGGCCACGATCTGGCTTCGGCCCGTAAACTTGAGACTGCCATGCGGCCGCTTGTCAACACCGAAACGATTGGTGGTGATGGCATAGACCTTGTTTTCAAGACAACGCGTCAGCATGGCCTGCTGGCAATAGGCCAGCACCAGGTTTGACGGGTGACATATGATGTCGGCGCCCTGCAGGGCAAGCACGCGCGTCACTTCGGGAAAGGCCCAGTCAAAACATACCATGATGCCGATCTTCGCATCCTGTATCGGGTTAATCTGCAAGTAAATGTCCCCGTCATCAAACCAGTTTTTCTCCTCATTAAAGAGATGCAGCTTGCGATAGATATGTTCAATCCCGTTGGGGCCGATTAACACCGCACTATTGAAGTATTTGTCCCTGTGTTTCTCCGCGAAACCTGCAATGAGATGGAAATTCCTGTGCCTGCATAATGCGGCAAGCGAATCAATGGTGGATGAATGACCGGGATCTTCGGCGAGGGTTTTGACTTCCTCCCGGTCCCTGAAGTAATAACCGGTAAAGGCAAGCTCAGGCAACACTATCAGATCAGCACTGACATCGCCCAGGGTTTTGACAATCTTGTCCAGATTACGTCTGATCTTTCCGAACAGTGGCCTGAATTGGTAATAACCAACGCGCATATCAGTGCAAAGTGAAAGGTGAAAGGTGAAAAGTTGGATTATGCATTTTAATTTCTCTTGTTTTTGATTTTATACGTTTCACGCTTCACTTTTCACTTTTCACTTTTTCTTTTTCGGCCGTTTCCAGTTACGTATCGACTTCTGTTCCGCCCTGCTGATCGCAAGTACCCCTGCCTTTACATTTTTGGTGATCGTTGTGCCTGCACCAATGGTTGCGCCTGAACCCACTGTAACCGGCGCAACCAACTGAGTATCTGATCCGATAAATACGTTATCTTCAATGATGGTCTTGTGTTTGTTGGCCCCGTCGTAATTACAGGTGATCGTACCTGCGCCGATATTGACGTCCCGGCCCACTTCAGTGTCACCGATGTAGCTCAGATGATTGATCTTTGTGCCCTGACCAAGCGTAGATTTCTTTATCTCGACAAAATTACCGATATGCACATTCTCATCCAGGTGGGTATCCGGCCGTATGCGCGAAAAGGGACCGATCCGGCAACCTGAACCTATAATGGCATTATCAATCACACAATTCGGCAGGATTTCAACATTGTCCGCAATGATTGTGTCTTTGATACAGCAGTTTGCGCCGATGGAAACATCATTACCGATCTTCAAACGGCCTTCGAACAAAACATTGATATCAATCAGTACGTCTTCTCCAATTTCCAGATCACCCCTCAGATCAAACCGTGCGGGATCCATGATGGTCACACCCCTGCGCATCAACTGGTGGGCCTGTATGTATTGATAATACCTTTCCATCTCTGCCAGTTGTACGCGATTATTGATGCCCCTGATTTCAACTGGTGAATCAGGTTTTATCGTATTGATTGTCGCACCGTCCCTGGCTGCTATTTCGATAATGTCAGTCAGGTAGAATTCCTTCCTGGTATTTTTATTATCGAGTTTTTTAATCCAGCGTTTGAGTGATTTTGCAGCGATCACCATCATGCCGGTATTAATCTCACAGATGGATCTTTCTACCTCATTTGCATCTTTCTCTTCCACGATGCGTAAAAGCTTTCCTTTTTTATTACGGATGATGCGTCCATAACCTGACGGATCATCAATAGTTGAAGTCAATAAACCGAACCCGGTATCTCTGGCTGCTACAACGAGTTGTTTCAATGTGACAGAGGTTACCAGCGGAACATCGCCATTCAGGATCAGTACCAGATCATCATCCGGGATATCCGGCAGGGCCTGTTTTACCGCGTGACCGGTGCCCAGTTGCTTTGCCTGTTTTATCCAGGTCATCGGCAGGTGCGCGAGTTGCGTTTTGATTTTTTCACCGCCATATCCGTACACAATCAGGATATCGCGGTGTTTCAGCGCACTCGCGGCATGGTACACATGCTCGAGCAGGGTCTTGCCCGCCAGTTTGTGCAATACCTTCGGTATTTCCGATTTCATGCGGGTGCCCTGTCCCGCGGCAAGAATGACAATGCTAAGATTCATTTCGATATGGTATCCGATAACTCAAACAAGCATAAGCCTCGGAAAATAAAGTGATTGGTAATAACGTGTATGGACGCACAAATGCCGCGTACGCAGGGATGCGTTGGTGCGGCGGGTGATTAGTGCTTAGTAATTCGCAAGCAGTGACAGGTCAGACCAATCACTAATTACGAATCACCAATTACTGCCGTTATGAACGGCCGGAACGTTTACGCAGGCGTTGAATGGCTTGCAATTGGGCAACGGTTTCCGCCAGGGCAGCCCGCGCCTTGGCATAATCTGTCCTCGCATCGCGATCGTGGAATTCCCTTTCCGCATCTTCCTTGGCCTTCAATATAGCGGCCTAATCCAGATCCTCGGCACGCAAGGCGGTATCCGACAGTACCGTGACGACCTTGGGTTGAACTTCCAGTATTCCGCCGGAAACGTAAAATCCTTCTTCCTTTCCATCAGGATGTTTTACACGGACTTCACCCGGCGCCAGACGGGTAACGAGCGGTGTATGTCCCGGAGCAATGCCGACCTCGCCCATCATTGCAGGTGCGAACACCATCTCCGCTTCACCGGAAAAGATCGCTTTTTCTGCACTGACGATATCAACACGAATGGTAGCCATAACAGTTCAGTCTATCCGGTTATAATTTCTTTGCCTTCTCAACGACATCATCAATGGTGCCCACCATATAGAAGGCCTGTTCCGGCAGATTGTCATGCTTGCCTTCGACAATCTCCTGGAATCCCCTGATGGTTTCTTTCAGGGACACGTATTTACCGGGGCTGCCGGTAAACACTTCTGCGACAAAATAGGGTTGTGACAGGAAGCGCTGGATCTTGCGGGCGCGGGTAACAATCAGTTTGTCTTCGGCGGACAGTTCGTCCATGCCGAGAATGGCAATGATGTCACGCAGCTCTTTATACCGTTGCAGTGTATTCTGCACCGCACGCGCCGTATCATAATGTTCCTGCCCGACGACCAGTGGATCGAGCTGACGGCTGGTGGAGTCCAGCGGGTCTACGGCCGGATAGATACCCAACTCCGCGATCTGGCGTGACAACACGACGGTGGCATCAAGATGGGCAAAGGTTGTTGCCGGTGACGGATCGGTCAGGTCGTCTGCAGGCACATAGACGGCCTGAATGGAGGTGATGGATCCGG
>JAENIZ010000012.1 GCA_016844485.1 Gammaproteobacteria bacterium | reverse complement strand
AAAATGTTATTGTGGGCCGGTTAATTCCGGCCGGTACCGGGCTCGCCTACCATAAGGCCCGCAAGCGCCGGCAACAGGAAGAGACGGAACCCTCCCTGGCAGATAAGCCAGCTGTATCAATGGAGGGTAATGCCGGATTAACAATAACTGAAACAGAACCTGCAGAAGGGACTTCGGCCACCAAATAACCATAATCAATAACCCTGTTCTGTCTTGACAGGTTTGCGAATAAGGGCATAGAATTCCGCCTCTTTGACAGGTGGGGGTATACTCCAGCCTGTCAATTTATTTGTGGCCCGGGCAAATGGCGGATTATAAAAATCCGGTCTTTCCCCCGGGCCTTATATCACTCTGGCAACCCATAAAAATTTGGCGCCGGGTATCTACAGATTAAACCCTGGATATTCGGTGGGATGTGTTTATGGCCGTATGAAAACCAGGTATTGATTAAGGAATACGTATTTAAATATGGCGACGATTAACCAGTTAGTCAGAAGACCGCGCAGAAGTCAGCGCGGCAAAAGCACTGTGCCGGCGCTGGAAGGTTGTCCGCAAAAGCGTGGTGTCTGCACGCGCGTCTATACCACCACTCCTAAAAAGCCAAATTCAGCCCTGCGCAAGGTCGCACGCGTGCGCCTGACGAATGGTCAGGAAGTGACAACCTATATTGGTGGTGAGGGTCACAATCTGCAGGAACATTCTGTCATTCTCATACGTGGTGGCCGTGTCAAGGATCTGCCGGGAGTACGTTATCACACTGTACGCGGGACTCTGGATACCTCCGGTGTGACTGAAAGGCGCCAGGGTCGTTCCAAGTATGGCGCAAAACGGCCGAAATCCTGAACCTGTTTATTAACGAGATTCGCCATGTCCAGAAGAAGAGTCGCTGAAAAACGGGAAATCCTGCCTGATCCCAAATACGGAAATCAGGTGTTGGCGAAATTTATCAATATGCTGATGCGCAGCGGAAAAAAATCCGTAGCAGAAAAGATTGTCTATGGCGCCCTTGATGAAATAAGCGGTAAAGGCAAGGGAGACGCATTGGCGATCTTTACCAAGGCGCTGGAAAATGTCCGGCCGCTGGTTGAGGTCAAATCCAGGCGCGTGGGCGGAGCTACTTATCAAATTCCGGTGGAAGTCAGGCAGGAACGCAGCGCCACGCTCGCCATGCGCTGGCTCGTTGATGCCTCCAAGCACAGAGGTGAAAAGAATATGGGCTTGCGTCTTGCAGGTGAACTGCTCGATGCCAGTGAAAACAAAGGCACCGCAATCAGGAAGCGGGAAGATACCCACAAGATGGCTGAGGCCAACAAGGCCTTTTCCCATTACCGGTGGTGATGCAATCAACCCGATGCTGACATTATATATATAGCAGGAACAGACATGCCAAGAACAACGCCCATCGAACGTTACCGCAATATCGGCATCATGGCCCATATTGACGCCGGCAAGACCACGACGACCGAGCGTATTCTGTATTATACCGGGGTATCGCATAAGATCGGCGAAGTCCATGATGGTGCTGCAATTATGGACTGGATGGAACAGGAACAGGAACGCGGCATCACTATAACCTCGGCGGCCACGACCTGTTTCTGGAAAGGCACAGCAAACCAATATCAGGAACACCGAATCAATATCATTGATACCCCTGGTCATGTCGATTTCACGATTGAAGTAGAACGGTCGTTACGTGTTCTGGATGGCGCATGCGCTGTATTTTGTGCCGTAGGGGGTGTTGAACCGCAGTCTGAGACCGTCTGGCGTCAGGCGAATAAATACAAGGTTCCGCGTCTCGCCTTTGTCAACAAGATGGATCGTGCCGGTGCGGATTTTCTCCGTGTCGTCAAACAAATCAAGCAGCGTCTGGGTAGTGTTTCCGTCCCCATACAGCTGCCGATAGGGGCAGAAGAGAAATTCGAAGGTGTCGTTGATCTCATCAAGATGAAGGCCATCTACTGGGACGAAGAATCCATGGGGATGAAGTTTGAGGAAAAGGAGATCCCTGAAGGCATGAGGGATCTGTGCAATGCATGGCGCGAACAGATAATGGAAGCAGCAGCAGAGGCATCAGAAGAACTCATGGAGAAATATCTGGAACACGGCGAGTTGTCAGAGGAAGAAATTAAAAAAGGATTGCGTATCAGAACCCTGTTAAACGAAATTGTCCCGACGCTGTGCGGATCAGCATTCAAAAACAAGGGTGTACAAACCATGCTTGACGCTGTTATCGATTTTATGCCGGCCCCGATCGATATTCCTCCTATCAAAGGCATCATGGATGACGCTAAAAATACCAAAACTGAACGCCCTTCCTCTGATGATGCACCGTTTGCCTCCCTCGCCTTTAAGATTGCTACTGATCCCTTCGTTGGGACATTGACATTTTTCCGCGTGTATTCCGGTGTTCTGCAATCCGGTACTACAGTTTATAACCCGGTGAAGAGCAAGAAGGAACGCATCGGCCGTCTTCTGCAGATGCATGCCAACAGCCGTGAAGAGATCAAGGAAGTCTGTGCGGGTGATATTGCCGCGGCTGTGGGCCTGAAAGAAGTCACAACCGGGGATACCTTGTGTGATATTGACAATGTTATCACTCTGGAACGAATGGAATTTCCCGATCCGGTGATCGCTGTAGCCGTTGAACCCAAAACCAAGGCGGATCAGGAAAAGATGGGCGTTGCCCTGAACAAACTTGCCCAGGAGGATCCCTCTTTCCATGTGCATACCGACCAGGAGTCCGGTCAGACCATTATCTCAGGCATGGGTGAGTTGCATCTGGAGATTATTGTTGACCGCATGAAACGTGAGTTCAAGGTCGAAGCCAATGTCGGTAAACCCCAGGTCGCCTATCGCGAAACGATTCGTAAGACGATTGAAGAGGCCGAAGGCAAATTTGTCCGTCAATCCGGTGGCCGGGGTCAATACGGCCATGTCGTACTCAAGATCGAACCACAGGAGCGTGGTGCAGGTTATGAATTTGTGAACGGCATTGTCGGTGGCGTTATCCCCAAAGAATATATCTCAGCTATTGATAAAGGTATCAGGGGGCAGATGGAAAACGGTATTGTCGCAGGCTTCCCGGTGGTCGATGTCAAAGTAACAGTACATGACGGCTCATATCATGATGTTGACTCCAGCGAAATGGCCTTTAAGATCGCCGGCTCCATAGGTTTTAAAGAAGGGGCCATCAGGGCCAAGCCGGTATTACTTGAACCGGTGATGAAGGTTGAGGTTGTCACCCCTGAAGACTATCTGGGGGCGGTCAACGGGGATCTGAACCGTCGCCGCGGCATATTGCAAGGAACAGAGGATTCGCCTGCGGGCAAGATCGTTCGTGCCGAAGTACCGCTGGGTGAAATGTTCGGCTATGCCACAGATCTGCGTTCGGCCACGCAGGGCCGCGCTACTTATACCATGGAGTTCGCAAAATATCATGAAGTCCCGGCCAGTATTGCCGAGAGTATTGTTAAAAAGAATTAGTAATTTAATAAGATAAAAAGAGGTAAAACACCGTGTCCAAGGAGAAATTTGCAAGAACGAAGCCGCACGTAAACGTAGGGACGATAGGTCATGTGGATCACGGGAAGACGACGCTGACGGCGGCGTTGACGAAGGTAAGCGCCGACCACGGGTGGGGAAAGTATGTGCCGTATGACGAAGTAGCGAAGGCGTCCGAGAGTCAGGGACGTCGTGATGCGACCAAGATTCTGACGATTGCGACGTCGCATGTAGAGTATTCGACGCAGAACCGGCACTACGCGCACGTGGACTGTCCTGGGCATGCGGACTACGTGAAGAACATGATCACGGGTGCGGCGCAGATGGACGGGGCGATTCTGGTGGTGTCGGCGGTTGACGGGCCGATGCCACAGACGCGGGAACATGTGCTGTTGGCGAAGCAGGTCAACGTACCGAAGGTTGTGGTGTGGTTGAACAAGTGCGATCTGGTGGACGACCCAGAGCTGTTGGAGCTGGTGGAGATGGAAGTCAGAGACCTGCTCAATAAATACGGGTTTCCGGGGGACGACACGCCGATCATCCGGGGCTCGGCGACCAAGGCGATCACGGGGGACGAGGCGTGGGTCAAGAAGATTGATGAATTATATGCGGCGCTGGACGGCTACATCCCGGAGCCGGTGCGCGAGATCGACAAGCCGTTTCTGATGCCGATAGAAGACGTATTCTCGATCTCGGGCCGTGGCACGGTAGTGACGGGGCGCATTGAGCGCGGGGTTATCAAGGTGGGGGACGAAGTGGAGATTGTGGGGATAAAACCTACCACGAAGACCGTGTGTACTGGTGTGGAAATGTTCAGGAAGCTCCTGGACCAGGGGCAGGCGGGGGACAACGTGGGGGTATTGCTACGTGGCACCAAGCGCGAAGAAGTGGAGCGCGGCCAGGTGCTGGGCAAACCGGGGACGATCACGCCACACACGAAATTTGAAGCGGAAGTATATGTGCTGTCCAAGGAAGAGGGTGGGCGGCACACTCCATTTTTCAGCAACTACCGGCCGCAGTTTTACTTTCGAACGACGGACGTGACGGGTGCAACGGAGTTGCCTAAGGGCACGGAGATGGTGATGCCAGGAGATAATGTAAAAATTAATGTGGCATTAATCTCGCCGATTGCGATGGAGGACGGGTCGCGTTTTGCAATTCGTGAGGGTGGCCGCACCGTGGGTGCCGGCGTCGTAACCAAGATCATTGAGTAAGAAACCATGGCAGAGAAACAGGTCATACGCATACGCCTTAAGGCCTTTGATCACCGGTTGATCGATCAGTCGACGCGCGAGATCGTGGAGACTGCGCGTCGCACCGGTGCACAGGTCAAAGGGCCTATTCCTTTACCGACCAAGAAAGAACGGTTTACCGTCCTTATTTCGCCCCATGTAGATAAAGATGCGCGTGACCAGTATGAGATTCGGACCCACAAACGCCTGCTGGATATCGTCAATCCAACGGACAAAACCGTTGATGCATTGATGAAACTGGATCTGGCTGCGGGTGTGGATGTGCAGATCAAATTGAGCTGATGTATAGGATTGAGCAATGACAATCGGAATTATAGGACGCAAACGGGGTATGACACAGGTCTTTACTGAAGAAGGCCGGTCGATCTCCGTAACAGTGATTGAAGCAAGCCCCAATCGGGTTACACGCCTGACCGATCCTGACAAGGATGGTTATCGTGCTGTTCAGGTCGCCTGGGGCAGTAAAAAACCGGCCAGGGTAAATAAAGCTCTCACAGGTATTTTTGCCAAGGCCGGGGTTGAGGCCGGAGATGGTCTGGCTGAGTTCCGTCTGCAAGAAGAAGAAGGCAAGGAATTAACTCCTGGCAGTGAAATTAAAGTGGATATTTTTAAAAGCGGCCAGATGGTGGATGTTTCGGGTATTACGATAGGTAAAGGATTTGCCGGTACTATCAAGCGGCATCATTTCCGTATGGGCGATGCATCTCATGGTAATTCACTGTCGCACCGGACCCCGGGTTCAATCGGGCAAAATCAATCGCCGGGACGTGTCTTCAAAGGCAAGAAAATGGCAGGACATTTGGGTAACGATTATCGAACCACACAAAATCTCGAAATTGTCAGGGTCGATAGCTCAAGAAATCTTTTGTTAATCAAGGGGGCAGTGCCGGGCGCTAAAGGCGGCAAGGTTCTGGTCAAACCGGCAGTAAAGAGCCGTGTCTGAGGATGATGAGATGGAACTAAAGCTGCATAAATCCGGGAAAAAAACGGCAGGCAAGATGAAGGTTGCCGACAGTGTCTTCGCAGCTGATTTTAATGAAGCCCTGATCCATCAGGTGGTAACCGCCTATATGGCAGGGGCACGTTCCGGGACCAAGGCGCAAAAGAACCGATCGGATGTCAGGGGCGGGGGCAGAAAACCCTGGCGGCAAAAAGGACTTGGCCGGGCACGCGCCGGTACAATCCGCAGTCCACTGTGGCGCGGCGGCGGTGTTACCTTCGCCGCAAGGCCGCGCGATCATTCACAAAAGGTGAACAAGAAAATGTACCGTGGGGCCATGCGCTCGATCCTGTCAGAACTCGCACGCCAGGAAAGATTGGTATTGGTTGATGAATTTACGCTTGATAAACCCAGGACCAAGGCATTTGTGGAAAAGCTGCATGCCATGGATCTGGATGAAGTGTTGATCGTTACAGATGAAATGACAGATAACCTCAGTCTTGCGGCAAGAAATGTCCCGCGTGTTGACGTGATCAATACCATGCAGATCAATCCTTATAATCTGATCGGGTTTGAAAAGGTATTAATAACCAAGGGCGCGCTTGAAAAGGTGGAGAAGTGGCTGATATGAACCAGGAACAGTTAATTAACGTATTGCTCGAACCGCGCATCACTGAAAAAAGCACCATGATCGGTGATAAACAAAAGCAATTTGTGTTCAAGGTTACAAAGCAAGCGAGCAAGCCGGAGATCAAACGTGCTGTTGAATTAATGTTTGAAGTTGAAGTCGAGTCAGTACAAGTGTGTAACGTCAAGGGCAAACACAAAGTATTTGGCCAACGTCCCGGTCGTCGTGCAGGCTGGAAAAAGGCCTACGTCAAATTAAAACCCGGTTTTGATATTGATTATATGGAGGCGCAGTGATTGCTGTGATGACTAATGCCATTAATTAAACCAAAACCAACGTCCCCCGGCATCAGGGCAAAGATCAGGATTTACAACCCTGAAATATATAAGGGTGTGCCATATGAGCCATTATTGGAAAAACAGAATAAGACATCCGGTCGTAATAATCAGGGACGTATTACCGTGCGGCATCGTGGCGGCGGCGCCAAGCAGCGGTATCGCATTATAGATTTTAAACGCGATAAAGATGATATCCAAGCGAGGGTTGAGCGTATTGAATACGATCCGAACCGGTCCGCACATATTGCATTGTTGTTATATGCTGATGGTGAACGCCGTTACATCATTGCCCCTCAAGGAGTATCTCAAGGGGCGGAACTGATGTCCGGCAGCAATTCGGCCATAAAACCCGGTAATTGTCTGCCACTGCGTAATATACCTTTAGGCACGACTGTGCATTGTGTGGAAATGAAACCGGGCAAAGGCGCACAGATCGCACGCAGCGCCGGCGCCGGCGTGCAATTGATGGCGCGCGAGGGGATACATGCAACGTTGCGGTTGCGTTCCGGAGAGATGCGCAAGGTGTTGTCGGATTGTCGCGCCACAATAGGCGAAGTAGGAAATATAGAACATTCACTGGAAGCCTTTGGGAAAGCTGGTGCCAAACGCTGGCGTGGTATTCGTCCGACGGTACGTGGTGTTGCAATGAATCCGGTGGATCATCCTCATGGCGGTGGTGAAGGCAAGACGTCGGGAGGGCGGCATCCGGTCAGCCCGTGGGGACAACCGACAAAAGGTTACAAGACGCGCAGGAATAAACGCTCTAATAATTTTATCATTCGCAGGCGTGAGAAATAACGGGGAAAACTGTGGCACGTTCAATTAAAAAAGGTCCGTTTGTTGATTATCATCTGCTGAAAAAAGTTGAAGTCGCAAGAGAAAAAAATGACAAGCGGCCGATAAAAACCTGGTCACGCCGTTCGATGATTATCCCGGATATGGTGGGTCTGACGATTGCCGTACATAACGGCCGGGACCATATGCCGGTTTTTATTACTGAAAATATGGTTGGACATAAATTAGGTGAGTTTGCCCTGACGCGCACATTCCGTGGACATAGCGCGGATAAAAAAGTAGTTACTGTAGAAACATCATGACTACAGCAACATTGAAATATACAAGGTTGTCACCACGAAAGATGCGCCTTGTGGCGGATCAAATCCGGGGTCTCCCCGTGGATCGGGCATTGAATATTCTCGCCTTTAGCAACAAGAAGTCTGCTGCGGTAATAAAGAAGGTACTGGAATCCGCTATTGCCAATGCTGAACATAATGACGGCGTTGATATCGACGTGTTGAAAGTGCAATCGATTTGTATTGATCAGGGACCGACCATGAAACGTCTGCGGACCAGGGCACGTGGCAGGGCAGACAAAATATTAAAAAGATCCAGCCATGTTACGGTAACGATCGCTGAGACAGAAGAGTGAGAGTGTAATGGGACAAAAAGTACATCCAACAGGAATGCGTCTTGGCATTATCAAGGACTGGACATCCACATGGTATGCCGATTCCAAGAATTATGCGAAATTTCTGAATACGGATTTACGGGTGCGCGAATATTTACGCAAGAAACTTGCAAATGCATCTGTAAGCCGTATCCAGATTGAGCGTCCGGCAAATAACGCAAAGATCATTATTCATACGGCAAGGCCTGGCATCGTGATTGGCAAGAAGGGCGAAGATATAGAACGTCTGCGCATGGAAATATCAAAAATGATGGGTGTACCGGCAACAGTCAGTGTAGAAGAAATCCGTAAACCGGAACTGGATGCCTATCTGGTCGCCGAAAGTGTGGCGCAGCAGATTGAACGGCGCATCATGTTTCGCCGTGCAATGAAACGTGCAGTGACGAACACTATGCGACTGGGTGCACAGGGCATCAAGATCAATGTCAGTGGCCGGTTGAATGGCGCGGAAATTGCGCGTTCGGAATGGTATCGCGAAGGCAGAGTACCTTTACATACCCTGCGCGCAGATATCGATTATGGGCTGGCAGAGGCATATACAACCTACGGTGTCGTCGGCATAAAGGTCTGGATTTTTAAAGGTGAAGTATTCGGGCATGGTGAAGGTGAAAATGAAGAGACCACCAATACCGAAACAACTGCTGCAAGCTAACAGGATACTAAAGTGCTGCAACCGAAAAAGTCCAAATTCAGAAAACAGATGAAGGGCCGCAATCGTGGCACTGCATCAGTTGGTAATAAGGTCAGCTTCGGCGAATATGGCCTGAAGGCGGCGACCCGTGGAAGAATTACCGCGCGACAGATTGAGGCCGCGCGGCGGGCAATTACGCGCGAGGTCAAGCGAGGCGCAAAAGTCTGGATACGTATATTCCCGGACAAGCCGATAACCAAAAAACCCCTGGAAGTGCGTATGGGAGGGGGCAAGGGTAATGTTGAATACTATGTAGCACAGGTGCAACCAGGCAAGATGTTATATGAGATTGAGGGTGTTACTGAGGAAGTTGCCCGTGAGGCCTTTCGTCTGGCGGCTGCCAAATTGCCGGTGAGAACAACATTTGTGAGCAGGACGTTATTGTAATGGACGCAAAAGAATTGAGAAAAAAGAAACCGGAAGAGCTTAATACATTATTGCTCGAGCTTATGCGCGAACAATTTAATCTGCGCATGCAGAAAGGTTCGGGCCAGTTGAGCAAACCGAGTGAGGCAAAGCGGGTGCGGCATGATATCTCGCGTATCAAGACTATCCTGACAGAAATTGCTGCGGGTAAAAACTGATGGCTAAAGTACAAAAACAGGCAAAGACGCTTACGGGTTGTGTGGTGAGCAACAAGATGAATAAGACCATATCCGTCTTGATTCAGCGCACAGTCAAACATCCGCTTTATGAGAAATACATCAGGCGTTCAACGAAGTTGCTGGCGCATGATGAAAAAAATGAATGCAATGAAGGTGATATTGTTGTAATCGAATCCTCCAGGCCAATCTCAAAAAACAAGGCATGGCGATTGCAAAAGATTGTCACCAGGGCACAAGAAATACAGTAGTTTGAGGGAGAACGCACATGATCCAGATGCAGACCATGTTAGATGCCGCTGATAACAGCGGCGCGCGTCTATTGATGTGTGTGAAGGTTAAGGGCGGATCGAAACGGCGTTATGCCAGTGTTGGAGATGTCATCAAGGTGAGCGTCAAGGAGGCAATCCCCCACGGCAAGGTTAAAAAGGGCGAGATGTACGATGCGGTGGTTGTTCGTACCAAAAAGGGTATTCGTCGTTCGGATGGTTCTCTTATCCGTTTCGACAGCAACGCAGCTGTTTTATTGGACAACCAGTTACAACCGATCGGTACACGTATCTTTGGTCCGGTAACCCGTGAATTAAGAAGTGCTGAATTCATGAAGATTGTATCTTTGGCACCCGAGGTTTTATAACCATGCGCAGGCTCAAAAAAGGTGATGAAGTTGTTATCCTGGCCGGTAAGGACAAAGGCAAGCGCGGTGTTATATTGAATGTCTTATATGAGGATAACAAGGTCGTTGTGGAAAATATTAATATGGCGAAGCGACATACCAAGGGAAACCCCATGCAGGGAATTCCGGGCGGTATTATTGAAAAAGAAATGCCCATACACATTTCAAATGTTGCGATCTGGAATCCAGTAACTGAAAAACCGGATCGTTTGGGGTTCAGGACTCTGAAGGATGGACAAAAAGTACGTTATTTCAAATCCAATAATGAAGTTGTGGATGTTTGAGGGGTTATAGAATTATGCCGAGATTACATGATTATTATCGCGACACTGTGATTCCTCAATTGAGCAAACAATTCGGATATAAATCTGTAATGCAAGTGCCGCGCATCAGCAAGATCACCTTAAATATGGGATTGGGTGAGGCGGTTGCGGACAAAAAGATTGTTGAGCATGCAGTAGCTGATCTGAGCAAGATCAGCGGACAAAAGCCCGTTGTTACAAACGCAAAAAAATCAGTAGCGAACTTCAAAGTTCGCGAGGGCTGGCCGATTGGTTGTAAGGTAACTTTAAGACGTGACCGTATGTATGAATTTCTGGACCGATTGATTTCAATTGCGATCCCGAGAATTCGTGATTTTCGTGGATTCAGTCCGCGGTCTTTTGATGGACGCGGTAATTACAGCATCGGTGTAAAAGAACAGATTATTTTCCCTGAAATTGATTACGACAAGATTGATACGTTACGCGGCCTGGATATTACTATTACGACCACCGCCCGTACGGACGAAGAAGCACACGCATTGTTAACGGCATTTAAATTTCCATTACGCAATTAAGGGCTGATTTTAATATGGCAAAGAGTTCAATGGTAAACCGTGAGATCAAGCGCATCCGCCTGGTCAAGAAATACGCTGTTAAACGCAAAGAACTCAAGGCAAAGGTCAGGAACATGTTGCTTAGTGAAGAAGAACGTAGGGAAGCACGTAAAAGACTGAATATGTTACCACGTGATTCCAGTCCGTCCCGGGTGCGTAATCGTTGCAATATAACCGGCCGTCCGCATGGGTATTATCGAAAATTCGGATTGGGCCGTAATAAATTACGCGAGGCTGCCATGCGTGGTGATGTCCCGGGATTGGTCAAGGCAAGCTGGTAACCGTTAGAAGACTGGAGAGCAAGACAAAGAATGAGCATGCAAGATCCCGTTTCAGATTTATTGTCCCGCATTCGTAATGCGCAGGCCAGGGCAAAGATTTCGGTGAATATACCGTCATCGAAACTCAAGGTTGCTATTGTGAACATCCTTAAGGAAGAAGGATATATCAATGATTATAAAATCAATGACGAAGGTGGTAAGCAGATATTGATTATTGAACTCAAATATTTTGAAGGCAAGCCGGTCATCGAAATGTTGCGGCGGGTGAGTAAACCTGGTGTGCGCAGGTATAGAACAGGGAATAATCTGCCAAAGGTGCTCGGCGGTCTGGGGACGGCGATTATCTCCACTTCAAAAGGGGTAATGACGGATAAAAATGCACGTGCCCAGGGTATTGGGGGCGAAATATTATGTATCGTAGCTTGATGGTATTAGGCAATGTCACGAATAGCAAATAATCCAATTGCAATACCTTCCGGTGTTGAGATCAACATCCAAGGTAATAATGTGACCGTGAAAGGCAAGAAAGGCATGTTAACGCATGAGGCCCATCCCCTGGTTTCGGTCAGGCAGGAAGACAGTCTCTTGAAATTTGCAGTAAACAGTAATTCGAAATCCGCCAATGCACTGGCAGGAACAACCCGGGCATTGTTGCAAAATATCGTCAGGGGTGTAAGCGAAGGATATGAGCGCAAGTTGGAGATTGTAGGTGTTGGTTATCGTGCGCAGGTTCAGGGCAGGAAATTGAATCTGACATTGGGATATTCTCACCCGATCAACTTTGAAATTCCGGAAGGGATTACGATTGAAACACCGAGTCAGACGGAAATTATCATCAAGGGAGTTGACAAACAAAAGGTTGGGCAGGTTGCGGCCAATATCCGTGACTATCGGTCACCAGAACCTTATAAGGGCAAAGGTGTCCGTTACGCGGATGAGATTATTATTCGCAAGGAAGTCAAGAAGGCCTAATTCAATATGAACAAAAAAGAAGCAAGACAGCGTCGTGCGCGCAAGGCCCGGGCCAGGATCAGGCTATGCGGGATGAATCGTCTTTGTGTGCATAAAACGCCAAGGCATGTATATGCACAGATCATCGCTCCTAACGGATGTGAAGTATTAACCAGCGCATCCACGCTGGACAAGGAGATTAAAAAACAGATTAAGTACAGCGGCAACGTTGAAGCCGCCTCAGTAGTCGGTAAGGTTTTGGCTGAGCGTGCGAAAAAGGCAGGGATCACCAAAGTGGCATTTGATCGTTCCGGCTTTAAATATCACGGCCGTATCAAGGCGCTTGCTGATGCCGCTCGTGAACAGGGTATGGAGTTATAGAGGGTTTAATCAATGGCAGTCACTGATTCAATTACAGGCAACGAAGATCTTCGTGAAAAATTAGTATCGGTCAATCGTGTCGCCAAGGTCGTGAAAGGCGGAAGGCAATTCGGTTTCGCCGCCTTGACAGTTGTTGGCGATGGTAATGGCAAGATTGGGTTCGGCCGTGGCAAGTCACGTGAAGTCCCCCTTGCGATTCAAAAGGCGATGGAGAATGCACGGCGCAATATGGTATCTGTCCCCTTAAATGGCACTACCTTGTATTATGCCGTCACCGCGCAACATGGTGCCGCCAAGGTCTTTATGCAACCGGCCTCCGATGGCACCGGTATTATTGCCGGCGGAGCCATGCGCGCAGTATTTGAAGTCGTGGGTATACAAAACGTACTCGCCAAATGCATTGGTTCTACCAACCCGATTAATGTAGTACGTGCAACGTTAAAGGGTCTGCAATCAATAGTCGCCCCTGAACTTATTGCGGCCAAGCGTGGTAAATCAGTTGCAGACATACTGGAATAAACATGACCAAGAAGACTAAACAACTTAAGGTCACGCTCAAGCGCAGTACCAACCGGCGTGTTGTTGCACACAAGGCCTGCGTCACCGGCCTGGGTCTGCGTCGTATTGGTCATACAGTGACGGTCGCTGATACACCCGAGAATCGCGGAATGATAAACAAGGTGTCCTATCTGCTCGCCGTTGAGGAAGCATGAGATGCGATTAAATACATTGAAACCAAAAACCGGGGCCAAAACAGTACCTAAAAGGGTCGGCCGGGGTATCGGTTCCGGTACGGGCAAAACAGCCGGACGTGGTCACAAGGGGCAGAAGGCCCGGGCCGGTGGTTACCACAAGGTCGGATTTGAAGGTGGCCAGATGCCGTTACAACGCCGCCTGCCCAAGCTAGGCTTTCGTTCACAGCTGGCAAGGATCACTGCAGAAGTGCGATTGCATGAGCTTGCCATGGTGGACGCCGAGATAATTGATCTCGCGGCACTGCAGGCAGCCAATCTTGTAACAAGCAACATCAAACGCGCCAAAGTGATTGCATCGGGCAAACTGGACAAGGCAGTGACCATAAAAGGATTGGGTGTTACCAAGGGTGCCCGTGCCGCCATTGAGGCAGCCGGCGGAAAAGTGATCGAGGAATAAATGTCAGTAGCGGCTCCAGCAATTCCAGGTGGTCTGGCAGGATTAGGCAAGCTTAAAGAGCTGCGCCAACGATTGATCTTTGTCCTGATCGCATTATTTGTTTTTCGGATATCTACGCACATTCCGGTACCAGGGATTGATCCCCATGCACTGGCTGATCTGTTTAACCGGCAAAGCGGTACCATCCTTGATATGTTTAATATGTTCTCCGGCGGTGCATTGCGGCGTTTGTCTGTCGTTGCGCTGGGTATCATGCCGTATATTTCGGCCTCCATCATTATGCAATTGTTATCGTTTATTGATCCCAATTTAAAACAATTACGGAAGGAGGGGGAGTTAGGCAGGCGCAAGATTACGCAATACACTCGTTATGGCACGGTATTGCTGGCAACGTTCCAGGCCTTTGGTGTTGCCGTCGCTTTGGAAGGCCAGAATGTCGTATTAAATCCGGGAATGAGTTTCCGGGTAACTGCTGTCGTCACACTGGTGACGGGTACAATGTTTTTGATGTGGCTGGGGGAACAGATTACCGAGCGTGGCGTAGGAAACGGGATTTCCATGATTATCTTCGCTGGCATTGTTGCAGGACTGCCAGCGGCTGTAGGTGGCACGCTGGAATTGTCGCGCACTGGCGAAATGCATTTACTCGCAGTGGTTGGTTTGTTTGCCTTGGCGATTGTGGTCACTGGCTTTGTAGTTTTTGTCGAACGTGGCCAACGCCGGATCACTGTGAATTATGCAAAGCGCCAGATCGGCAGAAAAATGTATGCAGGGCAATCGAGTCACCTGCCATTAAAGCTGAACATGTCGGGTGTAATACCGCCAATCTTTGCATCCAGCATTATATTATTCCCGGCGACGCTCGCGAGCTGGTTCGGACAGAGTGAGGGGATGAACTGGCTGCAGAATATGGCAACAGGGTTATCGCCGGGACAACCGGTATATGTACTGTTATATGCCGCCTTTATCGTTTTCTTTTGTTTTTTCTATACGGCTGTTGTTTTTGACCCCAGGGAAACGGCGGAGAACCTGAAAAAATCCGGTGCATTTGTCCCGGGTATGCGTCCAGGCGAACAAACGGCACTGTATCTGGACAGTATCCTGACCCGATTGACGATGGCGGGTGCGGTTTATATTACCTTTGTGTGTTTGCTACCGGAATTTTTGATTTTGAAATTCAATGTTCCGTTTTATTTTGGCGGAACATCGTTGCTGATTATTGTCGTGGTGGTGATGGATTTTATGTCACAAGTCCAGGCCCATTTGATGTCGCATCAATACGAAGGTTTGTTGAAAAAGGCAAATCTGAAAGGTCACGGCAAACGATCAAGTTAACAGGGCAGATTTAGCGGGAGAACTATGATGAAAGTCAGGGCTTCAGTGAAAAAGATGTGTCGTAATTGCCGGATCATCCGCCGCAAGGGTGCGGTGCGTGTAATCTGTTCTGATCCACGGCATAAGCAACGCCAGGGTTGAAGATTAATTTGAATATTAAGAGGATTACGGAGAACTGAAAGATGGCCCGCATCGCTGGTGTTAACATACCGGACAATAAGCATTTGAATATAGCACTGACCTATATCTATGGGATCGGACACCCGCGTGCGCAGGCAATTTGCGCTGCGGCCGGATTGCAGAGTCAAACAAAGGTAAGGGATCTGACAGAAGGTGATTTGGACAAATTACGTGGTGTTGTGAGCAAATATACCCTTGAAGGAGACCTGCGGCGTGAGGTCTCAATGAATATCAAACGCTTGCTGGATCTCGGATGTTATCGCGGTGTCCGTCATCGTAAGGGACTGCCTGTCCGGGGCCAGCGCACGAAAACCAATGCGCGGACCCGTAAGGGACCGCGCCGCATGATCAAAAAATAGGCTGACAAGGTCAAGACAATGGCAAAAGTAGCAACCCGAAAGAAACGTGCAAAGAGAACCGTCGTGGATGGGGTGGCCCATATCCACGCCTCGTTCAATAACACTATTATTACGATTACCGATCGTCAGGGAAATGTCCTGGCATGGGCAACCGCGGGGGGCAGTGGTTTTCGTGGTTCCCGCAAGAGTACACCGTTTGCCGCACAGGTTGCCTCGCAA
>JAENIZ010000011.1 GCA_016844485.1 Gammaproteobacteria bacterium | reverse complement strand
AGTCGACCTCAAGACCCAACTGACACGCGACATTATCCTTAATATACCCATTCTTTCCGCCGCGATGGATACGGTGACGGAGGCGCGACTCGCGATTACGCTTGCCCAGGAAGGCGGTATCGGCATTATTCACAAGAACATGAGCGCGGAGGCACAGGCGCAACAGGTGCGCACCGTGAAAAAGTTTGAAAGCGGTGTGATCAAGGATCCAATTACGGTGACGCCGGACACCAGCATCAGGGAGGTGCTGGCATTAACACGTGCAAACAATATTTCTGGCGTGCCTGTGGTAAAGGGAGAAGAACTGGTTGGCATCGTTACCAGCCGGGACCTGCGTTTTGAAACGGGTTATGGTAATCCTGTAAAAATGATCATGACACCGAAGGATCGGTTGGTGACAGTAAAAGAGGGTGCGGATGATCAGGAGATCAAGGCGCTTTTACATAAATACCGCATTGAAAAGATCCTGGTCGTCAATGATAAATTCCAGTTGCGCGGACTGGTCACGGTCAAGGACATACAAAAGGCGCATGAATTTCCCAATGCCTGCAAGGATGCAGCGGAACAGTTGCGCGCCGGTGCTGCCGTGGGTGTTGGTGAAGGGACGAAAGAACGCGTTGAAGCCTTGGTCAATGCGGGAGTCGATGTCATTGTTGTGGATACTGCACATGGCCATTCCAGGGGTGTGCTCGACATGGTGCACTGGATTAAATCAAATTATCCGGACGCACAGGTCATCGGCGGCAATGTCGCAACGGAAGACGGCGCCAAGGCCATGATCAAGGCAGGGGCAGATGCAGTGAAAGTCGGGATAGGTCCGGGTTCGATCTGTACTACCCGCGTAGTGACTGGAGTAGGCGTGCCCCAGATCACGGCCGTGGCAAATGTGGCGAAGGCATTGGCAGGCACGGGAGTCCCCTTTATTTCTGATGGCGGGATTCGTTATTCCGGCGATATTGCCAAGGCCATCGTGGCCGGCGCCTATTCGGTAATGATAGGCGGCCTGTTTGCAGGTACCGAGGAAGCGCCGGGCGAGGTCGAGTTATACCAGGGCCGTTCCTATAAATCTTATCGTGGCATGGGTTCCGTGGGCGCCATGTCACAACAACATGGGTCGTCTGATCGTTACTTTCAGGAAAACGATGAGATCGAAAAACTGGTCCCGGAAGGCATTGAAGGGCGTGTTCCCTACAAGGGCAATCTCGATGCTATCATTCACCAGTTGCTGGGTGGTGTGCGCGCGTCCATGGGCTATACGGGTTGCAAAAATATGGAAGAATTGCGCAGTAAGCCATCTTTTGTGCGCTTGACCCATGCCGGTATCCGGGAGAGTCATGTCCATGATGTCGCCATCACCAAGGAACCGCCAAATTACAGAATGGAGTAATAATCAGGGATCGGGGATCAGGGATCAGGTAAATGCCTCCGAAACCGTTATTATCCACTTACTGATCCCCGATCCCTGAATAAAATGACCAATATACATTCTGAACATATTCTCATCCTGGATTTTGGATCTCAATACACCCAACTCATCGCTCGCCGCGTGCGCGAGGCCAATGTCTATTGCGAGATCCATCCGTTCGATATATCCGAAAAAAAGATTTCGGAATTCAAGCCCAAGGCCATCATCCTTTCCGGCGGGCCCGAGTCCGTGACTGCAGTATTTAACCTGGGTGTGCCGGTGCTCGGGATTTGCTATGGCATGCAGACCATGGCAGAGCAACTCGGTGGCCATGTTGAAACCTCCAATGTCAGGGAATTTGGTTATGCGCGTGTCCGCGCCCGCGGTCATTCCCCACTTTTAATGGACCTCCAGGATGACACCAATTCTGAAGGACATGGTTTGCTCGATGTCTGGATGAGCCATGGTGATCGCGTGATCAAGCTGCCGGAAGGATTCAAGGTGATTGCATCGAGTGAGAATTCCCCCATAGCAGGCATGGCCGATGAATCAAGAAAACTCTACGGTCTGCAGTTCCATCCGGAAGTGACCCATACCAAACAAGGGGCTGCGATACTGCAACGCTTTCTGCATGATATTTCCGGATGTAAAGAATTATGGACAACCGAGAACATTGTTGATGATGCCATCCGCTCGATTCAAAAACAGGCAGGCAAGGATCGGGTAATACTAGCCTTATCAGGCGGTGTTGATTCGTCCGTTGTGGCTGCATTGTTACACAAGGCAATCGGTGATCAACTGATCTGCGTATTTGTCGACAATGGTTTGTTGCGATTAAATGAAGCCGAACAGGTGATGACCACCTTTGCCGGTAATATGGGTGTGCACGTCATCAAAGTTGGTGCGGAAAAACGGTTTCTGAAGGCACTTAAAGGGGTGCAGGACCCCGAAAAGAAACGCAAGATCATCGGCCGTGAATTTATCCGTGTCTTTGAAGAAGAGGCAAGTAAACTCAAGCACGTGAAATGGCTCGCACAGGGAACAATCTATCCTGATGTGATCGAATCGGCCGGGGCCAGTACCGGCAAGGCACATGTCATCAAATCCCACCATAATGTTGGCGGGTTACCCCAAAGCATGCATCTTGATCTGATCGAACCCCTGCGAGAACTCTTCAAGGATGAAGTGCGCAAGCTGGGTATTCAACTCGGATTGCCGCGCGAGATGGTCAACCGGCATCCGTTTCCCGGGCCGGGACTCGGTGTGCGGATACTGGGAGAGGTACGCAAGGAATATGCAGATATACTGCGTCAGGCCGATGCAATATATATTGAAGAGCTGCATAAACAGGGACTGTATGACAAGGTCAGCCAGGCATTTGCCGTTTTCCTGCCAGTACGTTCGGTAGGCGTGATGGGGGACAGCAGGAAATACGAATACGTTATTTGTCTGCGCGCCGTCGAAACAATTGACTTTATGACAGCCCACTGGGCAAGACTGCCTTATGAATTTCTTGAGGCCGTGGCCAACAGGATCATCAATGAGGTCAGGGGCATCTCCCGTGTAACGTATGATATTTCCAGTAAACCGCCGGCAACGATTGAGTGGGAATGAGGTAGTGATTGGTGAATAGTGAATAGTGATTAGAAAATTCTGACTGAATTATTCTCAGTTTTACCAATCACCAATCACCAATCACCAATCACCAGTCACCATGAATGACGAATTCTGGATGGAAAAGGCCCTGGATTATGCCCGGCGTGCCGAAGCAGCGGGTGAAATCCCGGTTGGGGCAGTGCTTGTATTAAATAATGAATATATCGCGAAGGGCTGGAATCAGCCGATTTCCAGAAATGACCCCAGTGCGCATGCTGAAATTATCGCCCTGCAGGATGCGGGACAAAGAATAAAAAATTACCGGCTGAACGATACCACCCTGTATGTCACACTCGAGCCCTGTGTCATGTGTGCAGGCGCCATCATTTATGCACGGGTTGCGCGAGTGGTATTCGGTGCATATGACGAGAAAAGTGGTGCGGCAGGCAGTGTTTTTAATATCCTGGATACAGATCAGCTGAATCATAGTCCGGAAGTTTGTGGTGGTATTCTGGAAAAGAAATGTGCCGATCTTCTACAGGCATTTTTCAAGCGGCGACGTGGAAACGATTTATGACGGATTCAGTACTGTACGATATGGCAGAACGCCTGGGCCAGTTTTTGCTTATGAACAAGGCAAATCTGGTTACTGCTGAATCATGCACAGGCGGGGAACTTGCCGGGATCGTTACCCGCATACCGGGCAGCTCACAATGGTTTGAGCGCGGGTTTGTAACTTATTCAGACATTGCCAAGCAGGAACTTCTGGGAATCAGTTACGATACGCTTGATCAATTCGGCGCGGTAAGTGAAGAGACCGCCTGTGCCATGGCAGAGGGCGCATTGGCAAACAGCCATGCCCGGATCAGTGTTGCAATCACCGGTATTGCCGGTCCAGACGGTGGTTCTGAGGAAAAACCAGTAGGCACGGTTTGTCTGGCCTGGATGCAGCAAGGCGAAGGCCCCAAAGTTACCCGGGTATTATTTGCAGGTGATCGCCTGCAAATTCGCCGGCAGGCCTGCTTACTGGCCATGCAGGGACTGATTGATATGCTTGAAAAAGAATAAACAAGTAATTGCAATATGCCCCGCCTTTTCTTTGCCCTCTGGCCGGATGACGACACCAGGAAACAATTGCAGGCGGTTATGCAGTCCATACCGCCCAATATTGGACGGGCAGTCCCGCTGGAAAATCTGCACATTACCCTGGCCTTTCTGGGACAGGTCAATGAAGAGATTACTAAAGGTCTTGAAGCTGCCGCAAACCAGATTAGGACACAGAAATTTGAACTAAAGCTGGACACCATCGGTTGCTGGCGCAAATCGGGAATCCTGTGGCTGGCACCGGTAGACATTCCGGAGAAACTGGGTTTGCTTGTCAGCCGTGTGAACGAGGTTTCTGCTGCGAGCGGGATAACACTTGATGGACGGCCATTCAAACCACATATCGCCCTTGCACGCAAAGCGGGAATGCCACCGGAGCGGGATCAGATACCCTCGGTTATATGGCAGGTTGAAAGTTTTACGCTGGTAGAATCGATCACACATCATACTGGCGCACAATACAGGGTTCTGGACAGTTGGCCTTTATTGAATTAAGAAGGTCAGAGATTCTCTAGGCCAGTGTTTGATATTTATGGGATAATAAAACCACTTAAAACCTCAATTTGGTGAGCAAATCAATGGACGAAAAAAAGAAACAGGCACTGGGGATGGCACTCAGTCAGATTGAAAAACAATTCGGCAAGGGATCCGTTATGCGGATGGGAGATTCGGGAGTTATCCGCGATGTGGAACCTGTCTCCACCGGTTCACTCGGGCTCGATATAGCCCTTGGTGTTGGGGGTCTGCCGCGTGGCCGTGTCGTGGAAATCTATGGGCCGGAATCCTCCGGCAAAACCACACTGGCCCTGCATGTGGCCGCCGAGATCCAGAATGCCGGAGGGACTGCCGCATTTATTGATGCCGAGCATGCCCTGGATCCGGTGTATGCAGGAAAATTGGGTGTGAAAATAGATGATTTGCTGTTATCCCAGCCGGATACGGGGGAACAGGCGCTCGAGATCACAGACATGCTGGTGAGATCCGGTGCTGTTGATATAGTGATTATCGACTCAGTAGCTGCCTTGACGCCGAAGGCCGAGATTGAAGGCGAGATGGGTGACAGCCACATGGGGCTGCAGGCCCGATTGATGTCGCAGGCCTTGCGAAAACTGGCGGCGAATATCAAGCGCTCCAATACCCTGGTTATTTTTATCAACCAGATTCGCATGAAGATTGGCGTTATGTTCGGCAACCCCGAAACAACTACGGGCGGGAACGCGTTGAAGTTTTATGCCTCGGTGCGTCTGGATATACGGCGTATCGGCGCCATCAAGAAAGCGGATGAAGTCATTGGCAATGAAACCCGGGTGAAGGTCGTCAAGAACAAAGTGGCGCCACCCTTCAAGGAGGCCATATTTGATATCCTGTACGGTGAAGGTATATCCAGAGAAGGCGAGATTATAGAGCTTGGTGTACAACATAGTCTGATTGAGAAGACAGGGGCATGGTACAGCTATAAGGGAAATCGTATCGGGCAGGGTAAAGACAATGCCCGTACGTTCCTTAAGGAAAATCCTGAGACCGCCAAAGAGATCGAGCAGTCAATCCGCAGCAAGGTTTTACCTGAAATCAAGGCTGCCGATAAAACGGAGGAAGTCGAGGCCTGAACGCAGATCTGGCAAATATCCGCAAGCGCGCACTCGTATTTCTGGCCAGGCGCGAACATAGTGCAACAGAACTGTTACGAAAACTGAAGACACGGGAATACGATGAAGCAGCCATTCGATCAGTTATTGAGGAACTCCGGAAAGAAGGGCTGCAAAGCGATGATCGATTTACCGAGGCCTTTATCCATAGTCGTATTGACAGAGGTTATGGGCCTGTACGCATAACACAGGAACTCCGTGCCAGGAACATCAGTGATGACCTGATCCACCACCATGTTGATATGCATGAGCCAGAATGGCAGCAGCGCGCATCCCAGGTACGCGCAAAAAGATTTGGTCAAAAGCTGCCAGCAAACTATAAGGACAGGGCAAAGCAATCACGTTTTTTGCAACAGCGTGGTTTTTCCGGCGAACAGATTCGATACATATTAAATGCAGGTGATGAGTGAAAAGCACCACTGAAATACGAACCACCTTTCTGGATTATTTCCGGGACAAAAGACATGAGATTGTCCCGAGTAGTTCGCTTGTGCCGGCCAATGATCCGACCCTGCTATTTACCAATGCCGGTATGGTGCAATTCAAGGATGTCTTTCTCGGTCTGGATGATCGTCCGTATAAACGTGCTGCATCTGCGCAACGTTGCGTGCGTGCCGGGGGCAAACATAATGATCTGGAGAATGTAGGGTATACCGCACGGCATCATACCTTCTTCGAAATGCTGGGTAATTTCAGTTTTGGGGATTACTTCAAGCAGGAGGCGATTACCTATGCATGGGAATTTTTGACCGGAGTGCTGCAAGTTCCGGAATCACGCTTGTGGGTAACCGTGTACGAAAAAGATGATGAAGCGGCAAACATCTGGTTAAAACATATAGGGATTACAAAGGACAGATTCAGCCGCTGTGGAGACAAGGATAATTTCTGGTCCATGGGAGATACCGGCCCGTGCGGGCCCTGCAGTGAGATCTTTTATGATCATGGTGCAGGCATTACCGGTGAACCACCGGGCAATTCAGGTCAGGAAGGTTACCGCTACATCGAAATCTGGAATCTGGTATTTACTCAATATAATCGGGATGCTGATAGTAATATGGTTCCGATACCGCATCCCTCAGTGGATACGGGGATGGGCCTGGAGCGCATAGCGGCGGTGATGCAGGGGGTACACAATAATTATGAGATTGACATCTTCAAGCATCTGATCCGGGCGGTGAGCAAACTTGCAAATGTTGACAAACCTGATCTGAGATCGTTACGCGTTATCGCCGACCATATCCGCTCATGTTCTTTTCTTATTACTGATGGTGTCATTCCTTCAAACGAAGGACGCGGTTATGTCCTGCGCCGCATCATCCGCAGGGCCATTCGCCACGGGAATAATCTGGGTATTAAAGAACCGTTTTTTCATAAACTGGTCAAGCCGCTGGATAAGGTAATGGGCGACGCCTGTCCGGAGTTAAATCGCGCCTGTGACCGTGTCATAAAAGTATTAAAACAAGAGGAAGAACGCTTCGCTGAAACGCTTGAGCAAGGCCTGAAACATCTTAAGTCAGTTATAGCCAACATGTCTGGTAAAGAGATACCAGGCAAGGATGTCTTCCGGCTTTATGATACCTATGGATTCCCTGTTGACCTGACGGCCGATATCGCCCTTGAATACAATTTAACCCTCGATATGCAGGGATTTGATAAATACATGTCAGAACAACGTGAGCGGGCCAGGGCGTCAAGCAAGTTTGATATGGATCTGTCGAAGGTTCTTGACATTGATCAGTCAACTGAATTCAGTGGCTATGAATCGCTTGAACAGGAGGGCACTATTGTTACGTTGTATCAGGACGGTAGAACGGTAACTGAAATTGCCGAAGGAGAAACCGGCGGAGTCATCCTTAAGACTACTCCGTTCTATGCTGAATCAGGTGGGCAGGTCGGAGATCAGGGCCAATTGACAGGTACGGATCTCCTGTTCGAAGTTATGGATACACAGAAACAGGGGAAGGCCCATGTTCATCTTGGTGAATTAAGACGGGGGACGCTCAGACCGGGTCAGAAGGTCATCGCACGTGTTGATCAACATAGACGCATCAATACGGTACGGAATCACTCCGCCACCCATCTGCTCCATGCCGCGTTACGAAAGATACTGGGTGAACATGTCGTACAAAAAGGATCACTGGTTGCCCCTGACAGATTGCGCTTTGATTTTTCCCACCCAAAGCCGGTAAGTGATGAGGAACTACAAAAGATTGAATGGCTGGCCAATCGCAAAATCCTTGAAAACGTGGAGACGGTTATAGAAGTCATGTCTCTGGATTTGGCATTGAAGTCCGGTGCCATGTCGTTATTCGGTGAAAAATACGATGATACCGTCCGTGTGTTAAAGATCGGTGGGACTTTTTCCACTGAATTATGTGGTGGAACCCATGTCATGCGCACCGGTGATATCGGCTTTATGAAGATTATCTCCGAAACCGGTATCGCCGCAGGTATTCGTCGAATAGACGCCGTTACGGGAGAAAGCGCGCTCGTCTGGGTTGAGGACAATCAGAATAAGTTATTGCAGGTGGCAAGGTTGCTGAAGGCCGATCGAGAGACTGTTGAGAATAAACTGAGTCAGTCTATTGAACGCATGCGCAAGCTGGAAAAAGAGGTTGAGCAACTCAAGGCCAGGCTGGCAAGCAGCGCGGGTGATGATATGGCATCCGAGGCAGTGGATATCGGCGGGATCAAAGTGATTGCCAGGAGACTGGATGGTGCTGATCCCAAGACCTTGCGCGCAACCGTGGATCAGCTGAAGAACAAATTAGGCACAGCAGCGCTGGTGCTTGCTTCAGTACAGGATAATAAGGTAAGTCTGGTGGCCGGTGTCACTAAGGACGAAACCGACAGGCTCAAGGCCGGGGAGCTGGTCAATTTTGTCGCGCAAAAAGTAGGTGGCAAGGGAGGCGGGCGGGCGGATTTGGCGGAGGCAGGCGGGAATGACCCATCCGGACTCGAGGCCGCACTGGCCAGTGTTCCCGACTGGGTACGACAGCGGATTGCCTGATGCTTATAATTCACTGAAAAAGTTCATCCATGTACTTTTTCCACCCAAAAAGCAAAAAGTGTGATTTTTGCTTTTCTTCGCAGTTCAAGCACTTATCGTGCTTAAACTGCGCTAGTACATCCGTGTACAGACAGAAGTTTGCAGAAAAACAGAGTTTTTCAGCAAACTGCCAAAGCATTTCATATACAGACTGTTTCCGCTAGAATTCCCACCCCTTTAAAACATACAGCCTGGTCTATGGCGTTGATAGTTCAAAAATTCGGGGGTACATCCGTCGGCAGCGTGGAGCGCATTAATGCCGTTGCGGATAAGGTGATTGCAGAGCATAAGGCAGGACACGATGTTGTCGTTGTCGTTTCTGCTATGAGCGGTGAGACCGATCGATTGCTAAAGTTGGCAAATGAAGTGGCTAAAAACCCGAATAGCAGGGAACTGGATGTACTGCTGGCAACCGGGGAGCAAGTCACAATTGCGTTGTTGAGTATTGCACTTGAAGCAAGAAACTATCCGGCGTGTTCCTATACCGGAGCACAGGTCCATATTCGCACTGACAGTGCCTATAATAAGGCGCGAATAATTGATATTGATGTCGCGAGAGTGAATAAGACCCTGAAAGAAGGGAAGATAGTTGTCATTGCAGGGTTTCAGGGAATCGACGAGCATGGCAATATCACGACGCTCGGGCGCGGCGGATCTGACACTACAGCAGTTGCCATGGCAGCAGCGCTCAAGGCCGATGAATGCCATATTTATACTGATGTTGACGGGGTTTATACGGCTGATCCACGTATTGTCCCGAAAGCAAGGAGACTTGAGTTTCTGACCTATGAAGAAATGCTGGAATTGGCAAGTCTTGGATCGAAAGTATTACAGATCAGATCAGTGGAATTTGCCAGGAAGTATAATGTGCAGCTTCGTGTGTTATCTTCTTTTGAGGACGGTCCAGGGACATTGATTACTGGTGAGGATGAAAATATGGAACAAGCATTGATTTCAGGAATTGCCTATAACAAGGATGAGGCAAAATTAACTGTTGTGGGTGTCCCCGATAAACCGGGGATCGCCTATAGTATTCTTGGTCCTATTGCTGATGCCGATATTGAAGTCGATATGATCGTACAGAATGTGGGCGTAGATAATACGACTGATTTCACTTTTACGGTCCATAGGAATGATTATGAGAAAGCATTGGCTATACTTAAGAAAAATGCGGCAAAACTTGGCGTCAAAAATATCACCGGCGATAATCGCATAGTGAAGATATCTGTAGTAGGGATTGGCATGCGCTCACATGCCGGGATCGCAAGTAAAATGTTTGATGCATTGGCAAAAGAGGGTATCAATATCATGATGATATCCACCTCAGAGATAAAGATATCTGTTGTAGTGGATGAGAAATATACGGAATTAGGGGTCAGAACACTGCACTCTGCATTCGAGTTGGAAAATGGGTCTGATGTGGAAGGGGACAGCAGGGCCTGAAGTGGCCTGGTTAAATCATGGCTCTAATGTATCTTGATAGTTAAAGAGTCCAATCATTGAAAAAGGAATGAAACAGGAGAAGGTGAGATGTTAATTCTTACGCGCAGGGTCGGGGAATCACTGATGATAGGTGATGATATTAATGTCACCGTACTGGCTATCAGAGGAAATCAGGTACGCATTGGTATTAATGCCCCAAAAGAAGTTGCTGTTCATCGTGAAGAGATTTACGAACGTATTCAGCAGGAAAAATCTGGCGGCATTAAGACAGATGAAGATCAGACGTAATCCTTGATTTTTCCACATAATTGAGGTTGATCAAACTGCGGTGTTTTACCGTGTTTCCAGGTACAAATATTCTGTTTTGATAATCTTCGGAGAGGTGGTGGTCGAGTGGCTGACAAAATCGCCGGGACAATTCTGCCTGGAGCAGAATTGGACGCGCGTAGCGCGCCCGAAGGCGCATATACCAAGGATGGTATATGTCAACGATTTTGAATCCCGCATAGCGAGGCTTTACACTGCTGAGCGGGCGAGACGGAAGCAGACGAACATCCAGTGAATATTTGTCCCGTCGAGCGGGCATACCTCGGATGGTATGCCCCGGACTTTCAAACGGAGCAGGAAAGCGCAGTGAAGAAAGTACGGAGTAGGGCACGTGGGGAGTGCCTTCAGTGAATAGAAAAGTTTTTGGTTCTCTAGTTAATCTAAGAGTTTCTTGGAGAGGTGGCCGAGCGGCTGAAGGCACTCCCCTGCTAAGGGAGTATGGGCCAAAAACCCATCGAGGGTTCGAATCCCTCCCTCTCCGCCAAAATTAATATGACAGGCTTTTGCCTGTCATATTAATTTTGACTCCGAGTTCGGGCTTCGAACCCGAGAAGAGGGTTTGACCGATGTGTCGGGAACAACATCGGAACAGCGGAGCAACAGCGACGCTGGCCCCGGAGGGGTAAAGTACATGGATGTACTGAATAATCCCTCCCTGACATGTTTTAAAAACCAAGCGCCCGTAGCTCAGTTGGATAGAGTACCTGGCTACGAACCAGGGGGTCGGCGGTTCGAATCCGTCCGGGCGCGCCATCTCTCCCGCTTTTTTATTACCACGTGTGACTATCAAGGTGTACGATTAAGCCATGAATGAGTCACAGCAAGTCTTTTACTATCTCAGTGTTGCGTTGGCCATCGGGCTGTTGATTGGTGTCGAACGCGGCTGGAAGGAACGCGAAGCGAAGGAGGGCAGACGTATCGCCGGCGTGCGCACCTATGGCCTGATCGGGTTACTGGGCGGCGGTTCGGCCCTACTCGCCGAACGCTTCGGAGCATTGACCCTGGGCCTGGCGCTTATCGGACTGGCTGGCGCATTGACGACGGTTTATTTCGTCAATCTGCGCCGGGGTGACGAAGATGTGAGTATTACCAGTCTGATCACCGGGTTGTTAACCTTTGTATTCGGCGCATTGGCGGCAACGGGTGAAGTGGCAATCGCTGCCGCGTCCGCGGTGGTTACGACGCTGTTGTTGAGTTACAAGCCCTTGATACATCGGTGGGTGAGTGCCCTGGAGGCCGAGGAACTGCGTGCCGGTATCAAGTTGCTGCTGATCTCGGTTGTCCTGTTGCCAATTCTACCCAACCAGGGGTATGGCCCGTGGCAGGCCCTGAATCCTTACGCGATCTGGTGGATGGTAGTGCTGATTGCGGCAATTTCCTTCATTGGCTATTTCGCCATCAAGCTCGCCGGCGCTCGCCGCGGCGCCATATTTACCGGCCTGTTCGGCGGGTTAGTTTCCTCTACAGCCGTAACGTTGCATTTCTCGCGGGTATCTCGCCGCGACACGGCCCTGGTTTCAATGCTGGCCATGGGCGTTCTGCTCGCCTGCGGGACCATGTTCCCGCGCATGCTACTGGTAGCGAGTGTCATCAACCCTGCGCTGTTCAAACTGCTGCTGGTGCCGGCGGCGGTAATGGCGCTGCTGGCCTATCTGCCCGCGCTGGTTTATTGGCAGGCGCAATCGAGCATACAGTCCGAATCAGTTTCTCTCTTGCAGAACCCATTGGAACTGAAAACGGCCTTGAGTTTCGGAATGCTGCTGGCGCTGGTGATGTTGCTCGGCAAGGCGCTGCAGGAATCGGCCGGAGAGGCCGGCGTTCTCGCCCTTGCCGCAGCCTCGGGCGTGGCGGATGTGGACGCTATCACACTCTCTCTGGCGCGCATGAGCCACGACGATCTGGATTTGCAGATTGCGGTAACCGGCATCGTCATCGCCGCGACCATCAACAGCCTGGTCAAGGGCGGTATGGCGACTTTTATCGGCGGGCGCGACATCGGGATGCGGGTCGGGTTACCACTGCTGGCCAGTGCCATTGGCGGACCGGTGACGGTCGGGTTTTGGGTCTGGTAAACGTCTGTTCATCCCGGCCCAAATCGACGCAACACGTTCTATATTTCAATGAAAGAGCTATAATCCCGATGCAATGGGGTTAAACAAAACAATCCCCTGATTATTAAAGATGAGGAGGCAATAATGTGCGATCAAGATACAGTCAATGATAATAATGAATTCCTGAAAAGAATTGGCCAATTGACCAGGAGGCAATTTGGCAAGCTGTCCGCCGGGGCGGGTTTGGCAATGATGTTGCCATCCGTCGCCAATGCCATGGACGTGATGGAAATGGATGTGAATGTCACGACACCGGATGGCACCGCGGATTGCTTTTTTGTGCATCCGGTCAGCGGCAAGCATCCCGGCGTCATAGTCTGGCCTGACATTCTCGGCCTGCGTCCCGCCTTTCGGGCGATGGGCAAGCGGCTGGCGGAATCAGGCTACTCGGTACTGGTTGTGAACCAGTTCTATCGGGGCGCGAAGGCGCCGGTGGTGCCGGAAGGCGCCAGTTTTCAGGATGAAGCAACACGCAATGTCGTCTTTCCTTTGGCGCAGGCATTAAATGCCCAAACCCATATGACTGATGCCAAGGCTTTTATCAGTTACCTGGATCAGCAAGGCGTCGTGGATACAGACAGAAAGATCGGCACTGCGGGATATTGTATGGGCGGACCGATGGTGATGCGGACGGCCGCCGCTGTCCCGGATCGCGTCGGTGCCGGCGCGACTTTTCACGGTGCGGGAATGGCTACCGATGTCCCGGACAGCCCGCATCTGCTGATCCCCAATACCAAGGCACATATGCTGCATGCGATTGCCACCAATGATGATGAGCGCGATCCCGCGGCCAAGACTAAATTGCGCGAAGCCTATGACAAGGCAGGCATCCCCGCTGAAATCGAAGTTTATGCAGGCACCATGCATGGCTGGTGTCCGCCTGACTCGGCGGTTTACAACGAGGCCCAGGCAGAGCGAGCCTGGAGCCGCATGCTGGCGTTATTTGAGAAGGCGTTAGCTTAGTAAAATCCGGAAAAAACTAAGGGCCGGTGACAAGCTAACTGTTGTCATCGGCCCTGACTTTTATAGATGACTTAAACTCGCTTGTGACCGCCGGTCGCTTCCAGGGCAAGTTTCTTCATATTACCCACCTTTTCCAGCATTTTGGGAGCGATACGCAGCCAGATTTCATGTTCCAGATCCTTCACCAGAGCCTCACAGATATTGGTGGTGATCAGGTCGTTTGACTCCGAGGTAAACTGGTACTTGGAAGCGGTCTGGAGATAGTTTTGAAAATGCCTATCCACTGCCAGTTCGCACAACCCGTCCAGAAAAGTCCCTTCTGTCAGCGTCTTGTTTTTGCCGGTATTTCCAGGATTTTTAATATTAAACATTTCAGCAGTCCCATCACATAAGTATTTTTGAATCTTAAAATATCCATGTTTCTGAGGGCCTCCATTTAATAATAAGTATGGGCGAGCTTCCGGGTATGGGCAAGCCCAATTTGCCGTCCTGACAGGAAAAGAAGCCGTTGGTTTGCCGTACCGATCGATCAGGCGTAAGATTAATTTTGATTAGAACTCCGCAGGAGAAGCGTGACATGAAAAGAATGTATATAACCGGTCCGATGACCCATCTGGCGATGTTATTTTCCATTTGTTTGTTCAGTATCAGCGTGGCATCCGGAGCGGAACCGGACAGCATGCGGCAATGGCAACTGGCCAAGGCCGAAAGCGGAACCGGCTACACGACGGTACTGAAGACCGTGCCGGTTCCCGCGCCGGCGGTGAATGAAGTACTGGTGCGGATGCGCGCCGTGTCGCTGAACCGCAAGGATATCTATGCCCAGGATCGCTCCATGGAAACAGGCCAGGCCACCCCCGGCCTGTCGATATCGGATGGCGCCGGTGATGTGATTGCTATCGGTGCAAATGTCACCCGGTTCAAAGTGGGTGACAGGGTAGTGGGGGCATTCGATAGCGTCTGGATAGATGGCGCTTCGACGGGTTATCGTTCCAGGCAAGGGCTGTTGTCGGAGTATGTTGTCATGACGGAGGATACCGTCCTGCCGATACCGGCTTATCTCAACTACGAAGAAGCTGCCACGTTACCCTGTGCCGCGGTAACGGCATGGAATACCCTGTTCAAGGCGGCCAAATTGCAGAAGGATGAATACGTTTTGCTGCAGGGGACTGGCGGAGTCTCCATCTTTGGGTTGCAGCTCGCCGCCGCGGCCGGCGCCCGGCCTATCATAACCAGTTCCAGCGACGCGAAGCTGGAGCAGGCCATGGCACTTGGCGCTTTTGGCACGGTGAACTACCGTACCTACCCGGACTGGGATATTAACGTGCGGAAGCTTACCAATGATGTAGGGGTCATGCATGTTCTGGAAGTCGGCGGCCAGGATACATTTCCGAAAGCGGTGGCGAGTCTGGCAAAAGGCGGCCATATCGGTTCCATAGGCGGTTTGGGGGAAGGCGGATTTGTTCGGGAGGCGCCGGAGGATTTACTGAAACCGTATAACGCAACCTGGAGTTATATTTATGTCGGTTCCCGTACCGATTTTGAAAACCTGAATGCGTTTATGACCGAGCACCAGATACATCCGGTCATCGATCGCGTGTTTCCTTACGCGGAAACGCCGGCGGCCTACGACTATATGAAGAGCGGGTCGTTCTTCGGCAAGATAGTTATCGCGATCGACAAATAACAGAGGATTACTTCGGTCAAGGTCATGATAAAACATTGTAAGCATTTTCTTTGGGTCCTGACGTTAACATTGCTCAGTATTATTCAGGCAGTGGCGCAACCGGTAATCACCGGGTTTGTTCCCGTTACTGACGCGATGCTGCAAAACCCGGATCCGGCGGACTGGCTGTCCTGGCGGCGCACGCTGGACAGTTGGGGTTACAGTCCATTACAACAGATCACGCGCGATAATATTGGCGAGCTGGAACTGGTCTGGTCCCGGGACCTGGTCGCGGAGGGCATGCAGGAAGGCACGCCACTGGTATATGCCGGCATTATGTACATGCCGAATCCGAAAGACGTGATCCAGGCGCTCGATGCGAAGACCGGTGAGCTGATCTGGGAATACCGCCGTTCCATGCCGGCGGATCTGAAGGAGAAAGTCGGCGGTGCCGCTGAAACCAAACGTAATATCGCCATTTATGATAATTTGATTATCCATACCAGTAACGACGATTTTATCGTCGCACTGGATGCCGTCACCGGCAAACTGGTGTGGGAGACCCGGATCCTGGATTATCAGAAACAGCCCGCGCAACAGAGCAACGGACCGATCATCGCCGATGGCAAGGCTATTTCGGGCCGCGGCTGTTTCCCGCGGGCGGGTCCGACCGCCTGCGTGATCACGGCCCACGATGCCCGCACCGGCAAGGAAGTCTGGCGATTTTTTAATATACAAAAAGCCGGCGGGGCTGATGACACCTGGGGCGATGTACCGTATGAGGGCCGCTGGCACGTCGGCGCCTGGATGATGCCCAGCTATGATCCGCAATTACGGCTCATCTACATGGGTACTTCCGTCACCGCACCGGCGCCGAAATTCCTGCTGAGCGGTAATCAGAACCAGTATCTCTATCATAATTCCACCCTGGCATTGAATCCCGATACCGGCGAACTGGCATGGTACTACCAGCACCTGGTGGATCACTGGGATCTGGATCATCCCTTCGAGCGTTATCTCATCGACACTGCGGTTACCCCGGATGCGGCGGCAGTGGCCTGGATCAACCCACGCATCAAACCCGGCGAACGGCGTAAGGTAGTCACCGGTATCCCCGGCAAGAACGGAGTCGTTTATACACTGGATCGCGAGACCGGAGAATTTCTCTGGGCGCGGCCGACGGTGAAGCAGACCGTGGTGGGTGATATCGATGGCGAGACCGGTAAGGCGACGGTCAATCCGGAGATGCTCTATACCGCCATGGGTCAGGAACGGCTGGTGTGCCCCAGTACCAGCGGCGGCAAGATGTGGACGGCGGGTGCCTACAGTCCGTTAACCAATGTTATGTATCAGCCGGTGCAGAATACCTGCATGGTTGCAACCGTCACGATCGACAAGCCCGATCCGGAGGCCCTGTACGGATTTTTCGGTAAAGTTCAGATAACGCCGGGGACGGACAAACTGGGTACGGTGCACGCGATATCCGTGGAGACAGGCAAAACCGTCTGGCAATATGAACAACGCGCCGCTACGACCTCCATCGTCGCTACCGGTGGCGGTCTGGTATTCGGCGGAGATGCCATCGGCGTATTCCGGGCTTTTGACCAGAACGACGGCAAAATCTTATGGCAAACGGAACTGGGCTCACCGGTCACCGGTTATCCCATCTCCTTCGCGGTCAATGGCCGCCAGTATATCGCCGTCAGCACCGGCTTCTCGATCACCACGCTCAGCCACCTGCGCCTTACTCCGGAGTTGAAACCGGGTAACGTTAACAAACTCTATGTCTTCGCGTTGCCGGTTGAAAACAGTCAAAAGTAAAAAGTTGAAAGTAGAAAGAAAAAATGCGGATAATTTGACAGAATAAGAAGTATTGTAGAAATTTAACTTGCGTTATCACGGCCAGGGACTGGCGGTCCAAAACTGGCGTGTCAAGCTCGCCGACAAATCGTCAGGATTGACGATTTGCACGGACGAAGTCCGCCATGAAATGGCAAAGTACAAGGAAGTACTTTGTGAAGAGCGCAGCGGTCGCTCCTGTGCATCCCTGCACTCGCGGCATTAGTGCTCCTGCACGTCATATCAAGGCAAATCCTCCGGAAGAGGATTTAGCGCGCTCGGCACAGGGATGTGCTCGTAAGCGCGGCCGCCGATAGCGCGAGCATCGCAGGGTAGCCGTATACAAGGA
>JAENIZ010000066.1 GCA_016844485.1 Gammaproteobacteria bacterium | reverse complement strand
GACAACAAGGCCATCGTTTTCACGGGAGAAGACATCCACTTCCCAGATATTTTTATTATGTGGCACAAAATAACGGATTTTTTCGATCAATGGATGAATACAAAGATCTTGTATCATCTCTTTTGCATCTTTAACAGGAATGGGGTAATTATATTCACCACGGAAAATTCCAAGGGTAGCGCTCTTGATATTCAGATCCGCACTGTCTCCAGCAATCCTGACTCGAATGGAACAGGTATCATTTGTTGTGAAATAACCCTGCAAATAATGTGTACCTGCTGATGCTTCTTTGCGCCAGAGATCATTAACAACCAAAAATTTTCTTTCTATTTCTGTCCCCATATAAATATCGTAGCGCGGGCGGCGTTAGACGTGAAGCCAAATGAATAAAATAACCAACATACATTACTTTGATCATATTTTTAACCGGCGTATGTCGGTTATGTTTTTATTGGGGTTCTCCTCCGGTCTTCCTCTATCACTGTGCGCAAGCACCCTCCAGGCGTGGATGGCGGACGCAGATATTAATATTAAAACAATCGGGCTGTTTACACTGGCGCAAATACCCTATGTGCTGAAATTCCTGTGGGCGCCATTAATGGATCGGTACGCACCACCGGGATTTGATCATCGACGCAGCTGGATATTGGTATCGCAATTGTTTCTTATCATTGTCATTGTGTTGATGGCGTTATCTGATCCGCATCATGATCTGGAAATCATGGGGCTCCTGGCATTATTAATTGCATTCCTGTCCGCCTCCCAGGATATTGCCTTCGATGCCTATCGCACAGATTTATTAAATGGAAAAGAACGGGGAATGGGCGCAGGTATCTCTGTCTCGGCCTATCGTATCGCAATGCTGGTCTCTGGTGCGGGTGTGTTGATTATGGCGGATCACATCGGGTGGCAGGCAGCCTTTCTTGTAATTTCCGCGCTATTTATTATTGGCATAACCGGTGTTTTTTATGGTCCAAATATAAGGTATGAATCGAAACCACCGGCGACACTCAGTGAAGCTGTTGTAAACCCTTTCCAGGAATTTCTGCAACGTGATTCAGCATGGTTATTATTAATTTTTATTGTTCTCTATAAATTAGGCGATGCCTTTGCCGGTTCTCTTACTACTGTTTTCCTGATATCGGATTTAGGATTCAGTCTCACTGATGTCGGCCTGATCAACAAGGTGATCGGTTTGATCATGACTGTAGTGGGCGCCCTGTTAGGTGGTGGGCTGATGATCCGTATTGGATTATTTAACGCATTATTATGGTTCGGTCTTCTTCAGGCTTTGACCAATCTGGGATTCATGTTCCTCGCCATATCTGGCAAGAGTTATGCCGGTGCAGTTATTGTGATTGCCATGGAGAATCTGGCTGGTGGAATGGGGACGGCGGCATTCGTCGCGTTGCTGATGGCCCTCTGTAATCACCGCTATACCGCAACGCAGTTTGCATTGCTATCTGCCCTGGCCGCTGTCGGCAGGGTCTTTGTAGGACCACCGTCAGGTCAATTGGTAGCACTGTTAGGTTGGGCTGATTTCTTTTTTATTACCTTTCTAACTGCGTTACCTGGAATTTGCATGTTGTTCTGGATTAAACCGGGACTCGATCGGCTGAATCACAATCACGAAAAATAATACACCCTGCAAGCCGGTGCGGGGTGTATGGCATATCATCTGTCAGCTATCCGCATGTTTCTTTGCAGGGCTCGGTTTCTCTGTCCCTCATTCTTGTTGTTTCGTTGCGGCTGCTGCGTATTCATCTGTTCTTCATTGCGGGCACTTCTTCTCTCTGAACGATCTATCTTCTGTTGTTTATCGGACATATTTTGTCTGATATCTGGCCGCTCTACTCTCTGATTTAGATTTACAGAATTCCGCTGCCGGGTCGAACCATCATACTGTTGAAAAGATATCTTTTGCTCATCGCGTCTGCTACGCATATTGTTAAAGCGGCCATTATTCTGCCCAACATTCTGTTGCCTGACGGATTGCTGCCGGAGATCGGGTTGGTTAATTGTATCCGGCGTTACATTCTCCGCAGGCCTTCTGGTCCTTTGATTGATAGCGAGATTATCTGATCTGATGTTCTCATCCCGAGACTGGTCGATACTGCGTTGTTCGTTGCGTGTATTATTCCAGTTCGGACGTACTGTATTATTTTGCGTAACTTGCCGCCGCGGTTGCCGGGAAGCCAGAAAGTTATTCTGAGGAACAGGTTTTGGATTAAATACACTCTGAATGTTTTGCTGCGCTGAGTTCTGCCGGAGTGGTCTTTGCAACTGTCCGGGTTGATCATCAGATGGTGTTAATGCCAGTTGCTTGCGGTTGTTGCCCGCGTACTGTTGATTATTGCGGTTATATTGGGCCTGCTTATTGTACCCGTGGTACCCATGGTTGTTGCCATGCCCGTTTTGATGGTATCCGTGGCCATGATATCCATTATATCCATGCGGAGCATAGGCATAGTAACGGGGGTAGGGATAATACCCATAAATAGACGTGCTCGGGTAATAGCTGTAATAGTTATTATAATAGCCGTGATTATAGTAGTGCCGGTGCGGATGGTACGCATAATAAGGATAACGATAAGGGAAATACGGGTAATAATACGCGATGGGATTATAGAAAGGGTTGTAATAATAAGGTCCGGGCCAACCGTAAGAATAAACCGGCGCATAGACATATCGGTACGGACTGAAATAGCGGTCGAAGCTATCAAAGCCTATCTGAAAAGAGAAGAAAGTGTCCGCTTCTGCTACTGTCGGTGTAAATGACAGTGAAGCACCAGACAGCAAGGCTGCTATAATCTTGTTGCGGATTCTCATGTTGCGCCTCAGCAAATTAATTCTGTTACGACTATAGACAATAACCTTTCATTATGGTTGCCAGGAAAAATTCCCCCCGTCTGGAAATCGAATATTGCACACAGTGCCGGTTTATCCTGCGCGCCACCTGGATGGCACAGGAGTTATTAATGACATTTACCGATGAACTTGGCGAAGTGGCGCTGGTGCCAGGGAAAGGGGGAATATTTGAGATCCGGCTGGACGGCGTAACTGTATTTTCAAGGAAGAAGGAAGGCAGATTTCCGGAATCGAAAGAGATAAAACAGCGGGTGCGTGATCAAATTGCACCGGATAAAGATCTGGGCCACAGTGACGGTTAAATCTGTCTAATCGGCTTCTCTGACGATCCTGATCCCGATGAGATCATTTCCCGCATCAGATGTAAATTTGTCCCGCTTCGTTCTCCTGATTGATTGTTGCGGGCTGTTGTATGAACCACCCCGTGCTATACGCAGGGAACAATCTCCGCCTTCCCAGACACCGCCGTTAGTGGGTGCGCCCTCATAATTATCATGCCAGCAGTCCTGTACCCATTCGGCCACATTACCGGCTGTGTCATAAACTCCAAATTGATTGGAAGCAAAACTTCCAACTTTAGTAGGCTTGCGGGGGTCAAACTGGCTACCACATCCGAAACAATGGGCCTTGGCGGATTCTTCATTAAACCCCCACCAGAATGGGGAAATAGCTCCACCCGAGGCGGCATACTCCCATTCGGCCTCGGTAGGCAGGCGGTACTTTTTACCCGTTTGTTCGGACAGCCACTTCATATAGTAATAAGCATCATCCCAGGACACGAATATGACCGGATGGGTCTCACGATCCATATACAAACTATCCGGCAGTTTACGCTTGGTGGCATTGGCAAATTTGTCGTATTCAGCAAACATTACTTCATGTTTACTGATTGCAAATTTATTAATCTTCACAGTATGGCGTGGCCGTTCATCAGTGGCACTGGATGAGCCCGGGCTGCCCATTTCAAATGTCCCGGCGGGTAGCCAAAGCATTTCCGGGCCTGATCCACCGTCTTTGAGTGCATCGTGAAATTCCTTACCGGCAGTCACTGTTATTTCTGGCTTTGATTCTGGTTTGATTTCGGGCTTTGGTATTGCAGCTGTTTTTGCAGCAGGTTCAACAGGTGTTTCCGTTTCTTCCCCCGTCACTGGTTCCGGTTCTGCTTCTACTTTTGTTTCTCCCTCAATTTCTGATGTTGTTTCAGCCACGCTTTCCCCTTCAACAGGTGCTTCCATTTCCTCTGTCTCGGTAATTTGCATGGGTTCAGTTATATCGGGCGCCCCGGTCTTCTTCCCGCCAAACATAAGGAACCCTGCGACAGCGATAACAATGACCACCCCTGCGGCAATCCCCATCATCAACCCGGTTTTACTCTCCGTTCTGTCCTTAATTTCTTGTGCCTTGGGGATTTCAGGCATTGCCGCCTGGGCGGAGTCTGCGGCGGCTGAAATTCTGGCAGCCGTGGCAGCGGCTTGTGCAGCACCTGTTCTATCAGTGATGTCTTCATCATCTTCTTCTGGCTCAGGTGGTGAAGGTGGTGCGGCAGCTGCTCCTTCCTTATCTATGACATTGATGACGATGACAGTCGTATTATCCTGTTTCGGCATCCCTGCTTCTTCGACTGCATTTAACAGTGCATCTGCGCATTCCTTGGGTGAATCAGACCAGTCTGTATATTGAATAATTTTTCCGTCGCTGAGGGTGTCAAGCCCGTCGCTCGAAACAAGAATTTTGTCACCTGCCTGCAACTGCAAGGGGCTTAGTGGACAATCAATATCGGAGATATCTGATCCGGTAACCGCGCTCATCAGCATATTTCTCGCGAGGCCGGGTTCGGCATCGACCGGAGTTCCTGCGGCTGCCATTCTGTCAAGGAACCCGCCATAGCTGTGATCAGCGTTGATCTTTTGCAGTTCTCTGTTACGCATGAGGTAAAGGTTGCTATCGCCAACGCTGGCCCACCATATATTTCCCTTTTCAAACAGGGCGGCAACCATGGTACAGCCCATACCTTCAAGTGCCGGGGTCTCCTTGACAGTTTCAGCAATGGAATTATTAGCCTTAAGGACTGCTGCGGTGAGGACTTCAGAGAGGGTATCTGTTGGATAATTGCTTGTTACGTGTTTATTGAAGGCCTGTACCGCCATATTACTGGCGACATTGCCTGCGGCATGGCCGCCCATACCGTCTGCTACAATGACCAAGGCACTTGGCTTACCGTCTGCGCCGGTAAGATGTGTAATCAGGAATGCATCTTCCTGATATTCACGTGCGCCGTCGGTCTGGGCGCCTGCGAGTTCGAAACTAAGGGCCATTTATGCTTATAATTTCATAGGTTTATTTGAGTAAAAATGACCTTTTACCTGAAGATAGTATTTTATCCACAATATATCCCTGATAATAACAAAACATGCACAAATCAGTGATGGACATCCTACCAGTCGCCATGCATTTTACAAAATAAATTGTTGATTATGAGATAAAAATTCAATCATTTAATGGATAGTTGGAGATAATGCCAGACAAATTCAAACAACAGATTGCACAGTGCATGCTGCGTGATCAGAGGCGGTTGTTAAGTCAATTACAGGCCATCCAATCGTCCGCAACACAGAACTTTGAATCCTTGCGCAAGCAAATAAAACAGGCCATGGATCGTAACCAGGCCAGAATCGCAGCTTGCCCGGTTGTCAGGTTTTCAGGTGATCTGCCTATACATGCCAGGCTCGATGACATCAGAGAGATGATTCAGCAGCATCAGCTAGTGATCGTCTGCGGTGAAACCGGCTCCGGCAAGACGACCCAACTTCCCAAACTTTGTTTATCTATTGGCAGGGGGATCAATGGACAGATTGGCCACACCCAGCCACGCCGCATTGCAGCGAAAGCTGTTGCGATACGTATAGCTGAGGAGCTTGCAACAGCATTAGGTGCGGCAGTGGGATTCAAGATCCGGCATACCGATAAAACGTCACATAAAACATACATCAAACTGATGACGGATGGTATTTTGCTTGCTGAATTGCAACATGATCGCAAACTGGAAGCCTATGATACCCTGATTATCGATGAGGCACATGAACGCAGCCTGAATATCGATTTTATTCTGGGCTATCTGAAACAGCTTTTGCCTGAACGTCCTGATCTCAAGGTTGTTATCACCTCCGCAACGATAGACGTTAAACGCTTCTCGGAACATTTTGGTAACGCGCCTGTCATCGAAGTCTCGGGCCGTACTTATTCTGTCGAGGTCCGTCACAGACCGATTGATGAGGACGCACAGGAGGATGACACAATAAATGATACGGCGTTGCTTGCTGCGATCAGGGAATTATCAATGGAGAGTCATGGTGATATTCTGATATTTCTTGAAGGTGAACGGGAGATCCATGAAACGGCCCGTTTTTTGAACAGGCAGAAATTCTCCGATACTGATATTTTACCTTTATATGCCCGTTTGGATACGGCACAACAGTCCAGAATCTTCAAACCACACAAACGGCGGCATATTGTTTTAGCCACGAATGTAGCCGAGACATCGCTGACGATCCCGGGTATTCACTATGTTATCGACAGGGGTTTTGCGCGCATCAGCCGGTATAGCCGTCGCAGCAAGGTGCAACAACTTCCAATCGAAAAGATATCACAGTCCTCTGCAGAACAGCGCAAAGGACGCTGTGGCCGGGTTGCGGCAGGGATTTGTATTCGCCTCTATGCGAATGAGGATTTTGTCACAAGACCACTCTACACTGATGCCGAGATCCTGCGCACAAACCTGGCATCCGTCATCCTGCAGATGAAGGCATTGGAACTTGGAGACATCAGGGAATTTCCATTCATTGATAAACCAGATACGCGTTATATCAATGACGGATTGCGCTTGTTAACTGAACTCAGGGCAATAGATGCAGATGGACATCTGACTGGGGCGGGCAGACAACTTGCCCGTTTG
>JAENIZ010000065.1 GCA_016844485.1 Gammaproteobacteria bacterium | reverse complement strand
GCCTGCTGAAGATGCTGTTCAACCAATCGAACCCGCAGTTGAAGAAACGGCAGCCATCCCGCAAGTAACAGAGCCGCCTGAACCTGCCCCGATTGAAGAAAAAGAAAGTGGGCCGGTTACAGCTACTGATGCCCCTCTTGCAGAGACAACAGAAACTGTTTCCCCTGCTACGGAGGAACCCACTGCCCCCGCTGAAATAATTACCGCGCCAGTCCCGGTAGTGGAAGAGGCCGCCACAAAAGAGATCCCGGAAACACCGAAAGAAGCCCCAGTAACTGCCGAGGTACCTGCTAAAACCGTAGCACAGTCCGTTACCAAAAATAAATTCGAATGCAGTACAGCATTACTCAAAAACCGGAAACCGTATTGTCGCGATGTAATTGACGGCGTGGGTAATAGCCCCACCATGGTAGTCATTGCAGGCAAGAAATTTATGATGGGTGGCGGGAAACCACATGAACAACCCACCAGGGAAGTTGATATCAATTACCCGTTTGCCTTGTCAGTCAATGAGATTACCCACGGAGAATACAAGCAATTTTGCGATGCAGCCCAAAGAAAATGTCCGCAACAACCCTGGGAAGGCAAAGATTACCCTGTCGTTAATGTCTCCTGGCATGATGCGGTGGCCTATACCACATGGTTGACTGAAAAAACCGGAAATAAACATCGTTTGCCCAGTGAAGCAGAATGGGAGTACGCAGCACGCGCTGGAACAACAAGCCAATATCCATTCGGAGATGAAGTCCTGATTACAGACGCCGTATTTTCCGATCGCAAACTACTCAATTCCCCGATACCGGTTACCGATCGCTCGATAAACCGCAATAAATTCCGCCTGTACCACATGGTGGGCAATGTGCGTGAATGGGTTACTGATACCTGGCACGACGGTTATAACGGAGCCCCCAATGATGGCTCTGCGTGGAATGATTCAGGGGATGATCGTGTCGTCCGGGGCGGATCCTACGCCGATAATGCAGATGCCCTGCGCTCAGGGGCACGATTCAAGCTACAGGCCAATGTTGCTGACATCTATACCGGCTTTCGAATTCTGCAGGAACTCGACTAGTAACCGGTAATAAGTAATTAGTGATTAGTAATTAGTAATTTATTAAAGTCTTTTTTTACCAATCACTATTCACCAATCACTATTCACTATTATGGTTCTGAAATATCAGGCGCAGCTCCATCGCTTATCTGATTTGCCCGTTTTTCAAAATAGGCATTCTTGAGAAATTCGTATTCATCGAGGGCGGCCTCTCCCAGCAGCTTTTTCCCGCTCAACAGGTCAGACTTGAAATCGATATAGTTAAGTGTGAGCAAGCCGGCCTGGAGTTCAGCAACATTCACATAAAAAACCGGATTCAATACACCTCGATCCACGGCAAGTCCGGTAGCATCACGTACTGTTGTTGGTCCAAATAACGGTAGCATAACGTAAGGGCCCGACCCTATTCCCCAGAATGCCAGGGTTTGACCAAAATCCTCATCATGTTTGGGGAATCCGATAGGTGTAGACACATCAAAAAAACCTGCTAATCCAATTGTCGAATTCAGGACAATTCTGGACACATCTGAAAAGGCCTGATTTACCTTCAACTGCAGAAAATCATTCGCAACAACGGCAATATCATTCAGATTTCTGAAGAAATTGGTAATGCCTTTATCAACAAACTCGGGCGTGATTGTCCTGTATAGCTTGCCGAGTGGATCAAAAAGCGCATCATCGACGGCCTGATTGAACGAATAGACACCGCGATTGAATCCCTCGAAGGGATCACGCGGATCGCCGGACCCGGTAGTTGCACACCCACCGATAAAAATCACCAGCGCGATACTGCACGCCCCCCTGATATTACGCAAGATTCCCACCGGCATACGTCAGACTCCTTTGTTGGACGTTCTGTAAAAGATATGAAATCTGGATATGAATTTGTGATGACTTTTTATTGTTAACCGGGACAGTTCTTCCGACAGCCTACAACAACAACTGTTATTATTTAAATCTATCAGAACAATAAAAATTTCCGGATAATCGGAACCGGGCCTGGTTTTGTATACTTGTTTCATTTTAATGTCTCAAGTAATCAATCGATTAGTTGGTAAAATTAAATTAAAATCACAGGTATTGAGGTGATTAATTATTTTATGCCAGAAGCAATGCTGAATGTTGATGCACAGGAAAAGGGGAAATTCGATGCGCTTGCTTCGGAATGGTGGAACCCTGGTGGCCAATTCAAAATGCTGCATGATATCAATCCACTCCGTCTTGAGTATATCGATCGCGGGGTCAAATTAGCCGGTAAAACCGTCCTCGATATGGGTTGCGGTGGTGGTCTCCTGACGGAGGCAATGGCAACAAAGGGTGCTTATGTCACCGGACTGGATATCAGCGATGCGCCGCTTGCAGTGGCACGGGAACATAGTCAGCAATCAGGGCTTGAAATTCAATATATAAATGCTGTCCCCGAAGATTATGCCGGCCAGAATGAACATCGATACGATGTGGTAACGTGCATGGAGATGCTTGAACATGTACCCGATCCTGAATCGATCATTCGTGCCTGCGCAAGGCTCATTAAACCACGAGGCCATGTCATTTTTTCCACCATTAACAGGACTCTCAAGGCCTACTTGTTTGCGATATTGGGAGCGGAACACCTGTTAAAGATATTACCTGCCGGGACACATGACTACGCCAGGTTTATTCGCCCTTCGGAACTCGCAGCATGGTGTCAGCGGCATGGGCTTGACGTTAAAGATATCGCCGGCATGTCGTATATTCCGGTCATGGGCCATGCAACATTGACTAAAAATCCCGATGTAAATTATCTGTTGCATGCATGTTTTGGTGATTAACAAGATGATTAAGGCTGTCTTTTTTGACCTGGATGGTACGCTTGCAGATACGGCACCGGACCTCGCTGCATCCCTGAATCAACTCCTTGCAGAACAGGGCAAGGCAGTCCTCACGTTTGATGTCATACGTCCAACGGTCTCACTGGGCGGAAACGCCCTGGTCCGGCTGGCTTTTAATATTGATGAAGATAAACCTGAATTTATCTCATTACGGCAACGCTTCCTGGAGATCTATAAGTCCCGTCTGCATAGCGGTACACATCTTTTCCCGGGAATGCCGCGCGTGTTGGACACCCTGGAATCGGACGGTCTTGTCTGGGGTGTAATCACCAATAAACCCTCATGGCTGACACTTCCCGTTATGCAAAAACTTGGACTCGACAAACGTGCTAAATGTATCATCAGCGGCGATACAACTGAGAACAAGAAACCCCACCCTGCTCCCATGCTGCATGCATGTAAAATTACAGACAGCGATCCCGGTTGCTCACTTTATGTTGGTGATGCCGAACGTGATATTGAAGCCGGACGGGCCGCAGGGATGCACACCCTGATTGCACAATACGGCTACATCGGCAAAGATGAAGAGCCGTCTCAATGGCGGGCAGACGGGATAATCTCTGATCCAGGTGAAATAATTGACTGGATACACAATCTCCACACTGACTGATGAGCGCGGAAGAATATTGCCGCAATAAGGCAGCACCTCAAGGTTCAAATTTTTATTACAGCACCCTTTTTCAGCCGGAACAGTTGAGACGCCAGCTTTTTGCCCTGCATGCCTTTGCAGCTGAACTGGAAAACGTCATCGAAGAATGCACCGATCCGGGCGTCGCGCGACTCAAACTCGCATGGTGGCATGATGAAATTCAACGCACTTATGCCAGCAATGCAAGACATCCTGTCGGGAAAGAGCTTGCTGCGTTTATCACTGTGCGTGCAATTCCGGAAGATCAATTACGAAGGCTCATTGATCATTACGAACAGCGGATTAATGTCAGGCAACCAGACACACATCAAGACTTGATGGATTATTTACGACAGGGTCCTGGTCAACTCTGGAAATACTCCGCAGATATCTGTACCTATCATGACTCCAAAACACCCGAACTTGCCGGCGAGATCGGCTGTTTAATCGCATATTTTCAGATACTCCAAAATGCAAGGACCCATATCCTGCAAGGCCGGTTATTCTGGCCGCGGGATGAAATGGTCAGTACGGGAATAGAACTACAGGACCTGATCAACACAAAGAATAAAAATGTAGATGAATTCTTCACCGGTCAGGTTCAGCGTCTCGTTGAACGGCTGGAATATTGCTACACACAATTTCCGGACAGCGATCGCTTCCTGCAACTACATGGGCTGATTATGTCCCGCATTGTCATGCATACCTGCAAGGAAATTGCGGGTGATGGATTCATGTTGCAGGATCACAGGATATCCCTTACCCCGCTGAGAAAATTATGGATCGCCTGGCAAACGAAAAGGCAATGCCAATAAAAAAGTTCAAAGTTAAACCGAACCCTGAACCTTGAACCTTGAACCCTGAACCTTGAACCTTGAACCCTGAACCTTGAACGTTGAACGTTGAACCTTTATACCTGACGCTGGTATCTCAATCTGACGCGGAGACGGCGAAACATACCAGCATCAACTACATCCGGCGTTAAGATCACAACGGGAAAGCGCACCCCGTCTCTAAAAGGCAGGACTACCAGCAATGGATGGACCAGCGCGCCCGATCTCAACGTGACCTCGCAGGTTTCACCATTGGCTGTGGTCAAGTGCCATTCCTCCATGACGTCCAATAGCAATTGTACGGGGCTATGGGGATTTTTCTGTAAAACATAGGTACGTAACGTATGTAACAGACTGATAAGGATGGCCAAAGCAAGCATTAGCTTTATGGCCAGGGCCAGTTCAACAGCAAACAGGATGACGCAAGCCCCAAGATGGGCAACCGTCAGTCCGCATGCCAGCCAGAATGAGGGCCTGATGTCAATACGGATGGGTAATTCAAAATGATTTGACATTGGTATATAACGACCTCCTGTCATATAAAGTAATGCCACACTTCGTGTATCAGTCTAAAATATGCAGGGTTGATTATTGCTCTGCAACATTGATTAACGATAGCAGATAATAATAGTATTTGTGGAATCATTCACGGCATGCGAAAAATAAATATGGACGAAAAACAAGAACGCAGGGAACAGAAGTCCCCCAATATTGATCAGCAGGAACACAAAGGATCAGTTGACCGTCCTAAAGAATTTGGCGGCCCCAAAGGACCTGAACCCACGCGCTACGGGGATTGGGAACGGCGTGGCCGTTGTATCGACTTTTAACAGACTGCTGCAAAATTCTTTGCAGCAGTCTGTTAAGCGTCACAGGAAAGTGCCGCATCATTTTTCAAACACATATTCAGTGATTGAAAAATGGAGCATGGGAAAATCACATTTTTTTGCCATGCGTGGCTGAAAAAGCTCTGGACGGACTTTTTCGGCATTTAGTTAAATAAACAGATAATTTCACAAGACTGGGGTTTTCCGGTCCGCCGGAGAATATTTTTTACGCTGACAGAGGTAATGACAAAATGGCAACGGATCATCGCCCGCTATCGCCGCATCTGCAAATATATAAACCTCAATTAACGTCGATTCTATCAATTACACATCGGGGCACAGGTGTTTTTCTGAGTATTGCTGCATTGTTTCTATGCTGCTGGTTGCTCGCCATTGCCAATGGACCGGATGTGTATACAAATCTGCAAACTCATATTACCGCCTGGTACGGGCAGATTATTTTGATTGCCTGTGTGTTTTCTCTTTACTATCACCTGTGCAACGGTATTCGTCACCTGATCTGGGATATGGGCCTGGGACTGGAAATCAAAACAACATATACCTCAGGTTATATCGTGGTCACGGCAGCAGTCCTGCTGACTGTTGCAACCTGGTATATTGCAGGTGGTGCATGAGTTTGCGAACACCTCTCGGCCGTGTACGTGGTCTTGGTTCCGCCAAGGAAGGTACCCACCACTGGTGGGCCCAGCGGCTTACCGCCATTGCCCTCATTCCGCTCAGTGTCTGGTTTATCTGCGCACTGGTAAAAATGACCTCGATGGAATACGCAACTGTCACCGCCTGGATGCAATCTCCGATCGTCAGTTCCCTGTTAATACTATTTATATTTTCTCTCTTCTATCACGCACAACTCGGCGTGCAGGTGGTGATCGAAGACTACGTTGCCAGCGAGGCCCTCAAACTCGGTAGTATTATTTTGCTGAAGTTTGTCATGTTGTTTGCCGGCCTCGCCTCTATCATTGCCGTGTTGAAGATTTTGCTGGGGTTATAACGAATAATGTCCAATGCATATAAAATAATTGATCACAAATATGATGTTGTGGTGGTAGGGGCAGGTGGTGCGGGCTTGCGGGCCACCTTTGGCATGGCCGCAAAAGGCCTGAAAACAGCGTGTATTACCAAGGTATTTCCAACCCGCAGTCATACCGTTGCCGCCCAGGGCGGGATGAGTGCCGCACTCGGCAATATGGGGCCGGATGACTGGCGCTGGCATATGTATGACACCGTAAAGGGCTCAGACTGGCTGGGCGATCAGGATGCCATTGAATACATGTGCCGCGAGGCAGTGCCTGCCGTCGTCGAACTGGAGCATTATGGCGTGCCTTTCTCACGTACTGAGGACGGCAAAATTTATCAACGTCCCTTTGGTGGCATGACAACCAACTACGGTGAGGGTATTGCACAGCGCACCTGTGCCGCTGCAGATCGTACCGGCCACGCGATATTACATACCCTGTATCAGCAGTCGCTTAAACATGAGGCTGAGTTTTTTATCGAATACTTTGCCCTGGATCTGATTATGGACGAGGAAGGGGTCTGCCGTGGAGTGATGGCCTGGAACCTTGATGATGGGACGATCCATCGTTTCCGCGCCCATGCTGTTATGCTGGCAACCGGTGGCTATGGCCGCACATACTTTTCCTGTACCGGTGCTCACACGCAGACTGGTGATGGTAACGCCATGGTATTGCGTACAGGACTTCCCCTGCAGGACATGGAGTTTATCCAGTTCCATCCCACCGGGATTTATGGCGCGGGTTGTCTGATCACCGAGGGTGTGCGTGGTGAAGGCGGTTATCTCACCAATTCCGCGGGTGAACGCTTCATGGAACGTTACGCCCCCTCGGCAAAGGATCTTGCCTCACGCGATGTGGTCAGCCGTTCCATGACCATGGAAATCCGGGAAGGACGCGGCGTTGGACCCGAGAAAGATCATATTTACCTGCACCTGGAACACCTGGGTCCCGATGTCATCAATGAACGCCTGCCCGGCATCGCCGAGTCCGCCAAAATTTTTGCTGGTGTCGATGTCGCCAGACAACCCATCCCGGTGATCCCCACAGCCCATTACAATATGGGGGGTATTCCAACCAACTACCATGGCCAAGTAGTCACCCTTAAAGAGGGCAATCCCGATTCCGTAGTGCCAGGTCTGATGGCCATCGGTGAAGCAGCGTGTGTCTCCGTGCATGGCGCCAACCGCCTGGGTTCAAATTCACTGCTGGATCTGATCGTCTTTGGACGCGCTGCAGCCAATTACTGTGCGGAAACTATCAAACCCGGACAAGCCCACAAATCATTGCCTGCCGCCGGCGAAGAAAGCCTGTCCCGGCTGGACAAGTTGCGCCATAAAAAAGGCTCGATACCTACCGCACAAATCCGATTGAACATGCAACGTACCATGCAGAACAACGCCGCTGTTTTCCGCACCGGCGATGTCTTGAAGGAAGGCATCGACAGAATGGCTGACGTTTGGGCATCATGTGCTGACGTCCAAGTGACGGACAAAAGCATGATCTGGAATACCGATCTGGCCGAGACCCTGGAACTTGAAAACCTGCTCGGCTGTGCCCTGGTCAGCATTCATTCGGCCTATAATCGGACAGAAAGCCGCGGCGCACATGCACGGGAAGACTATCCGGAACGGGATGACAAAAACTGGATGAAACATACCTTGTCCTGGCTGAATGACAAAGGTGAAGTCAGTTTTGAATATCGTCCGGTACATCTTTATACACTGACCAATGAAGTCGAAGTGGTTCCACCGAAAAAAAGAGTATATTAAACCGGTGACTGGTGATGAGTGATTTGTAATTAGTAACTAATAACTGACCACCAATCGCTAATCACTAATTACTAATCACTAATCACTAATTACTAATCACTGGTATCTAACAATGGCCCAATTTACACTTCCCAAAAATTCCAGGGTAAAGCAGGGTAAATCCATTTCGGCAGCGAATGGTTCCAAAAATAAAAGGGTCTTTCGTATCTATCGCTGGGATCCCGACAAGGGTGAAAATCCGAGCATGGATACATTTGAAATTGATCTGGACAAATGCGGGCCGATGGTGCTGGACGCCATTATCTATATCAAGAATGAGCTGGATGCCACACTCACCTTTCGCCGTTAATGCCGTGAAGGAATCTGCGGTTCCTGCGCGATGAATATCGGCGGGGTGAACACCCTGGCCTGTACCAGGGCGATTGAAGACATCAAGGGTGACGTCAAAATCTATCCTTTACCTCACATGCCGGTGGTCAAGGACCTGATTCCTGACCTTACGCATTTTTATGCCCAGTATGCATCCATCAAACCCTGGATGCAGACCCAGACACCCCCTCCGCCGGATCGGGAACGCCTGCAATCCAAGGAAGAGCGGGCCAGACTCGATGGCCTGTATGAATGTATCCTGTGCGCCTGTTGTTCAACCGGCTGCCCGAGCTACTGGTGGAACAGTGATCGCTACCTGGGTCCGGCCACCCTGCTCCAGGCCTATCGCTGGATTGCCGACAGCCGCGATGAGAATACGGGGGAACGTCTGGATGCACTGGAAGATCCTTTCCGTCTGTATCGCTGTCACACCATCATGAATTGCACCAATACTTGTCCGAAAGGCCTCAATCCGGCCAAGGCGATCGCCGAGATCAAGAAACTGCTGGTTTCCCGCACCATATAAGATGACCATGAGCAGCGGTTCCAGTTTGCTGTGGCGTTGCCGCCGCGGTATTCGAGAAATGGATCTGCTGTTGCAGTATTTTATTGAGAAACGCTTTGATCTCTTGACAAACGAGGAAAAAGACGCCTTTGAACAACTGCTTGAACAACAGGATCTGGATATCATGGCCTGGATTATGGGCAGGGCTGAACCGCCGAATGAACAAATAAGACATTTGATCGAAATCATACGAGAGATAAATCTGCCTCAATCGGTTAACAGTGATAAGTGATTGGTATCCGGTCTGAAAATCATATTTATAAACTCATTCGGTTAAAGCATAATCTTCGCCTTTCGTAAATTACCTGTTAACGTTCGGCTGTTTAAAAATGATCCATCCCCCTAATCAATATTTTGATCTGTCACATTTCGCATTGCTTGAAATATCAGGTAATGATGCGAATGAATTTCTGCAAAACCAGATCGCCGGTGATGTAAGTAAATTACATTCATCAGGCTGGCTTTTCAGTGCATGGTGCCAACCCGATGGGCGGGTGATATGCACGTTCATTCTTTTTGCCGAAGGTACATCGCTGATGCTCATATTACCTTCCATGCTGAAAGATAAAATCATCAACCGTCTGTCGAAGTTTATTCTACGATCCAAAGTCACTATCAAGGATGTCAGTGATGAGTATGCGCTGATTGGTCTGGCCGGACCTGATATGTACATGATATTACAAACAATGCATGCCGGTATTTCCGGGAATGCGAACCCGAAATACCAGACTGAGGATCTGTGCATACTCAGGATGTGGGGTAAAACACCCCGTTCCATTCTGATAAGCAGGATGGATAAGGTGTCAACAATTTTAGACAGGGTCCTTATAGCATTCACAGAAGGTGATCGTGCTACCTGGAGCCTGATGGATATTGAAGCGGGAATACCCTGGATTCTTGAGGCCACAAGCGGGGCTTTTCTGCCGCAGATGCTGAATATTGATCAAATGCAGGGACTGAGTTACCAGAAGGGTTGTTACCCCGGCCAGGAGGTGATTGCACGCCTGCATCATCGGGGACAACTCAAACGCAGGATGTATCTTGGTACGTGCAACAATGAAGTAATGCCCGGGCCTGGCGATCGTCTGGAGCGTACTGATACAGGCACTTTGGCAGGGGATGTCATTGATGCGGAACGCCATCCGGATGGCGGTTTCAGTTTATTGGCAGTTACCGAGATCAGCGCAGCTGATGGAGCGCCACTACGTCTGCATGGCACAGTGCAAGGCCACATCAAATTACAGTCAATCACCTATCCGGCAGAACATTTCCTGTGAGCATTCGATTACCCGCCGAATGGGAACCTCAATCAGGTTTACTCATCACCTGGCCCCATGCGGAGACCGACTGGCAGCCATATTTACATGAGGCCGAAACTGTTTTCGTTGATATTACCCGGCATGTCAGCGCAGTACAGCCTGTGATTATCGCCTGTCATGATGCATCACACAGAACACATGTGGAAAAATTATTACACTATAATGCGATCCGGCCTGATACATACCGGCTGCATATTGCCCCTTCCAACGACAGCTGGGTTCGTGATCATGGACCGATCACCGTACTGCAAGATAATAAACCCCTGCTCCTCGATTTCATGTTCAACGGCTGGGGTGAAAAATATCCCGCCGGACTCGACGATAAAATTACTTCAGTTCTTCACAGTACGAATGCATTTGGACAAACGCCATTGAGTAAAATTAATTTTGTCCTCGAAGGCGGGAGTATTGAGACTGATGGTCTGGGCACCCTGCTAACGACAACATCGTGTCTATTATCCCCGCAGCGAAACAAAGGACTGGCACAGGCGCAGATTGAGGCAAAACTTGCCGAATACCTGGGTGCCAGGAGAACAATCTGGTTAAAACACGGTCAATTGTCCGGCGATGATACCAACGGCCATATCGATACCCTGGTACGGTTTGTCAACACCGGGACCTTGGTTTATGTTGCGTGCAGCGATCCCGATAATCCTAATTATGAATCATTGAACCTGATGGCGACCGAGCTGCGATCATTGATGCAGGCAAATGGTAAACCATATCAACTGATTTCCTTACCTTGCCCAATCATCATGGATGATGACAGCGGATATTTACCTGCAAGTTATGCCAATTTTTTGATATGCAATGATCTTGTCCTGGTCCCTCTATATGATACTGATACAGACAATGAGGCGCTTGAGATATTTAATGAATGCTTTGCTGATCGTAAAATTATCGGTATACACTGCAGGCCACTGATACGTCAATTTGGCAGCCTGCATTGCGTTACCATG
>JAENIZ010000010.1 GCA_016844485.1 Gammaproteobacteria bacterium | reverse complement strand
ATACGTTATCCGGACAGGTTATAGAACGATATGCTGCGCATCGGCCGCGAAGGGATAGTCACCTTTCCCAATATGGGACACTGGAAATGCCGGCTGCAGATTGCGCTCAAAGGCATGATGCCAAAATCGCGGACGCTGCCATATGAATGGTACAATACCCCGAATATTCATATGTGCACATTGAAGGATTTCGGGTTCTTATGGCGCACTCTCAATATCGAAATATTGCAATGCACCACCGTTGATTACGCCCATCGCAGCAGTCCGGGCATGCGCTTGCTCCCCAATTTATTAGGCGAGATCGCCATTTACCGGTTCCGGCGTTATCATGATAAGAAATAAAAACGGGAACTTTCACTGACAGGTTTGTCTGCTATAGTTAACATAAAAATCATCAGGGTTGGGCGTAGATGAGAAAGTTTATTTTCATTGCATGCATAATGGCGGTTACCCTGCCTTTGATCGCGGAGGCAGAGCAGTCCCAGTCCTTTGGCGATTACACCATACATTACAGCGCCTTCACTACGGACACCCTGACTCCCGATGTGGCAAAGCTTTATCAAATCCCGCGCAGTAAAAATCGTGCAATGGTCAATATCTCGGTTCTGAAAAATGAATCGGGCACGATCGGAAAACCGGTCAGGGCCAAGGTCGAAGGAACGGCGAAAAACCTGAGTGAGCAGTTGCGTGAATTACAGATTCGTGAGATTGATGAACAGGAGTCTGTCTACTATATTGCGGAAACCGCCGTCAATGATAATGAAACCCTGAAATACACATTTGAAATCACTCCGGAAGGGAAAGGCAATCCTTATACATTATCATTTCAGGAACAGTTCTACACAGAATAACAAATCTCCCTTCTCAAAACGGAATATTATATTCAATAATTAACGGCGCATGATCAGAGAAGCGCCGATCTTTATAGATTTCAGAATTTGTCACTTTGTCCCGCAAGTCAGGTGACACGATTTGATAGTCAATCCTCCACCCGACATTTTTTGCCCAGGCCTGCCCCCTGTTCGACCACCATGTATATTGATCTTCCTGCTGATTAACAACACGGAAGGTGTCCACCATACCGACAATATCAAACAACTCATCCATCCATGCCCGTTCTTCCGGCAGAAAACCTGAATTTTTCTGGTTGCCGCGCCAGTTTTTCAGATCAATCTTCTTATGGGCGATGTTCCAGTCTCCACAGATAATGTAATTTCGCCTTTGCCTGCGCATCTTTTTCAGGATGGGCATAAAACGATTCATAAAATCGAATTTGATAGCTTGTCGCTCTGCGCCTGATGAGCCAGAGGGAAGATAGATTGAAACCACACTCAATTTGCCGAAGTCCGCCTGTAAAAAACGCCCTTCCATATCTGCCTGTTTCCATCCCAGCTTTTGCACAATACGATCCGGTTTCCTGCGTGTATACAGGGCAACGCCACTGTATCCTTTCTTCCCTGCCGCATTAAAAAATCCAAAATAACCCGGCGGTGACAGTATCCTTTTATCCAGTTGATCAACCTGGGCCTTGATTTCCTGAATACAGACGACATCAGCATCCTGTTTCTGCATCCATTGATAAAATCCTTTACGCTGGGCGGAACGGATACCATTAGCATTCAAGGTTATTATTTTCATGTCCCCAGGTTCCTATCAAAGGTATGATTGCAGATAAAAAAGCATGGCACATTATTATATCGATACTGCCGCGAGGGCTATGATAATGCAGGCAGCCTGTCTGGACATATCCAGAGAATTACACACAACGGATAATTGAGCATCCCGCATGCAGGAATATCAAAGCAAATTCGTCGAGTTTGTCCTTGCAAATAAGGTACTGTGCTTTGGCGACTTTACCTTGAAGTCCGGACGCAAGAGTCCCTATTTTTTTAACAGCGGCCTGTTCAATACCGGCAGTACCCTGGCGCGGTTGGGCCATTATTACGCATGTGCCATTCAGGACTCGGGCCTTGATTACGATATGTTATTTGGCCTGGCTTATAAAGGGATTCCATTGACATCTGCCGTTGCCATCGCCCTTAAGCAACATTTCGATCGTGATCTCCCCGTGAGCTTTAATCGTAAAGAAACCAAGGATCACGGTGAAGGTGGAATGCTTTTTGGTGCAAAGCCACAAGGAAATGTCCTGATCATTGATGATGTCATCACTGCCGGTACCTCTGTAAATATTGCCATTGATATCATCAAACAGGCCGGGGCAACGCCTGCGGGTGTTGCGGTGGCAATGGACCGGCAGGAGTGCGGGGAAAGAGGACTTTCCGCCGTGCAGGAACTGGAACAACGGCATGAAATCCGGGTCATAAGCGTCATCACGCTGGATAATATTATTGAATATTTGAACAGGACGCCGAATATGGCTGAAAACCTTGAAAAGATCAGGCAGTATCGTAAACAATATGGCAAGTAATATTCTTTTGCATATCACCAGCCAGGTAATATTATTTGGTACTATACTCTGTAGCTGAAATCTCTAATTAAACATACGCTGAAATTCAGGTGTAACTATGAAATCAATAACAAGACTTCTACTAATATTATTTTCTCTGATCACTATTGCGTTCGCCATGTCTACACAGGCTGCTATCAAATGCTGGACCAATAAAGATGGCGTGAAGGAATGCGGTGATAGAATTCCTCCGGAATATTCACAGACAGGACATCAGGAACTCAACAAACAAGGACTGGTCGTTGACGAGACTGAACGTGCCAAAACCGGGGAAGAGCTGGAAGAAGCAAAAAAACTGGCCGCGGTCAAAGCTGAAGAAGATCGTATAGCCGCTGAACAGGCAAAAAAAGACCAGATACTGCTCGATACCTTCAGCAGTGTTGATGATCTGCAGATGGCGCGTGATGGCAAGATTGCCGCTATTGAGTCGTCCATCTCTCTCGCTCAAAAACGCAATGAAAAAATGCAACAGGATCTGGACAAATGGGTGGAAAAAGCTGCTGCCGAAGAGCGATCGGGCAAGGCACCGCCGGAGGATTTATTGAAAGATATTGAGACGCTGCGCGGGAATATTGAGAACAACAATGCATTTATTGCAGAAAAACACGCAGAACAGGAAACTGTTAAAGCAGCCTACACCAAGGACATCGAACGTTTTAACGAATTAAAATCAGCGGGGAAATAGAAAACCGGCTTCATCTGAACAGGCTTTCTTTTAAAACAGCCCACTGTTCTGCCCAATAGGCGGTAGGTTTTTTCACGAATGCACTACGGGCATATTGACTCATCTTCCCTTCGATCATCACCAGCAGCTGATTGGCCGTGGCATCAATAGTTGTTACGACCCGCACGTCATTTGATAAATTGGCCTCACGCAGAATTTGTTTGAATTGAGTTTCAAGGCGTTCAAAAAACTGCGCTACGCGCGCGCGCAATCGTTCATTTTCACCTACCAGGGCATCCCCCAGTAAAACACGGGTTATCCCGGGATTGCGCTCGGAAAAGCCCAGTAATAACTGGGTGATCTTTTCGCACCGGGAGACAGCATTTTTTTCCTGTGACAGGATGGTATTGATTAAACCAAATACCGATTCTTCTGAAAAATCAATCAACGCCTCAAACATCTTGGCCTTGCTGGCGAAATGCCTGTATAACGCTGCCTCAGACACACCTACTGCCCTGGCCAGAGTTGCGGTGGTAATACGCGCCCCCGGATTGGTCTCCAGTTCCCGGGCAAGGGTTTCCAGTATTTGTTGCCTTCGATTTGGTTTGGTTGAATTCATTAAATTATCACTTACATGCTAGTTTCCGGCCCTGCCATGAATCAAGGTGCCTACACCCTGATTGGTAAAGATTTCCAGCAACACGGCATGCTCAACGCGTCCATCAATGATGTGTGCTGTCCTGACCCCGGCATGAACCGCATCCAGTGCGGAACGAATCTTGGGCAGCATGCCACCCGAGATTACACCTTCAGCGATCAACCGATTAACATCGGCAACGGATAAACCCGTCAATACGTTGCCTTTACTGTCCAGTAACCCTGCCGTATTGGTCAGCACGATCAGTTTTTCTGCGCCAAGTACTTCAGCGAGTTTGCCAGCGACGAGATCGGCATTGATATTATAGGATTGGCCATCAGCACCCACCCCGATAGGCGCAATTACGGGAATAAAATTACCCTGTATCAGCACATCGATAACGGCGGTATCAATACTGGCTACTTCACCCACATGGCCGATATCGATAATTTCCGGTTCCTTCATTTGAGGATCGTTACGGGTAAAAACCAGTTTCCGCGCCTGGATCAATTCACCATCCTTGCCTGTCAGCCCGACGGCAGACCCGCCGTTTTTATTGATGAGATTAACGATCTCCTTGTTGACCTGACCACCCAATACCATCTCCACAATATCCATGGTTTCGCTGTCGGTAACACGCATACCTTCAATAAATTCACTTTCCTTACCGATGCGTTTTAACAATTCCCCGATCTGTGGCCCGCCGCCATGAACAACCACCGGATTCATGCCCACCAGTTTCATCAAAACAACATCCCGGGCAAAACCGGTTTTCAGATTCTCATCCGACATGGCATTGCCGCCATACTTAATGACTATAGTCTTGCCACTAAAGCGACGTATGTAAGGCAAGGCCTCGGTCAATACCTTGGCAATACCTGCAGCACTTATTGAATCGGGTGTCATGATTTTTATTTCGACAATAATTAACCGCCACCTGTCTCGTGATCAGTTATATAAACAAACAAAAAATATTACGCGCGATAGCGTATCAGAACGGAAGCTTCAAGTCTGGTGTAATCGATTGTATCAGGCCACGAAATTCGGATTGAATTTTAGCCAGGACTGTCTCGTTCTCGGCCTCGAAACGTGCCACCAGACAGGGTGAAGTATTGGAAGGACGGATCAGTCCCCAACCATCAGGAAAGTCGACACGCAGACCATCAATATCAACAATCTCTGCACCTGCAAAAGACATTTTCTTTTTCATCGCCTGCATAAATTTGGCATGATATTTCTCCGCCAATGGAATGCGTAATTCCGGGGTCGCCACACCACCAGGCAATTCCGCAAATATTTCAGCGGGTTTCCGTTTGCTCCTGGTCAGGATTTCAAGCAGCCGTGCGCCCGCATACATGGCGTCATCAAAACCATACCAACGCTCCTTGAAAAAGATGTGGCCACTCATCTCGCCAGCCAAAGGTGCGTTGACTTCCTTCATCTTGGCTTTAATCAAGGAATGCCCGGTTTTCCACATCAATGGTTTGCCACCGCTCTGTTCGATGATCGTCTTCAGGTGGCAGCTGCATTTGACATCAAATATGATCGGCATGCCCTGGTTACGGGATAACACATCCCTGGCCAGCAACATCAATTGACGATCCGGCCAGATAATATTTCCTTCGCCATCAACCACACCCAGGCGATCACCATCACCGTCAAAGGCAAATCCGAGATCCGCCTGTTCTTCCCTGACTCTGGCAATCAATGCCTGCAGGTTTTGCGGCTGGCTCGGGTCAGGGTGATGGTTGGGAAATTTTCCATCCACATCACAATAGAGTTCCACGATATCGTGGCCCAGCGCACGGTATAATTGTGGCGCAATTATACCTGCCACACCGTTGCCGCAATCAATGACCAGCTTGAATGCGCCGCCCAGGGCCACGGGAATATCCTCACTGGCCCGGCGTATATAATCCGCCGTAACATCTGCTGTCCGTAATTCCCCCTGTCCTGCAGACATCTGCCCCGCTTCAATACGTTTGTGTAGGGACTGTATGGCATCACCAGCCAGAGTTTCACCACCAAGTACGATCTTCAGGCCATTGTATTCAGGTCCATTATGGCTGCCGGTGATCATGACCCCGCTGCCGGTGTTCAGATGATGGGTTGCAAAATACAACACCGGTGTCGGCACCAGGCCGATATCGATAACATTACGGCCGGAGGCGCGCAATCCCCTGATTAATGCGTCAGCCAACTCCGGGCTGGATGTCCTGCCATCCCGTCCGACAACAATTCCCTGTTGTCCGCGTGCCTCGGCCTCTGACCCAATCGCCCGGCCGATTTCATAAACCCATGCACTTGTCAGTGTCTTACCGGAAACTCCGCGGATATCGTAGGCACGAAAGATCTCCGCAGAGAGTTTATCCGGTTCTGCGACTGACTTTGCCTTATCCGGTGAGGTCACCTGCGCCGCTTTAATTGTCTGTGGCTGCGCCGTTCCTGCCTTCGCAGCCTGGGCTGTTACCGGTTGCACCATCTTTACCTTCGCAGCCTGGGCCGGTGCCTTCACCGGCGGTGTTTTATTTGTTGCCCCCGCGGGGATTTTTGTCCCGGCATGTGATCCGTCATCCAGCACCGTAACATCATCGCCTATCAAACCTTGCGAGACTGGTTTAACCGGTTTGCTTTGACCCATACCGGGCAGATTGGGGATAAGCCTCTCCAGGCCGGGGTGCAAACCATCCATGATGGCCTTTATCGCCCCGGCATAAACAACTTGATCATCCTCGCCAGTGGCGGGTTGTTTTCGCCGATAGATAACAAAACCTGCAATGAAGATCGCGATGATTAATGCTGGGACAATAAATAACATGCCTGACGAGTCCGAGGATCCGGAAGCAATGACGGCAGTGCTGGTTGCACCCCACACGGTGATATACCAGCGCGCGCCTTTAACGTCTACCTTCACCGGTTCACCTTGTCGATTATTGGCATTGCCAAATTTGTTCAGTACCAGCGGGCTTTTCCCCGTTGTCTGTACTAACTCGGCATAGCCAATCGCCTGTTGCCCTTCCAGTTGCATAAATGGCTCAGCAATCAGGCTGAGGTGGATCAAGCCTGTCAGTTTCCCATCAGCATCTTTTACCCGGCGTATCATTACGATATGCGCATCCGGACTGCCGAAACCGTGCACCTCGGCATCAATAGCTGCAGCGGTTGTCTCGGCCTGCTTCAGTAGATCCAGTGAGGCATAACCCAGTGGCGGTTTGGATTCCCGATCCAGCTCGTATTGCCCCGGCAGGAACAGCCGGAGTTTGAGCGCTGACTGGATCCCTTCAGTAAGGGTCTTTGTCTCTGCCTCCAGGGCAGTCTTGTCGCCGGCGGCAAACAGGGTAATCAATTTTTCCTGTTGTGCTAAGTTACCAAGTTGTCCTGCAATCACGTCCAGGGGAGCGGCTATCTGGTCCGCAATCTTTTTTGCGTCCGCCTCAAGAGCGGCCTTGTCTGCCTCCCTGGTCATCTCAACCGTAGTGCGAGTGAGATAAATGACGCCCTGAACAACCCCAAGAAAAACAACAAGCGCGATCACTGCAATAACAATTGTGCGTATCGTGCGCCGCTTGATCCGTCTTCCTGATACAGGCCCATCAACCATGAGTATTCCTCAGTACAATAGTGTTATATTCCGCTATGCCCGAATCCGCCGATACTACGCGTGCTTTCATCAAAATTGTTTACGATCTCAAACATGGCCTGGATTATGGTTACAAAAACCATTTGTGCAATGCGATCCCCCGGGTTGATCGTAAAAGATTCATTCCCGCGGTTCCAACACGAGACATATACCTGTCCCTGATAGTCGGAATCGATCAGCCCGACAAGATTGCCCAGTACAATACCGTGTTTATGGCCCAGACCTGAACGCGGAAGTAAAACAGCCGCCAACCCCGGATCCTCGATATGCATGGCAAAACCACTTGGGATCAGTGTCGATTCGCCCGGATTCAATTCCAGCGGGCCGTCCAGGCAGGCGCGGATATCCATCCCGGCCGAACCGGACGTCGTGTATTCCGGCAAGGGATATTCAGTGCCCAGTCTTTTATCAATGACCTTGAGCCGGATTTTTTTCATAAAAACGTTCCGCCACAACATTGATCAACTGGCGGGCAAGCTTTTCCTTCAGCGCCTGTTCCAGAACAACACCGCCGTCCTCCCAGAGCACCTGCAAACTATTTTCGTCACCCTCAAAACCCAGTCCGTTTCCCACCTGATTGGCGGCGATCATATCGAGTTTTTTACTCCTTAATTTACTGCGCGCATTTTCGATTAGTCCTTCTGTCTCGGCAGCAAATCCCACCGTGAACGGGCCATCAGGCAGGTTCGCGACCTCGGCCAGGATATCCGGCGTTTTTTCCAGTGCCAGGGTTATTCCGGTATTGGTCTTTTTAATTTTCTGATCACCAATTTGTATGCAGCGGTAATCAGCGACAGCGGCGGCGGCAATAAAGATGTCCGTGTCAGCAACATTCGCCATTACCGCGTCGCGCATGTCCCTTGCTGTAATAACATCAAGACGACGAACACGTTCGGGAGGATCAAGCGCTGTCGGGCCTGATACCAATATCACATCCGCACCGGTTTCAGCAGCGGCGCGGGCAACCGCATAGCCCATGCGTCCGGAACTTCGATTTGAAATATAACGTACCGGATCGATATCCTCACGGGTCGGACCTGCGGTAACCAGTAATTTTTTGGCGGCAAGCAATTGAGTCTCGAAGCTGTCATTTACGTGCCTGACCAACTCTACAGGTTCCAGCAAGCGGCCAGGCCCCGTCTCTCCACAGGCCTGATCTCCCTCCGCGGGACCGAACAGTGTAATAGCCCGGCGCTGCAGCAGGGCAACATTGTCCTGGGTCGCCGGGTTTAACCACATTCGTTGGTTCATTGCCGGCGCCAGCAACAAAGGGGTGGCAGCGGCGAGGCATAAGGTGCTGAGCAAATCATCCGCCTGCCCATGCGCGAGTTTTGCCATAAAATTGGCGCTCGCCGGCGCAACTAAAATAACATCACTCCAGCGCGCAAGTTCGATATGCCCCATGGCCGCCTCGGCCCGATGATCCAGCAATTCCGTATGCACCGGTTTGCCGGACAAGGCCTGCATCGTCAGGGGCGTAATAAATTCACATGCGGCCCGGGTCATGACTACACGCACTTCTGCGCCCTGTTCGCGCAGGCGGCGTACCAGATCAGCACTTTTGTAGGCCGCGATGCCGCCGGTAACACCCAGTACAATACGTTTATGGTGCAGATTATTCATAATTCAGGATTTTACCCTAATTGTGATTATTGCGTCTGTCCTGTTGATGCCGTGTTGTCTGCGCAAGTCTGGTATGATCCTGCGAAGACCCGCATAACAGGGAGGTTATATGCCCATCACTGACTGGCCCGAGCAGGAACGGCCGCGTGAAAAACTGCTTACAAGAGGTCCGTCCACGCTTTCAGACGCCGAGTTACTCGCCATTTTCCTGCGTACCGGTGTGACCGGAAAATCAGCGGTTGATCTTGCGCGCGACATGCTCAAGGAGTTTACCGGTCTGCGGGCACTGCTTGAGACGGATGCCGCCACCTTCTGCAAAACCAAAGGCCTGGGATTAACCAAATATGTGCAGATTCAGGCGGCCATCGAACTCGGCAAGCGTTACCTTGAGGCAGGCCTGCACAAGAATGATGTGCTTGCCAACCCCAAGGCCACACGCGACTATCTGACGGCGCAGTTACGCGCCTATCCGCATGAGGTGTTCGCCTGCCTCTTTCTCAATAACCGGCATCACATCATCAGCTTCGACAAGATGTTCAGCGGGACTATTGATGGGGCCAGTGTCTATCCACGCGAGATCGTAAAGCGGGCGCTCGCGCACAATGCCGCGGCCGTGATCTTCGCGCATAATCATCCTTCCGGTATCGCCGAGCCCAGTCATGCGGATCAGATACTGACCCAGAGATTGAAAACAGCCCTGGAACTGGTGGATATCCGCGTATTGGACCATTTTGTCATCGGCGATAATGAGGCAATATCCTTCGCCGAGCGGGGATTGATATAACAAAATGCTGAAAAAGAATTTCCCTATACTTTTTCAGCTCGAAAAGCGAAAAGTGTGATTTTCTCTTTTCACTCGGTGCATCCATGCACCTCGCCGCAAGACGGCGGCCTATGGCCGTGCCAATCGGCTATCCTCTGGCAGAGGGGACTTGGATAACAAGGACTTTCCGGGTAGAATCCGCCCTCCTTTTAATACTTTTAAATCCAGCAAAATGTCACGAGTTTGTCAAATCACAGGGAAACGCCCCATGCTCGGGAATAATGTCTCGCATGCCAATAACAAGACGCGGCGGCATTTCTTTCCCAATCTGCATACCCGCCGTTTCTGGGTGGCCAGCGAGAACCGCTGGGTCAAGCTGCGCGTGAGCAACCAGGGTCTGCGCATCATCGATAAAAAGGGCATCGATCAGGTACTGGCGGAGATCCGTGCAAGTGGTGTCAAGGTCTAGCGGGTACTGAGATGCGCGAAAAGATCAAACTCGTCTCGTCTGCGGATACCGGTCACTATTACACAACGACCAAAAACAAGCGCACCCAACCGGATAAACTGGAGATCAAAAAATTTGATCCCGTTGTCCGCAAGCATGTGATTTATAAAGAAGCAAAAATCAAATAATAGTAATTAGTGATGACGTACAGGGATGTACTAATGCCGCAAGCACAGGATGTGCGAGAGCGGCGAGTGATTTGTACAAGAATTTTTTGCTAATCACTAATTACTGCAGTTAGACTGGTTGTAAGGTATAGCTACGCAAACTCCTGGCAAACTCCTGCAGGGCTTCAATACCAGTGGCCTCCGCCTGCCGACACCATTCCCGCAAGGCATGCATGAGACTTTCCTCTGTCGCAGTTTTCTCCGTCCACAGGGCCTGTAACCGTTGCTTGAATTCATACACCACCTGCATGGCATGATTATGTCGCAGCAATTCGTCCAGCCGGTGTCGCGCCTTGGCATCCATGCACGCCTCTGCCTGCGTAATACATCTCCTGCCGTGCCGAAGTAATTTTTTCATGGTGATATTCGCTTTGGCCTTTTCCTCTTTATAGACCCTGGAAACCACGGTTTTTGCATAGTGCGACATAATATACAGCCGGTTTGTAATAACGGCGCTGACCGTATCCAGATCGATATCGGCCTTGGCATGATCAACAATCGGTCTGGGCGCCACCTTTTTGACTCGCGCAAATCCCAGGCCCTGCAAAAACCGTATGTAACACCAGCCGAGATCGAATTCCCACCATTTGCTGGAGAATTTGGCGGAGCTGGCAAAGGCATGATGATTATTGTGCAGCTCCTCGCCGCCGATCAGTACGCCCCAGGGAATGATATTGGTTGAGGCGTCCTGTGATTCAAAATTACGATAACCACCCCAATGCCCGACGCCATTGATCACGCCCGCGGCAAAGAACGGGATCCAGGCCATTTGCACGGCCCATATAGTCATACCGGCAAATCCGAATAATAAAACATCCAGGATGAACATCAAGGTAATGCCAACACTATTAAAGCGTGCATAGAGATTCCGCTCCAGCCAGTCATCCGGTGTTTCGTGTCCATACATGCGCAGGGTCTCTGTATTTTTTGCCTCCTCTTTATAGAGCTCTGCCCCCTCCAGTAAAACCTTGTAAATGCCCAGCACTTGCGGGCTGTGCGGGTCCTCATCGGTCTCCACCCTGGCATGATGTTTACGATGAATCGCAACCCATTCCTTGGTAATCATGCCGGTCGTTAACCACAACCAGAAACGGAAGAAATGACTGACGAGAGGATGCAGATCCAGTGCACGGTGGGTCTGATGCCGGTGCAGAAAGATGGTGACAGAGGCAATGGTAATGTGTGTCAATACCAGCGCGACGACGATATACCCCCACCAGGGCAATGTCCAAAGACCGTTCAAGATTGACAAGTATGTTTCACCGGATATATATCGAAGTGCATATGCTAACCCGTAGTAGTGATTCAGGTCTATCTCCTGCAGGTTAATTTCCGGGGCAAAAGATTGCCGACCTTGTCCATCCGGTATCCACTGCGGCACAACATAACTGTTTGATATCTTGTGGTAATATTTGCCGATCCGGCAATAATTTGAGCACTGACTGGACTGGTGTGGAACCAGATTGCAACAGGTTCGTCCGGCGCATAGGACTTTACGTTCAGGTGTGCATGGAGCGGCCATCAAGCAAACAAATCCGAACACACGCCGCCTGTATCTAATGCCCAATAACATAAAAGGCACTTGAATTCTTCCCTTGCAAGTCATCCACTAATCAGAATAATAACTGCGTGATGAACAGGGAAATACTTATCTCCGTTGAGCAGGTCTCCCGTTATTACGGCGATTATTGCGCAGTCAATAACGTCAGCTTTACGGTAGAACGGGGCGAAGTGCTCGGGTTTCTCGGCCCGAATGGCGCCGGCAAATCCACAATGATGCAGATTATCAGCGGGGTACTCACTGCCAGCACCGGCACGGTCAGCATCGCCGGTTTTGACATCATCGATGCGCCTAAGTCAGCAAAGGCACATCTTGGTTTCCTGCCGGAACAACCTCCTTTATATATTGACCTGACCGTGGATGAATACCTCCATTATGCCGCACGCCTGCGTGGCATGAGTAAAGCAAATATCCCTGCTGCTATTGAACACAGCAAACGGCGTTGCGGTCTGGAAACTTCTGGCAAACGATTGATACGCAATCTGTCCAAGGGCTTTCAACAACGCGTTGGTATCGCGCAGGCGATCATCCATGCGCCTGCAGTCGTGATCCTGGATGAGCCCACTGAGGGGCTCGATCCAAACCAGATCCGCGAGATCAGGGATCTGATCAGGGAACTGGGTAATGATCACGGTGTAATTTTATCAACGCATATTTTGCCCGAGGCGCAGACGGTTTGTGATCGGGTCCTGATTATACACGAAGGGCGGCTGGTGCTTGATGAACGTCTGGACAAATTACATAAGGACAAACATAAAAATTCTGTCCGGATAGCCTTTAAGCGGCCACCATCAATTGAAACCATTCAGACCATCGCCGGAATGGACAATGTCGAACAAATTGACAACCAGCGTTTCCGGATCAGTTTTAATCCTGACTCACAGGCGATTGACAAACTGACGCAACAGTCTGCACATTCATGCTGGGGTCTGTTTGAAATGATCCCGGATACAAATACGCTGGAAGAAACCTTCGTGCGGCTGACCCGTGGAGAACGGCAAGAGACCCTGCAAAAGAACAATGAGGTTAATACATGAACAGCATCATGCCCATTGCAATGCATGAGTTGCGCAGGATGTTCAAATCTCCACTGGCGTGGATTATCCTGGCTGTGGTGCAATTTCTGCTGGCGATATTCTTTCTTATCCTGCTGAGTCAATTCATGAATCCGGCGCCCTGGTTCGCTGGTCATGGCTTGACCGAGATCGTGGTCGCAGGCCTGCTTCAGATTGCCGGTATTGTGCTCCTGCTGATCACGCCGTTTATCACCATGCACCTGTTCAGTGAAGAACGCCGCACTGGTACGATAACATTGTTATTTTCTTCGCCGATAACCATTACGGAACTGGTGCTGGGAAAATATTTTGGTACAGTCTGTTTCCTGTTAATCATACTTATGTTGATAGCGCTGATGCCGCTTTCATTATTGCTCGGTACACAACTCGATCTTGGCCAGCTGGGTGCGGGTTTGCTGGGATTGATGTTATTGATGTCCAGCTTTGCTGCGATTGGCTTGTTTATATCAACGTTGACCAGCCAGACATCGGTTGCCGCGATTACGACCTTCGGCATTTTATTTTTGCTGTGGATACTCAATCTGGCGGGCGGTACCGGTTCCGAAACATTCCGGGCAATCTTTACCTATCTCTCATTGCTCAACCATTATAACAATCTGATTGACGGCATGTTTAATTCAGTGGATGTAATCTACTACCTGATCATCAGTATCACTTTTATCATCCTTAGCATCTGGCGCCTGGACGGCGAGCGACTGCACCAATGATTATTTCCGCCTGTTGATATGAAAATATCGGCAAAGACGCGTTTGCAATCACGTATCAATAGCGCCGTCATGGTGGTATTGATTATTTTTCTGTCATGCCTTCTGGGCTGGCTGAGTACACGTTACCCGTGGCAACTGGACTGGACACGCACTGGCCGTCACACCTTGTCCGAGGCCAGCCAGGAAGTATTATCGAGAATGGAGGCGCCAATCGAGATCACCGCCTATGCGCGCGATGAAGTCAATTTGCGCGAGGCCATCAAAAAAATTGTAGCGCGTTATCAGCGTGTAAAACCGGATATCGTATTGCGTTTTGTCAATCCCGATGCCGTCCCCGACGAGGTACGTAATCTTGGTATCAGTGTTAATGGTGAATTGATCATCCACTACCAGGAACGCAGTGAACACGTACAATCAGGCAGTGAAGAGGATTTTACCAATGCCCTGCAGCGTCTGGCGCGCGGTTCACAACGTTGGCTGGCCTTTATTGAAGGTCATGGTGAACGGCATCCACTGGGTCAGGCCAATCATGATCTGGGCGAATGGGTGCAACAACTTACGAACCGCGGATTTAAAATACAACCATTAAACCTGGCTAATATCCAGACCGTTCCGGACAACACCCAGGTGTTGGTCATCGCCGGTCCCAGTGTTGATTTGTTGCCCGGAGAAACTGCACTGATTATGAATTACCTCGATCACGGCGGGAATCTGCTCTGGCTCGCGGACCTCGGGAAATTGCACGGACTCGATAGTCTGGCTGAACAACTGCACATTAGCTTCAAGCCCGGTGTAATTATTGATTTTGCCGGCAAGCTGCTCGGCATCAATGATCCAACCATTGTACTGATGACCTCCAGCATGTATCCACCCCACCCGGCTACGTCTGAATTTTCCTTTACCACATTGTTCCCGACCGCGACTGCCATCACCACCGATGAAAACGATATCTGGCAAATGCAGCCACTACTGAGCAGCGGTGATCATACCTGGGTTGAGACCGGCAAACTGGAAGGCGAGGTTGGCTATGACGAAGGCAGCGATCAGATCGGGCCGCTGGATATCGGCATCAGCCTGGAACGGGAACTTGAAATCGAGGAAGGGGAAAACCTGGCGCGCAAGAATCAACGCATTATTGTGATATCAGACGGTGACTTTGTGTCTAATACTTATGTGGGTAATAGTGGTAATCTGGAACTGGGCATTCGTCTGATGAACTGGTTAAGCGGTGACGATGATTTTATTTCCATACCGGCAAAAATCGCCACCGATACACAGCTTGAACTCTCTCCCTTTGCCGCGGGTGTCATCGGCCTGGGATTTTTCCTGGTATTGCCTGTAGTGCTGTTCGGCACCGGCATAACCATCTGGTGGCGAAGAAGAAATCAGTAGGCCGTGCATTCACGTCTGCGACTTAATATTGCGTTGTTCCTCATTGCCGTCGCCCTGACGGTATTTCTAATCAATACAGGCAAGGAAGATTCGGTTACGCCCGAGGTTGTATTGACTACTATTGATCCTGCAAGCGTTACGGACATACGTATTATCCGTAATGAGAATGACGAGATTGTATTCAGCCTGCAGGAAGACAAATGGATGATGCAGAAACCTTACCTTTTGCCCGCAAACAAATTTCGCATCGACACAATGTTAAAACTGCTGAAGGCCCACAGTTATACACAGTTTGATACCAAGAAAGTTGAACTTGAGCGTTTTTTGTTAAAGTCACCCAGAGTCTCTGTCCTGTTTAACAATGCACGGATTGATTTTGGTGACACCAGCCCGTTGGGCGAACTGCGTTACGTATTATTCGATAATACGGTACATCTGATCAATGACAGTCTATATGAGCAATTGCAGACCTCGGCCACTTTTTTTATCAGCCCCAGATTACTGCCTGATGATGCGGACATTACCGCGCTACAATTACCAGAACATCAATTACGTAAAATAAATGATAAATGGACTATCGAACCTGCGGACAACATCAGCGCTGACAAGATTATTGGATTGGTCAGTGCATGGAAGTCAGTCGAAGCCATAACCGTGCGTACCATTGAAGAAAAAGAAATCTCCGGGACCATCAGGATTGAACTCGCGCAGGGCAATCCGATCGAATTTGCCATTGTCTCCGCACCACCGCAACTTACCCTAGCAATACCGGAATTCGGTATTCAATATCACATCAGCAGTTATGATGCTGAACAATTACTGCTAGTGACTAGTGATTAGTAATTGGTGACTGGTGGCTCATA
>JAENIZ010000162.1 GCA_016844485.1 Gammaproteobacteria bacterium | reverse complement strand
ACAGCGGCCAGTTCATTCCCGCCGAGATCAAGGTGTGGGCGGCGGGTGTCAAAGCACCGGACTTTCTGAAAGGGCTCGATGGCCTTGAAACGAATACGATCAACCAGTTAATCGTCAAACCAACATTACAAACGACACTGGACGATAATATCTTCGCTATGGGTGACTGCGCAGCATGCCCCATGCCTGATAGCGGAAATACAGTACCTCCACGCGCCCAGGCAGCACAGCAGCAGGCTTCCATGTTGGTGAAAACCATACAACGCCGTCTCAGGAATGAACCATTGCCTGAATATCATTACGTTGACTATGGCTCACTCATTAATATAAGCCAGTATTCGACAGTAGGAAATCTGATGGGAAACCTGATGGGAAAGTTATCCGGTAATTTCATGATTGAAGGTGTGTTTGCACGCCTGGTGTACCTGTCGCTCTATAAAATGCATCAACTGGCGTTACACGGTTTCGTAAGAGTTGCATTTTCTACATTGGCGAATATCCTGACCCGCAAAGTAAAACCCCGGATGAAATTACATTAGAGAAGATTGGCCAGTTGTCAGTAGGCATTTTTCTAACTACTGACCACTGACTACCAGTAACTGACAAATCTGATTCGGTCAGTTTCCAAAAATCTTTTTCAGATTATCAAAGCCTGCCTGATAGATTCCCTGAATGGCTTTAACTGCTTCATTTTCCGATGCGCCCTCTGCATCAAACTCACTGGACCATTCAACTTTCGTCTTGCCGCCACCGGCGTCCTTGACCCGTATGGTCGCGGTATAATTGGCAACAGGCAGCGGACTGTCGACGATCGAATAGGTATAAAGGTGTTCGCCTTCATCCACTTTTTCCAGTTTCTCGATGATCGTACCACCCCCAACAAGACTGAGTTTTCGCATCCTCCCACCTTTCTCCAGCTTGCTCTTTTCCACTGCGGGGTGCCAATCCGGTAACGCATTAAACCCGCCGATAAGTTTCCATACATCTTCCAAAGCAACATTCAAATCAGCCGTCATATTCACCTTGGCCATATTTTTCCTCCTGATATTTAGTGTTTACTGCAAATCGTACTTCTTCATACGATATCTTAATGCCATGCGCGTGATACCCAGTTCACGCGCCGCCCTGGATACATTTCCATTCATCCGGTCCAGTGCCTGCCTGATGAGCATTAACTCTGCAGAACTTAATGTCATATCATCCAGTTGCCCGGATACTTCTGATACAGGCGCAGCCGAATGTGTAGATAATGACAGTGATTCAACATCCAATTCCCCTCCGCCGGTCAATAATACAGCACGTTCAATCAGGTGTTTCAACTCGCGTACATTGCCTGGCCATGAATTACCCTTAATTGCCTGCTCGGCACCCTTGCTGAAAGTTACTTTTTTCAGTCCATAACGCCTGGCTGTATGTTCTGCAAAATACTGTGCCAGAATCATGATATCGTTATTTCTTTCCCGTAAGGGTGGTATTCCAATATTGAGCACATTAAGCCGGTAATAGAGATCAGAACGAAACTCACCTTTATCTATCAATTCATCAATATTGCGATTCGTTGCTGCAATAAACCAGGCGGCTATGGGGCGTTCCTGAGTAGTACCTACCCGCCGCAAGATCCTGCGTTCAAGTACAGCAAGTAATTTGGATTGCAGCCCCGGAGGTAACTCACCTATTTCATCCAGGAACAATACACCATCCTCCGCCGCCTCAATTAATCCGGTTCGCGCAACATGGGCGTTGGTAAACGCGCCTTTTTCATGTCCAAATAACTCCGCTTCAATCAGATCCTTCGGCAAAGAGGCGCAATCAACATGGACAAATGGTTTATCTTTGCGGCTGCTGTTGATATGCAACATCTTCGCAACTACATCTTTCCCTGTTCCGGTTTCGCCAAGAATCAATACTGTAGGTGGTATGGAATCGGATGCCTGGGTCAGACGGCCAATTTGTTTGACCTGTTCACGTATCGCAACAATAGCCTGGCATTCTCCGAGAAAATCCACACCTTCAGCGGCATGTTGTTCACGCTTGGTTGAATAGGTAAGCTTTCTTGTCAGTTCGCTTTTATCCAGCACCTTCTCTACATTAATCAGCAGTTCATCCAGATCCACCGGCTTTTTCAGATAATCAGATGCGCCCAGTTTCATTGCCGAGACAGCATCTTCCAGTTCACCGTAAGCTGACATCACCAGCACTGCTATATTTGAATTATGTTTATTTCTGATATTTGAGAGAAAATCCAGACCGGAACCATCCGGCAGGCGCGTATCGAGCAGGATCAAATCAGGTGATAATGTCTGGAACATTTCATCAGCTGTTTTTAAATCACTTGCAATCTGGCTTTTATAACCCGAGCGCATCAACTGTTTTTGTACTGCCTTCGCGAAAACATTTTCATCCTCAACTATCAATATCTGTTTCTCCAGCACAGGCACTTTCATGGAGGTTACGGGTATATACAAATCATGCTTCATGCTTCCACCTCCTCGATAACTCTGATCGGTGCTACGATTATTGCTGTTGTACCCATTCCTTTAGTCGAATCAAATTTAAGTATCCAGCCATGTTGCTGACAAATCTTGAAGGCAATGGGTATGCCCAGGCCTGTACCAAAACTTTTGGTGCTCGGGCCCGGTGCAAGGTTGTTGGGCT
>JAENIZ010000161.1 GCA_016844485.1 Gammaproteobacteria bacterium | reverse complement strand
CATAGTGGCATCAACACTAATCGTTGAGGCAGTTGCACCAGCGAACGTGATAGAACGTACATATTTGCCGGCTAACGAATTACTTATAGAAGCCGGAGCGGATGGCCAGGCACCCCGGTCGGCAAACCATTCAGCCAGACCCGTTTTCATACCGGATGTCAGCGACATAGCCTCCGATACCTGTGCGCGGGCCGTGTAGTCCTGATAGGACGGAATAGCGACTGCAGCCAGGATACCGATGATGGCCACCACAATCATCAACTCGATGAGGGTGAAACCCTGTTGAATATATTTCATTACTCTTCTCCTGTTTAGCTAAAAAGGATGATGGAGCATATTGTCCCCATCGTTGTATTGCGATGCTATCCTAGCGGCAGTTGCCTTAGCGGGCCGATCTGTCGATTGAATAACTAGACTTGGACAAGCACAAGTCGTGCCATCCATTAAATACCGGAAAATTATATGATATTTATAAAATAACTGTTTGATATGTTACTACTATCCGATAACAGGTAACAGGGCTGGATAGTTAGTGGTAATCTCTATTACTGACCATTCTTGTCAACTCTTGACGAAAATTGTCATTCATATAATAGAAAATGTGATGCAAATCACATAAATACTATAACAAAATCCCAGATTTCCAGTGTCAATCTATCCCCAGCTTTGCCAGACGGTAACGCAAGGCCCTCAGGCTCAATCCCAGGAGCTGCGCTGCAGCAGTCTTATTTCCGTGTGTCTTTTCAAGGGCCTGTACTATGCTTTGTTTTTCGATGTCCCCAAGGTAAGAATCCAATGCGACTTCTCCATCTGCTATTTTATTGATATTTTCCAGTTCCCTGATATTCCCCGGAAACTGGTAACTGTTAAGCGTTGCGAATGCTCCATTGGACAGCCCCGGTTGTGGCATTCCTGCTGCAGATGACAGCTTCTTGAGAATATGTGTAATTAATAAAGGTAAATCTTCTTTCCGATCACGCAACGGAGGTATATGTAACTCGATCACATTAATACGATAGAACAAATCCTGACGGAATTTTCTTCTTTCAACTAACTTGGCCAAATCCGTATGTGTGGCACTCAGGATACGTACGTTAACCGGTATTTCTTTGGTCGCACCTACCGGCCGTATGGTTTTTTCCTGTATGGCGCGCAATAATTTTACCTGCATGTGTTGCGGTAAATCTGCAATCTCATCAAAAAAGAGCGTGCCTTCGTCTGCCGCCTGGAATAGACCCTCCTTGTCTGCAACGGCGCCGGTAAAACTCCCTTTTTTGTGCCCAAAAAACTCACTCTCCATCAGATCCTGCGGGATTGCTCCACAATTGACCGGAACAAACGCATTTGCTGCGCGTGGACCTTGCTCATGGATCATTCTGGCTACCAATTCCTTACCGGTGCCCGATTCGCCACTGATATAAATCGGGGCCTGGCTGCGTGCAAGTTTACTGATGGATTTACAGATATTTTGCATGGTCTGGCTATCACCGATTAATTGACGGCCGGACTGTGCCTGTTCACCAGAAAGTTTCAGGGCACTTTTAACCAGTGTCCGTAATAACCCCAAATCCACTGGTTTGGTCAGAAAATCAAAAGCGCCAGACTTCAACGCCTGGATTGCCGATTCTATGCTGCCATGCGCCGTGATAACGGCGATTGGCATGTGCGGATGATGTTCCTGGGCATAGGCGACAAATTCAATCCCATCACCATCCGGCAGGCGCATATCAGTAAGACAGATGTTAAAGTTATGCTCTTTCAGAGATCGGCGCGCGCTATCCAGATTCTCCACGCATATACTTTGCACATCCATTCTCTTTAACGTGATTTCCAGTAATTCCCGGATATCCGGCTCATCATCAATCACTAATGCGAGTGGCATATTTATATATTCTAATTATGTTGCCGAGCGGTGTGAGGAAAATTAATACGAAAACAACAACCCTTATTTGAATTGGAGTGCAGGCTTAAGGATGCCTGGTTGGCCTCGCATAACTCACGGGAGATATAAAGGCCGAGTCCTGAACCTGTGGAATTCATGGTGAAAAACGGCTCGAATATATGTTCTATCGCTTCATCGGCAATGCCAGGCCCGTGGTCAATCACATCGAGATAGGGACGATCTGTTTCTTTTTTAATACTACATTTGTATTCAAGTATAGGAAATCCATTGCTATAGCGAACAGCATTCTCACTAAGGTTCCACAATATCTGATGCAATTGACTTGGATCCATACACACATTTATATCTTCCGGTTCTAGCGAATATTCTATGGCCCCGGGTGCAAGTTTCTGCTGAACAATGAACTCCTGGATAAAATTATCAAGCCAGGTTTTGATTTTAAATTGTTTTGGGGTCGCTGATCCACGCCGGCTGATTTGTTGCACATTTTCAATGATCGTATTCATCCTGCGTGAATGCTCCATAATAATCTGTATGAGCCGGTTTTCTTCACCGTTTATAGATTTTGATTCAGACAGTAATTGCCCGGCATGACTGATTGCGCCCAGCGGATTTCGTACTTCATGCGCAATACTCGCGGCCAATCTCCCCAATGAGGCAAGCTTCATGTGTTGCGCCCTCTGCCGCAGTGAAGCAACATCTTCAAGAAAAACCAGTGTCCCGAATTTTGTGTCTGGTTTTAAACGGGTAAAAGAAACCTGAACATCTATCTCACTTTTTTGAGGCCTGATGATGATTGCGCGCCCATTTTTATGTTTCAACCATTCGTTTAACCTGGCGGAAAGCTCCGGGGCAATGTCAGCAAGAGGTTCATGATAAATTTCCCGATCCAATCCTAAAAGTGCGCGGGCAGATTCATTTAATAATCGAACGCGGCCTTCATCATCCAGTACCACAATTCCTGACTGCATGCGTTGCACAATATGTTCATTCAGGTTTGCCAGACTTTCCAGATCAACAGCGCGCTGTTTGGCCAATGCTTCACTTTTTTCAACGCGTGCAGACAAGATATGGCCCAAAATGGCTGTAATAAAAAATGTGATTCCCAGCAAACCCGCATGTGGGTAGTTTGGCGGGGGGTAATATCTTGTGAATTGCACATAAATTTCCTGTCCTAATACAACCAATGCAGCAATTGCAGCGAATAGTATGGCCATTCGCCTCGTACTCAAAATGCTCCCGCCAGCGACGGCGATGACTAACAACATACCAAAACCGCTGCTCAGTCCAGCGCTTGCATACATCATCAGGGTAATGGCGGCGATATCAACTAATACCTGTCCGGCAACCTGAAGGTTATAACGCGGCGTCTGAAATTTGACGGCAAACCCAATGACAATCGAAAAGATTAGGTAGAAATACGCAACGATGGAAAACAATCTGCTGTCGTAAACTCCCAAGGGCTGCGGAACATGCCCTATCCATATCATCAGGGTGTTTATATCTTATATCACTCATTATGATTACTCTTGCTCTTTAGATGATGCGATTTGATGTTCCTGAGTGCAATAATAATAATCGTTACTTAATAAGGCTTCTTCCCTGGGCAGATATATGCCGCAATGTTCACAACGAACCATCTTGGATATTTCAGGAGATATCTTTCCAGGATTAGTTTGCAATCTTATCCTCTGTATAACTCTATAGAGCAACCAGATAATACCAACGACTAATAAAAAGCGTAATAATCCCATCTGATTTCAAGCAAGATTTAATATTTAATTGTAGTTTATGAAAATATCTATTCCATTAAGGTATAGAGTTGGCTATATTTCCGTAGTCCCTGAGAAAATACCATACTAAACAGAATCATCCAGCCTACACGGTAATAACAAGTAGGGATAACTATGAATCTGCACGAGTACCAGGCCAAAAAACTGTTCGCAGAGTACGATATTCCTGTCCCACCGGGAAAACCTTCCCATACACTCAAAGAAGCCCTGCGTAATGCTTCGGATTTAGGCGGCACTGACTGGGTTGTCAAGGCACAGGTGCATGCGGGAGGCCGTGGCAAGGCGGGGGGAGTGAAACTTGCGCACAGTCTGGATGAACTGGAAACCGTGGTCCGCAATATGCTGGGATCACGCCTGATTACAAAACAATCCGCGCCTTTGGGTCAGCCTGTTAACTGTGTCCTGATCCAGGGCCTTGCTGATATTGCAGCGGAATTCTATCTGGGCATGGTCGTTGATCGCAGCAGCAGACGTATAGCTATCATTGCCTCCAGCGCCGGCGGGATGGACATCGAAGAAGTTGCCGCAACCAGCCCCGGCAAGATTTTTAATACGATTATCGATCCTGTTCTCGGTGTACAGAATTTCCAGACACGACGGATTGGCACGGTACTTGGGCTGGATAATAAACAGCAAAAACAGTTGAATCATATCATCAAGGCCCTCTATCGGCTGTTTCTCGATAAAGATCTCAGTCTTATTGAGATCAATCCCCTGATAATTACCAAGGCTGGCGATCTGGAAGCGCTGGATGCAAAGGTTTCCATTGATGACAACGCACTATTCAGACAACCCAATCTTGAAGAATGGCGCGATCCATCTCAGGAGGATGAAAAGGAAAGTATCGCCAAACGTTATGATCTGAATTACGTCACCCTGAATGGCAATATTGCCTGCATGGTGAATGGCGCCGGATTGGCCATGGCCACAATGGATATTATCAAACTGCATGGCGGCGAACCTGCAAACTTTCTGGATGTCGGTGGCGGTGCCACTGCAGAAAAAGTCGCCGAGGCATTCAAGTTAATCGTCTCTGATCCCAATGTTAAAGCCATCCTGGTAAATATCTTTGGTGGTATTGTTCGCTGCGATCTGATCGCTGAAGGGGTAATCAAGGCCGTCCAGGAAGTTGGTGTCAATGTACCGGTGGTTGTCCGGCTGGAAGGAACAAATGTCACCCAAGGGAAAAAAATCCTGGCGAATAGCGGGTTGACAATTATACCTGCCGATGACCTGGCAGATGCAGCTGATAAGGCCGTTGCGGCCGCCGGTGGGAAACGCTGATGGCCATTCTTGTTAATAAAAACACTAAAGTTATTGTGCAAGGCTTCACTGGAAAGCAAGGTACTTTCCACGCCGAGCAGGCCATCGAATACGGAACAAAAATTGTCGGTGGAGTGACACCTGGGCGTGGTGGTGAAACCCATCTCGGCAGACCAGTATTCAATACTGCACATGAGGCGGTTGCAGAAACCAGTGCAGACGCAAGCATGATCATGGTGCCTGCTGCATTTGCGGCAGAATCAATTACAGAAGCAATCGATGCAGGCATCAAGATTATTATCTGTATTACTGAAGGCATACCGGTACTGGACATGCTCAAGGTAAGGGCCTGTCTGGAACGCTATCCGGATGTGCGCCTGGTCGGTCCGAATTGTCCCGGGGTCATTACGCCCGGCCAGTGCAAGATCGGCATCATGCCCGGTAATATCCATAAACCCGGATGTATTGGTATCGTCTCG
>JAENIZ010000064.1 GCA_016844485.1 Gammaproteobacteria bacterium | reverse complement strand
CAGTGACAGGGCAAGGATCGGGCTTTGCATCAGCGGAAAAATTATAGCCAGCGGCACGGATGCGATGGTTGAAAACAGTGACACGCGCATGTTTGCATCATCAAATCCTCTTTTCTGCAACCATTCAGCGATAACACCGCCTGCGATCAGACCTGCCGGGGCGACAGTCAACAGGATCAGCCCCATGGCCAGACCAACTTCTGCCGCGCTCCAGCCATAGGTACGGATAAAAAATGTCGGCAACCAGGCCGAGGCGCCCACTCCGGAAAGTGCCGTTAAGGCCATACTGCCGTAGATGGCCAGGTAGGTTTTCCTCTCGTCATTAAACCACTTGAGGATCTGTTTTACCGGAAGGGATTTTTGCGCCACCGGTCGACCATTTTCATCTGGCCGTCATATTAAGCCCTTTCTCGCAGGTTCGTGAACGGTTTTCAAAAGCAGTGAGACGAGAATGCCCGGCAGGCCAACGATGAGAAAGGTGAGTTGCCATGGGCGGACTTCACCGATTACCGGTACGATGATGTCTGGCATTTTGAGAGCCGCCTCAATAATTGCGCCACCCACGATGTATGCTGCTTACGGCGCTGGCCTTGGCCAGTTTTTCCGGTGGGAATGAGTCACCGACGATGGATAAGATGGCAGGCGCATAACAGGATTCTCCCGCGCCCACTCCCATCCGCGCCAGAAACAGGTGCCAGAAATTTTGCGCCAGACCGCATGCTGCGGTCATGAGACTCCAGAAAGCAATGCCGCAACCGATAATCAGCCTGCGGCTTTTGACATCGGCAAGTCTGGCAATAGGGATACCCAGAAAGGCATAAAACATGACGAAGGCGAAGCCCATGAGGATACTCATTTGGGTATCGCTGATCTGCAGATCCGCTTTAATCGGTTCAACCAGTAGTACCAGGATTTGCCTGTCGATCAGGGCCAGGGCGGTAACGATAGTGAAGACACCAACGCCGTACCACGCGGTTAGCGGCGCAGGCCAGACATGTTTAGCAGCGTGTTGAGGATTTTCCATACCGGTTCCTGTGCCAGTCAAAAGGTGAGCATTGTTAAGAAAATCAAGTGTAATGGGCTTTTTTTCAACATTATTTGTTTTATGTCAGGTTAATTCCTCCAAACTTCGGCTAGTTTTACTCTGGTAATTTGAGGATGTACCGATTTAAAACTCTTACTCGCACAAGAGGTTACATTATGTATAACCCTGTCGTTTTCAATGAAGAGATCTGCCATGGCTGCAATATCTGTGTCGAGATTTGCCCCATGGATATTTTCGAAACAAATCCGGTAAAAGGGCGGCCCCCGATAGTCAAATATCCGGACCAGTGCGCCTATGAAGGCGTCTGCTGGGATCGATGCCCGAACCAGGATGAAGCAGCGATCACGATTATCCCGCCTTTGCCGATGCGGGTATCCATACTCAGGGGTAAATTATAAATCGCAAACCGCAATGACAGATTCCAGGGGGCAGCTAAAATGAATAACGCGATCGAAGTCGTTTCAGTAAATGCAGATGTGCTGATCATCGGCGGTGGCCTGGCTGGTTGTATGGCTGCCATCAAGGCCAGTGAATCCGGTCAAAAAGTCGTCATTGCCGAGAAAGCCAATACCCTTGCCAGCGGCTGCGCCGCGGCCGGGATCGATCATATGTATGCGCATATACCGGAAATTCACGATCAAATGGGTTATTCGGTCGATGACATGATCCAGGACCATACCAACGAATTATCGCGGGGGTTCGTTAACCAGGACCTGCTGCGCCTGGTGATCAGCGAGAGCTATGAACGCATGCTGAACCTGGAAAGTTTTGGTCTCAATTTTCGCTATGAGGATAGCAAATTGCCCGGCAAGTACCGGGTCGTAAGCCAGCTGCATAGCCTGCCTGTCTCCTTTAATTTTGATGGCCGCAGAATCAAGGTACATCTGACCAAGGAGGCCAAACGCAGGGGCGTAAAGATTTATAACAGGGTCAGCATGATGGAAATACTGTCGACTGAAGACGGCCATGTTACCGGCGCCCTGGGAGTCGGCACGCGCGACGGCAAACTCTATCACTTCCGGGCCAAGGCTGTTGTCATGTCCACCGGCCGGGTCAGCCGTCTGACACGCAGCATGTCCGGTGTCTGGGGGAATACCCGTTTACCGGCCTCAGAGACGGGAGATGGCAGGGCTATGGCGTTCCGCGCCGGCGTTCCGATCATTAATATGGAGTTTCTCTCACCGGGCCGGTTTTCCATCGGCAACTACGAGCGGAACCTGGGGGCGCCCAGGAACACCACGCAACCGGCGGCTGCGATAGTCGATGGCGAAAACGACGTCATCGTGCCACGAGTCCAATTTTATGACTGGAGCAAGCTGGGTAAGGAAAAAGTGGATTTAGCAACTGCGACGGCAGAACATGTTAAAGCCAACGCGGCAACTTATCGTAATTTTAATCAATTAATGCAGGAAGGACGCGGACCCTTCTACCTGGACTTGACCAGAGGCACGGAAGAAGAGATCAAATATATCGAATGGTCCATCTCCAACGAAGGTGGTGGCGCTTTATTTCTGGAATACCTGAAAAAGCAGGAAAATTTCGATTTCCGCAAGGACAAACTGGAATGGCTGCCGAATACCCGCGAGATCGCGGGCACGGCAGCTTCCGGGCTGGTGGTCAATAAGTATCTTGAGACCAATATCAAGGGATTGTTTGCCGCGGGCGATGAGGTCGGTGGCATGCCGTGGTCGTCATCGCCGGGTGCTTTTACCATGGGCTGGCGTGCGGGCGAGATGGCGGCTAAAGAAGCGCTTGAACACAAGGTGTTATTTGACATCAGACCGGAGCATACGGACGCCAGGATCAAGCTGCTGCAGCGTATGACCGGTTCTGATCGTGGGCATGATTGGCGTGAAGCGGAAATCGCGATCCAGAATATCGTCGATCACTATGCCAATAATTTCCGTTCTGAAAATATGTTGCAGCGCGGTTTGCAGCGACTCCTGGAATTGAGAGAAGATCTCGACCTCCGGGCGGATTCACCCCATGAGTCAGGCCGGTGCCTGGAGATCAGGTCCTTAATCGAGAATGCCGAAATGCTGCTGCGGGCCTCGATAGAGAGGAAGGAAAGCCGCCTTGCCCCGTTTGGATTTTTCCGGTCAGATTATCCGAAGGAAAACAACGCCGAGTACTTTTCTTTTCTGAGCCAGCGCAAGGTGGAAAACGCCGTCCAGTTTTCGAAGATTGGTCTTGCTCGCTGAAGATGTTGACAGGTTTCTAGAGCCTGTCTCAAAATCAAAAAATGCTATCTGTCTCTGCACATTTCGTCATGCCGGGTCAAGCCCGGCATCCAGTCAATAAAATATTCATTAATCCCTGTAAATAAACTGCATCCCCATAAAAGGGCCGGAGTGATCAAAATCAGATCACTCCGGCCCCTGGTTAATGACGTTGATCAAAAACGTCTCACATCAGGACACCCTTACTCATGTCGGCCTGCATTCGGAAGCCTTCTATGCGGCCGGACAGCGGGACGCTCGTGTGCATTATGCCAGCGGTTATGAAATTTCCTGGCATGGAGTGCTTCCCGGCCGTTGAGGGCACCATTACCGTCTTTATCAAATTTGTTCTTGATTCTTTGATGAAGAATACGGTGATTATTGGCACCGTCCTGGGCCATGCTCACTGATGGCAGCGATAGAGATGCCCCGATTAATACAAGAGCGATTATTTTACTGATATGCTTTTTTCGCATGTTAGCTGTGGTTGTCATAAGTCTCACCTCGTGATTAATGGAAACTACAGACAAGATAACGATGCACATATCTTTCGGTTGACTTAAAGCTATTTAAATTTATTACAAATATTAAAATGCGTGAACACCATCACACTTCTTTATAAATAAGTGAACGTAGGTTGGGTTGAATGTAATGAAACCCAACTTTTCTAATGCTTCATGTTGGGCTTCGTGCCTCAGCCCAACCCTCTGAGTGATCAGTTGTATAAAGGCCGGTTTTTATTGCCAACTATAGTTGGCTATGATACGTTTTAATAAGACATGGTGTGTTCGAATTGTGTCATTTCATCAGGCCCGGTTACCGGATCTATTTCGGCGAACATGGTGACACTTTAATCGTATTGTTATGTGGTGGGGACAAAAGCAATCAGGATAAAGATATTCAGAAAGCAGTAAAAAATTGGCAAGAGTACAAGAGCAATGAGTAAAAACAGAACCCTCGATAACATTGAAGAAGAATACTTCCGCAAGCATCCGCGTGAAGTAGATACTTATCTCGCGGAAATTTTCGATGAATATTCCCGCGATGGTGATTCTGCTGCACTGCTGGCCTCGCTGCGTGTTATTGCGAAAGTGAAAGGTATCTCCGCACTGGCCGAACAAACAAATATGACACGGCAAGGATTACAAAAAGCACTATCCAACAAAGGTAATCCAAGGCTGGATAATATCAATTCCATCATGCATGCACTGGGCTACCGGTTAATACCGAAAAAACTTCCATCATCCATTAGCAATCACTAGTGTGTTGTCCCACGAACAAACCTCTTTATTAATTTCTCCCTCTCCATCCGGGAGATGACTGCAAGAACTCGTAGGGTGGGCACGTTTTTTGTGCCCACGCGAATATCTCGTAACGGGTATAATCTGATTCTCATAAATTATTCAACGAGACATTAAAATCATGACGATAACCACGAAATCACCACCCTTCAGTTTGCGTATCCCGATCCGCTTCAGTCATTGCGATCCGGCCGGATATGTATTCTTCCCCCGTTTTTTCGAGATGATACAGGCAGTATGCGAGGATTGGTTTACGCAGGAACTGGGGCTTAACTTCAGCGAGATGATTATTCAACACAGACTCGGTCAACCAACTGCCTATACAGAGTGTCAGTTCATCAAGCCTTGCTTGCTGGGTGAGAATCTGGATATGGCCATTATTCTTGACAAGTATGGCACGTCCTCTCTGCACTTACGTTTTATCGGAACCGTTGCTGGTGAAATCCGCCTGTGTGCGCGCTCCGTCCAGGTAGTTATCAGTCTGGAAAACGGCCGGCCCGTGCGGATACACGGCGATCTCAGAAAACGTCTCCAGGAATACATGGATAATGTAGAGGTTGCCATCGACATAGAGCCGCAGCGGAGATAGATTGATTCAACATTAAGATGAAAGTCCTGTGTCACAATCACGGGATCAGTGTTGCCACCTATAAATATTATTAAAATCTATGACAAAATTATACGAAGAAATTAATTTAAAGCAGGGAACTACAGAGTGGAGAAAATGGAGAAATGGAGGGTTTGGGTCATCTGATATTCCAGCTTTGATGGGTGAAAATCCCTGGAAATCAGTACGTGCTTTAATGGAGGGAAAAAAGGGACTTCGAAAGGAATTTCAAAATGAAGCGATGAGAAGAGGACATCTGCTTGAATCAGAAGCAAGACAAAAATATATCGATGAAGTTGGAAGAGAGTATCACCCGATTTGCATTCAGCATACGAAATATTATTGGGCGCGCGCAAGCCTTGATGGCATATCTTCTGATAGAAAATATGTAGTAGAAATCAAGTGTGGAGAGTCAGCCTACGAAAAAGCTTTCAATGATGAAGTGCCTCAATACTATTATGGTCAGCTGCAACATATATTATTTATTACAGGTCTGGATTTAATTGATTATTGGTGCTATCTGCCCGGCAGGAAAGGTGTTTTAATTGAAGTAGAAAGAGATAACGCCTATATACGTGACCTGGTTGAAAAGTGTGAAATGTATAAAGATCAATTAATCGATAATTAACACCCCATCCCCGGTCGTTACGGACTCCATGTCCTTTCACGACACTTCCTACATCCTGTAGGTCGCCACCCCATAAACGCCATCGATCTTGAGGGATTACCTTCCCATGCCGGCAAAACCCATAAACGCCATTGAAAGGACTCCGGCCACCATCAAGGTGACGGCTGCGCCCTTGACGACTGACGGGACGGTGGCCAGGTCCAGGCGTTCGCGGATGCCGGACATGATTAATAGTGCCAATGTGAAGCCGGCGCCGGCGCCCAGAGCGAAGGACAGGCACTGGATAAAGTCATATTCGCGGCTGGTCTGGAACAGGGCCACGCCGAGGACACAGCAATTGGTGGTGATCAACGCCAGGTAGATGCCCATGGCCCGGAACAGCGCCGGGCTGTATTTCTTGATGAACATCTCTACCAGTTGCACGGCGGAGGCGATCACCACGATGTAGGAGATCAAATGTAGATAGGGCGCGTTAATCAGGATCAGCATCTGGTGGATGCCATAGGCGCAGGCGGAGGCGATCAGCAATACGAAGGTAACCGCGCCGCCCATGCGTACGGCGGTTTCCGTTTTATTCGAGACACCGAGAAACGGGCACAGGCCAAGAAAGTAGGCCAGCACGAAATTATTGATCAGGCAGGCGTCGATGAAGATCTGTAGAGGTGAATTCATGGTGCGCGCTCTGCGGCCAAGGTAGTCACGTTATGCAAGGTTTTTTTACGTTCATGCAGCCAGTTAAATAATAACAGCAGGAACCCGAGTACGAAAAAGGCGCCGCCGGGCAGGACCATGATGGACCAGCCGGCGAAGTCGGGTCCGAACAGCGGAATACCCGCAAAGGTACCCGAGCCCAGCACCTCGCGGATGGTGCCCATGCACAAACAGGCGCCGCTGAATCCGGCGCCGAATCCCAGGGCGTCCAGCAGCGATTTGCTGAGGGTGTTCTTTGAGGCATATGCCTCCGCCCGGCCGAGAATGATGCAGTTGACCACGATCAGGGGGATGAAGGCGCCGAGTGCCTTGTGCACTTCGAAGCTGATCGCCTGCAGCAGGTTATCGACTACAGTGACGGAGGTGGCAATGACCAGGATAAATGAGGCGAGGCGGACCTGTTTGGGGATCCAGAGCCGGATAAGGGACACCAATGTACTGGAAAGGATCAGGACGAAGGTCGTCGCCAGTCCCATGGCCAGGGCATTGATGACCGAATTGGTTACCGCCAGTACCGGGCATAAACCCAGCAGCATGACGAAGGCAGGATTCTCGCGCCACATACCGCGGGTCAGCGCTTCCAGATTCCGGCTAACTGCCGGTGTGTTTTCAGTTGTCATGGTGGTTTCTCTGTTCAAGCAGTGGCAGGTTTTTTTCCAGCAGGGGGATGACTGTTGCCGTGCTTTTGCGCAGCATGTCAGTTATTGCCCGCGAGGAGATAGTGGCGCCGCTGATGGCGTCGATTTCCCAGGGATGGGTTTTTTTGCGTGGTTTAACCAGCACGATGGGATGGGCGATTTCAGTTTTCGCGTCATTCAATTCGACTGACAATGCCTCAAAGTTGGCGCGAAAGGTTGGATCGGTTTCGATCTTGTCGCCGAGCCCTGGTGTTTCCCGGCTCTCCAGCACCTTCATGCCGACGATGCAATGACAGGCCGGCGAGTAACCATAGAGAATTTTCAGGACATCCGCGAAGCCCTGGCCCTGAGTGGCCACGGCTATCCCGGTCAGCTGCTGCTGGTTGTCGTAGCCGGCATAATATTCCACCGGCGCCTGTTCCCCGGCTGCCAGCGGCCGCAAAACCTCACCGTCGG
>JAENIZ010000160.1 GCA_016844485.1 Gammaproteobacteria bacterium | reverse complement strand
CCTACCGCTATGTCCGCAATCCCATGTACGTGGGAGGTATTGCTGTGCTACTCGGGGCGGGTTTGGCCCTGCGCTCGCCGGGTATCATGATCCTGGCATTCGTGGCCTTTACAATCTCACATCTGTTCGTGGTGTACTACGAAGAGCCCACTCTGGCGGGAATGTTCGATGATAGTTATGCACGATACAATGCATCAGTCAGCCGTTGGCTTCCCGGCAGGCCGAAGCCATCCGACTTCTCGGCAACGCGCCCTTAATACCGGCGCCACTCTGTTTCTTGACATACCATCTATAGCATATATACTAAATATGGTATGTGGCTTATCTATGAACATCGGCGCGTTACCCGGAAATTAGTTTCAATTCAAAAGGAAGTATTGAAAAGGTACGAAAAATGGAAAGATATAGTTACCGTTTCCGGCCCTCAAGGATTGCGCATGATCAAGGGGTTTCATGATGAATCTCTTTTGGGTGAATGGAAAGGTTGTCGATCATCACGCCTCGGTATTCAATATCGAGTCATATATAAAGTTGTACAAGATCAAGTACTCGTACAAGTTGTAGATTTAACTGCTCATGATTACCGGATAAAGTAATATGAAAAATTATAGAGTTGCGAAAAAGCAGGTTGACGTTTCTGCGGGTGAGTCAGTACGCATCATTCGTGAATTGCAGGAGATGAGCCAGAACGATTTAGCGAATGCAACAGGTATTCCTCAATCTACCATCTCCGCAATTGAAAATGATCGAGTAAGGCTTGGCGTAGAGCGCGCCAAGCAACTTGCTCGTGTTCTCAAGTGCCATCCATCTGTTTTGGTTTTTCCTGGTTGGGATCTTTTGCACGAGAATGCAGCATAACCACCGCATGGAGCGAGGGCGTGAAGTGAAACGAATTTTAATGCCTACACAACGGGAAGTGGTTTAACTACCATCAACCAGAAAATAATTAATATCGCGCTGAATGCCGGTATCCCCAGCCTGGTCCAGAGTTTCATCAATTGTGTAAAACCGGCATCTAAAATTCCTGTGTTCACGGACAATGCCGCTAATTCCCTTAATCTAACCTGAATGAACAGCACTGGTATCCAGCAAATACCGATAAAAATAAATAATGTCAGCACCATTAAAAACCATGTTGAAGTAAAAGAATAACCGAGCTTGAGCATTAGCAGCAGGCCGGTGATAAATTGCAGAATGACTGCCGGCAGGGTGAATAGCCAGTCCGCCAGCACCACATGTCGGGTCGTGACCGCAATGGCTTCAATATTTCGAGTGCGATTCACCATGAACATAAAAAAGGCGATACCCACACCCGTGCCGGCGACCACGACGGCGCACAGGATGTGTACCAGCTTCAGGATTAAATAGCTATCCAGTGGTAATCTCCGTGGTGTGATAGATGCCCAGTCCTGCAGCAATCTGGTCAAATTCTTCCAGCGTATACATGCCTAAACACGGCATGGCGCCACTATAGGACAATTCACCATTCATTAATTTTTTCGCCAGTATGATGACCGACAGGGTGGGAACATATGGACCTATGCCATTCTTCGCGACTAATGTCCACTTGACTGATTTCATCTGCTTATCATGGCCTATTCCTCGGATGAGGATTTGCATGCCACCGGTATCAGTGCCAAAGCCGTTAAACAAATTACTCATGGAATAAATTGGTTTAACGTAATTTGCCCAATTACGTACCAGCCCTGACCTTGCCAGCAAAGCCATTATGACCATGGCCCAATGTAACACAGCCAATTCCAGACCAGCCTGAAATCTCACTGTACGTACCGGAGCATAGTGTGAAGGAAACAGCTCAAGATCCGGAATATCGACATTCGCCAGCCAGCGCTTGCCCAGCGCACCACCGATATCCAGTCTTCTCGGAGAGAGCCAGCCATATGTATTTTTCCATGCTCCATTGGTATAGACCCTGTAGGCATGGCCGGTATAGGACAGGATGCCCTGAATCGTCGCTACACCCCGCTCCGTCTTGTTTCCAGGTACGATACAAAAATCGATCTTATCTATTTGGCTGAATTCGTTACGGTATAAATCGACTACGGTCGAAGACAGGCCAGGTACGGAACTGGCTCCGCTGACGATCAAAACATTTTTTTGCCTGGCCTGCTCATGCAATGTGACGATATCGCAAACAAAGCGGCGATCATCAGCCAGGTCGAGATAATGACAGCCCGCCGCGATACAGGCTAGTGGGACTTTGTAATCCTGGCCCTGAAACGGCCCGGCGGTGTGGATGACCAGACCGGGCGCTAGCCTTACCAGTGTTTCCTGAAAATCAGGATTTTGAATATCCACCGAGACCGCTTGGATTTTCGCCAAACATTTACCCTTAGCGAGTTCCCTGGCGATCTGTTCGGCAAGCGCAAGATTTCTACCAGCAATGATGATCTCCGCTCCAGCCTGATTGGCAAGACCCTCAGCTATCCTTTTGCCAAAGTTTCCGTACCCGCCCAATATTAAAATTCTTTTTAACGCCATCGCTAACTCATCGCTAACTATTCCATTAATCAGTGAGTAACTCATCAGGTCCTTTTGAATTTGCTGATTGAAAGAAACCGGGACCCAGGGGATCCCGGTTTATTCGCGCCAGATTATTCCCAGCCCGTCCTGGCATTATAGGAAGTGGTGAAACCCATGGCCTCGATCTCGTGGATCTTGCCGCCGGTGATCTTGTAGATATGTGCCGCCGGCAGATCGAAGGCATTGAAATTCATTTCCCGTTCCGTAACACCGGGCACGCCGACGATCTGGATCTTCTTGTTGGTCATGGAATGGCGAAAGTGTGACAGGCCGAATACCAGTCCGGTCTCAACATCCGCAATCTCCGCGCGGCGGTTGTCGATGGCATCGATGTAACTCATGACCTGCGTATCCAGTTGCGCGGCGCAGCCCATGGCGCCGAACAATGCGATGCTTGTGTCTCCTGCTTTTGGCGGCGGATTATTGGTGGTCTGCATACCGTTTTCGCGACGGACACAGTCATCCGCAAATGGCGACAGACTGCCGCTGTCGCCGACCAGAGCATCGTAATAAGTCGCTCCGATCCGGAGTAATTCCTCGCGCGGTACGCGTTCGGCCTCCTTAACCGTGGTTAACAGACCCTTGCGTGGCACCAGCAGGTTCGGCAGACTGCGATCACCCAGGTTCCGGGCCAGCAGATGTTCCATCTCACTGATGCGGCCGTTCTCCAGTTTCAGGCGCAGGGCCAGCACTACCGGCCGCACTTCCTGCTTGTTTTCGACCGTAACCGTCGCTTTCATCACACCCAGAAAGCCGACCTGTTGTGCTACCGGATCAGGCACATAAATCTTGAAACTGGTAGGCACTTCAGCGGCGTCTTTCCACAAACCCGCC
>JAENIZ010000159.1 GCA_016844485.1 Gammaproteobacteria bacterium | reverse complement strand
GCCCAGGCCTGTACCAAAACTTTTGGTGCTCGGGCCCGGTGCAAGGTTGTTGGGCTTGGGATCAAAAGGTAAACCTTGACCATTGTCCTTAATCTGAATCTCCAGGGTTGATTCTTTTTTCACTAATTCGACACTCAAGGTAGATAAATCCGAAGAAGCATCAACAGCATTGGCAAGCAAGGCATAAACAGCCTGCTCCATTAAATCCGGATCTGCGTTGAGACGTAAATCATTTTTCCAACCAATTTTTTCAACTTTAATATGCTTTTCCTCAAGCCTGGGCTTTAACAATGAAAGCGCTGCTTCTATCATTCCGCCGGCATGCACCAGCCTGTAGTTTGGTTTTAATGGATGCAGATAAGAAACAAGTGCATTCACCCATCTTCCCAGACGATCAATGGTATCCAATATCGCCTGTTTGCATTCTTTTAATTCTGCTATATCAACTACATCATCCAGTACTTGTGCTGTCGCACGGATACTCGCCAGCGGGTTACGGATATTATGCGCGACTACAGGTATAAGTGCGCCCAGGGCGGCCTGTTTCTCGCTTTCCACGAGGGCGTGCCGGCTTGCTTCAAGATCCTTGGCCATTCCGTTAATTGTTTGCGCCAACTCCGAGACTTCCTCCACCCCTTGCGCAGGTATAGTATGATCCAATCGTCCACGACTGATGATTTGCGCCCCTTCGATGACACGCGACATTGGCTGTATGAAATCCATGTTCAGGATATGACGCGCAAACAGCACCAGCATGACTGACAATATCAACGGGATTGAAATAATAATCGGCGCATAACGAGTCCATCGCTCAAGTATCAGATCAAGCGCCCTATGTTTATCAGACAATAATGATTTCATCTCCTGATATTCATCTTCAAATCTGCCCACCATTCCCTGTGCAAACCGAGGATCCAGTATCTTCATCTGGACCTGACGGCTGACCATATAGGGATCAGTAAAGATCTTGTTCATGTCTTTCTGTATCTCACGGTAAGAAGCCTGAAGATCATTTATTGCAGTATCTTCATCATGTGAATCCGAATTTTGTCTGAGGGTATTGAACTGCTTGTCGATGTTGCGGGAATATTCACCGTAGAGTTCCAGGGCCTTCGGATCTTCCAGTAATCTGGCCCGGATTGCTGTTTGAATCTGCCGGAACAGCTCTCCGCGTATATGCTCAATGCCATACACCAGATTATTTATCCGGACGGATTCAGCGGAATATTGCTGCCAGAAATATGCGGCCAGCCCCCCCAGCAGGCCGGTCACCGCGACCAGTAATAAAAAGGCGATCTCATGGATGATCAAGAGATTTCGTAAAGAATTGGGGCGTTTGATCAACATCAAGTGAGTATAACTGATGGCATAGGTGGTTCATATAGACCAGATTTTGGATAGCATTAACCATTCCTCACTTGTCGTTTCTGAGGGTGGACTTAATAAGCGCTATTTAAAGCATCGGGGTAGTATCATATAACTTGTTGAATTATATAAGTTTAATCTGATATTATTGCCAGGCTATCCGCACTGGCATAAATCCTGCTGGTTGATAGGTGTAGTTTGAATAAAGTACCTCAATCTAATCCAGGTACGAAAACTTTTAACTTATCTAATGAGGATAAAATCATGAAATGGGATACTCCATCATATAGCGACATCCGCTTCGGCTTCGAAGTCACCATGTACATCAACAACAAGTAATGTACTGACTTAAAAGCTAATAGCAATAAGGGGCCATCAGGCCCCTTATTTTTTGCGCGTATTATGTTTAATATTATCGTTCCTAAAAATACACGACGCAATTAATTACTTGTCAAATGCAGGTAACATGCGCTTCAATACAAAATCCTGAGAGTAATACCAATGATAAAACGTGCCTGATATATGCAGGATGATCAGGCAGAGAAGTGCAATGGAACTTGCCACATGAATATCGGTAAATAATTCATTCAATACCCGATCCTCCCAGCCCCAGTGCGGCAGGGGCATTCCCCAGAATTTGGTTTTATAACCGCTGAACGATGAGGAAATATAACCGGACGCCGGTTGCACAAACATCAACACATAGAGTAAATGATGCGTCACATTGGCCAGTTTGCGTTTCCAGTATGCAATGATTTCCGGCAACGCCGGAGGTTTGTGTGTCAAACGCCATCCAAGACGTATCAGCGCTAACAGGGCTATCGTCAGGCCAATCGACTTATGCAGGGCAAAAAACCATGCGCGCTTGGGACTTTTTTCTGGTAATTCGACCATATACCACCCCAATCCGAACATCGTAAAGATCAACAAGGCCATTAACCAGTGCATTAAAATGGCAAATGTGCTGTACCTTTCCAGGTTCTGCACCATAATCACCTTGTCACTATGTCAGGAATATTTCATATACTTCGTTCAGTAAAATTCAGACAACAAAAAAGCCAAGCAGTATGGCTTAGCGGCAATGCATAAGATAACAGGAAAACAACAAAGTTACTGCAACGTTGATTTCTGTATAAAATAATGGGGATGAAATAACAACCAAACAAGAAACCAAATGAAAATTTCACCATTCACAATTTTTGGGGGAGTATTACTGCACATAGTATCATGGATGCTGCTCTGCAGCATCTGCCTCGCTGGAGAAAATGGCTACGATATCGTGATATCCAAATCTGAACGGCAACTTAGTGTCAAGG
>JAENIZ010000158.1 GCA_016844485.1 Gammaproteobacteria bacterium | reverse complement strand
GAAAGATAATGGTTGTCATCCAGTTGACGCAATTCATCCCGGCTCTTTGGTATCGGGAGTTTTGATTTCAGCGTGGTCTCATTACCAACGCGAAACAAGGCCTCTTCATAGATCGTTTGAAACGCCGTCATTTATCCTCTTTCGGACAATGACTGCAACCGAGGCTCAACGGGCCCGATCCAAACGTCATGATGTAGATCATGCCGCCCATGATGGCGAGATTCTTGAAAAAGGAATTAAATTGTTCGGGGTCTGCCCAAACCGGGTGAAAGATCACTGTAACCGGGATTAAAAACAGGAATATCGCGGTTGCCGCCCAGCGTGCCTTCCAGCCGATGAGGATCATCAACCCACCGCCCAATTCAATAATAATGGTTAATACCAGCAAGACATTGACCATCGGCAGGCCCTTGCTGGCCATAACACCGGCCGTCTGTTCAAAACCCGTAAGCTTGTGAAATCCGGCAACAATGAAAATAACAGACAACAGGATGCGCCCCAGTAACGGGCCGTATTGCTGTAATAACTTACACATAACTCCCCTCCTCTGACATAAAAACGCTATTATTGATAACCTGTATCGTAGAAGTCTTTAGCGCTGATGTTTAGCACAGTATTGTGCCATATGAAGTCTTCTAAATTGTGACCAACGAACCGGAGAATTTATCCATGGACCAACTTGAAGCCCATATCCGCACTATACCGGACTTCCCCAAACCCGGAATTCAATTCAAGGACATCACGCCGCTGGTCAAGAACCCGGTCATGCTGCGCCTTGCAGTGCATCAACTGATCCACCCGTTTGTGGATCAAAAATTGACCGCCGTGGTCGGCATGGAGGCGCGTGGATTTATCTTCGGCAGCCTTGCCGCCTGGGAACTGGGGGTAGGCTTTGTCCCGTTACGCAAACCCGGCAAACTGCCCTACGATGTACAAAGCATCTCCTACGATCTCGAATACGGCTCGGCACAACTTGAAGTCCATATTGATGCACTCGGCAAAAATGATCGCGTATTGCTGATTGATGATCTGATCGCTACCGGCGGCACCGCGGCCGCGAGTTGTGAACTCATTGAAAAACTCGGCGCCGAGATCGCCGGTTGCTCGTTTGTCATCGAACTGGATTTTCTGAACGGCCGGGATAAACTATCAAAATATTGGGTGCATTCATTGATTCACTATTAAAATATTGAATTACAGAGACCCAAGAGAAAATATTAAATTCAGGATAAAAATGGAGATAAGACAATGATTACGAAATTCCTTATGTTGATAATTTTATCAATGCTCGTTCTGTGCACACCGTTAGCATGGTCTGCACAACCTGACGAGATGACCGAAGAACAGATGCAACAAATGATGGAAGGTGCACAGAAGATGCAGGAGTGCATGGCGAAGATTGATCAGTCGGCTATGGATGCACTTGCTGCCAAGGGCGAAAAGATGCACGCTGAAATCAAGAAGCTTTGCGCTGCCGGCAAACGTGACGAGGCACAGAAAAAGGCCATAGCCTATGGCAAGACAATGTCCTCATCCAAGGAAATGAAAGCCATGCAACAATGCGGCGATATGGCAAAGCAGATGATGCAACAGATGCCGATGGGCGACGTCGGGAGTACCGATCAAGGCCATATTTGCGACGGCATGTAATTACCTAGCGATCAAGTTTTGGAGAAGAAATGGCTTTGATAAATGTCGTGAATTCAAGAGCAGAGGCCGATTTTATCGTACATGAGGTAGACTCTCGCAGTGCGGCTGATCTTCTGGTATGTAAAGTTGATTCTAAAAGAGATGCTATTCGTCACGATGATGTCTGGTGTTTTGTTAATTCCAGGGCTGATGCCACATCGAATATTAATTTTATTAATACCCGCGCGAATGCTGATCTCCTGATTTGTTACGTAAATTCCAGAGGCGAATCTGGCTGGAGAACGGCACACCCACTACTCGGCAAACTGTGATGCAGAAGAAAATAAACGAAAAACCGCAGTCTGATACATCCAAAACAGAAACGCTGGAGAAGGTAAAAACTGCAATCACGGCATCACTCGATAAAGTGGATACATCCATACTGGGCAGAATCATACCCAGGAATATCATACCGCCTGTTTATTTCCTCGCCGCGTTGATATTAATGGCGGTATTAGACCAATTTGCGCCCATGTCGCATCTTATTTATGTGCCTTTGAGGGTATTTGGAGGTTTGCTTGCGTTAGGTGGACTTATTGTCACTGCGTGTGCTGCCTATGCTTTCAAACAAGCAGAGACGCCGATCAAGCCTTTTGAAAAACCAACTTTATTGGTTACTCGGGGATTGTTTCAATACAGCAGAAATCCGATGTATCTGGGCATGATTATTATATTGATTGGTGTATGGATATCCTTGGGCAGTTTTTCTCCCGTATTTGTGATACCGGTATTTTTTATTATTATGCTGGAAGGATTCATCAAACATGAGGAACCGTTTCTGGAAAAAATTTTCGGGGATGAATACAGGGAATATAAAAGTAAAGTAAGACGCTGGATGTAACCACGGAGAACACAGAGAAAATATAAATATAAAAAACCAACATTTAACTCATCCTTACCTTCTCCCGGAGGGAGAAGGAACTCTTCACCCTCTCCCTACGGGAGAGGGCATGGGTGAGGGAAAAGATTATATCAACCCGCCATTAATCTTTATCATTTCCCCGGTCATATAAGACGATTCATCCGAGGCGAGAAATACAGCTACTTCGGCAACATCTTCCGGCGTACCAAACCGGCCTACCGGAATTTCCTTGAGACGGGCCTGGTAGTAATTCTCGCTCATTATATTTTTGGCAAACTCGGTTTCAATCCAGCCGGGCGCGAGCACATTTATTCGTAGCTTTGGCCCATACGTCCTGGCAAACGACCGGCTGAAACCTAAAACACCGGCCTTGACGGCGGCAAACATCTGCGGGTTTCGCCCCTGGAATCCATGGATAGCAAGGTCCCAGGACATATTGATGATCACTCCTTGCCCCTGCGATTGCATGATGGGCGCAATAGCCCAGCAACAATTGATCGTCCCTTTCAGATCGACATCAATCAGTAATTGCAGTTTTTTCTGATCCTCGAGTTGCGCTCCCGGCCCGGTCAGGATGTCCGCACCTGTATTATTGACCCAGAGATCAATGCGTCCCAGTTCTGCCTGTGCCTCACTGATCAGCCTGTTAATATCCTCAATATTACTGATATCGGCCTGAATGGCGGCCGCCCTGCCCCCTGCCGATTGGATCTCTTTGACAATCTGCCCTGCCTTATCCTTTGAACGATAATAATTAACAATGACATGCGCACCCTCTCTGGCGAAGGCCAATGCAATTGCCCTGCCGATGCCGCTGCTGGCACCGGTTATAACGGCGGTTTTCTGTTCAAGTCTGGGCATTTTCTATTAAACTGGGTCTGTCCTGTTATTTCATTGTAACGGTGAACAGCCTATTGAAAAACTACTACGCTTGGCATAACTGCGTTGCTCACGGGCTTAAAATGCTCATTTACTGCCGTGTAAACTGCGCTTTTTCGCCCATTCGCGCCTTGTTCTGCCTGCGTTCGAAACGTTTTTCAACAGCCTGTTAATTGGCCATCTGACATGCCCCGGATAAATGCCCTCGAAGACATACGAAATTATCACCGCATCAGCGATGCCATAGCGACGGGGGGCCAGCCAACCGCCGAGCAGTTCAATATGATCAATCAGGCTGGTTTTGATGTGATCATTAATCTCTCCATGCCCGATTCACCCCATGCCATCAAAGACGAAGATAAAGTTGTGCTGCAAACAGGCATGGACTATGTCCATATTCCTGTGGATTTCAAGGCGCCTGCGCTGAGCGAACTCAAACGTTTTTTTGCCAGCATGGATACACATGAAGATAAACATATTTTCATTCACTGTGCACTCAACCAACGAGTGCCGGTCTTCCTCTTTCTCTATCGCACGGTAAGGTGCGATTATCCTGTTGCCGAAGCCATCAATGATCTGCATAAAGTCTGGCAACCGGATATGACATGGCAATCGTTTATTGATTCTGTATTGGATCATTACCACATCGATTGCTGATCAATATGATCCATCTCATCTGCGCACTTAAATGCGAGGCTATGCCAATTATCCGGCATTATCGTTTAAAGCAACTTGATAAAGGGGGGATATTCCCTGTTTATCTGGATACAACATCCAGCCTGTCACTGGTCATCACCGGATTAGGCAAGATTAATGCTGCAGCCAGCACAAGCTATGTGCATGGACTATTCAATACGCGACAGAGTGATGGCTGGTTGAACATTGGTATTGCCGGTCACAAGACCCTGGCTATTGGACAGGCCGTGCTCGCGCATCGCATCCAGGACCATGCCAGTGATCAGGTATTTTATCCACAATTCGTGTTTGAACCGCCCTGCCCGACTGCCGGCCTGTTGACGCTGGACAAACCTTCTGCGAATTATGCAGATAATATGTTTGATATGGAGGCCACGGGCTTTTATGCGACAGCCAGCCGGTTTGCCACGAGCGAATTAATCCATGTCCTGAAGATTATTTCCGATAATGAAGAACATCCCGCATTTAAACTCAATGAGTCTTTTGTTGAAGGGCTTATTGGCAACCATGTTGAGACAATTGGTTTTCTACTTGACGAACTTCGACCATTATCTCTGGAACTTGAGGCCATCCAGAAAATTCCGGAATATTACCCGCAGTTTATTGAACGCTGGCATTTTACCCGGTACGAACGCGGAACATTGGCACAACTGTTAAACCGCTGGTCAATATTATGTCCGGATCGCGATCCCATGGAACAGATTGAAACAATTCATCACGGCAAAGAAGTACTTGCCATTTTATCGCGGCAACTGGAGACATTACCGATCAGGCTTTCAGCCCGTGCAACATGATAAATACAATATACATTGAACATAATGTAGCTGATCACCCTGGGACAAGGGATATCCTTGCAGAAGAAACATCCCGCATTGATCCTGGCGGAAAAATTTCGCAATCATGTATTACCCGTACCTGAAAATTACAATATTGGCGCAAAATATAATTACTATTTCTCACATATGCTGAACTGTATCTATGATTGCCGGTATTGTTTCCTGCAAGGCATGTTTCGCTCCGCACATTATGTGTTGTTTGTAAACTTCGACGGCTTTGCATCGGCGATTGAAAAAACAATCAAGCAACATGACGGGGAGGTTATTCATTTCTTCTCCGGGTATGACTGTGACAGTCTCGCACTGGACCCGGTCACCGGTTTTACCGGATTCTTCCTTCCCCTGTTCAGGAAATATCCTACTGCCTGGCTGGAATTAAGAACCAAAAGCACACAAATACGTACGCTGCTGGAAACCGAGCCATTGGAAAATTGCATTGTGGCCTACAGCTTTACGCCCGAAGAGATCGCCCGGGTGTTGGAACATAAGGCACCTTCCGTGCAACGGCGCCTGGAGGCCATGCTGAAACTGCAGGAAGCGGGCTGGCGTCTCGGACTGCGTTTTGATCCCTTGATCTATGAAGATGGTTATTCTGAAAAATATCACCATCTCTTCCAGAATGTATTTTCCCGGCTCAATATCGATAATGTTCATTCGGTGAGCCTCGGCAGCTTTCGCCTGCCAAAAGATTATTTCCGCAGCATTCAGCGTCAATATCCGGATGAGGCACTGTTTGCATCACCCCT
>JAENIZ010000063.1 GCA_016844485.1 Gammaproteobacteria bacterium | reverse complement strand
TGACGTCCACTCCTTCCCAGAAACTGCTGGTGCCCAATAATATTGCATGCTTTGTTTTCCTGAAGGATTCCAGCAATTCAGTGCGTGGGGCTTCACCCTGTATGAATACCGGATAATCCATCTGGTTTCTTATTAATTGTGCCGCTTCTTGCAGTGCCCGGTGACTGGTAAAGAGCAAAAAGGCATGGCCCTGGCTTGCATGGATTACAGGCAGCGCAACATCAATAACCCTGTTGGTATATGATGGTTCACGCGGATCAGGCATATCCGGCGGCAGATAAAGCAACGCTTGTTTTCTGTAATCAAACGGACTGGGCCAGCTCTGCGCTTGTACGCCGGTCAATCCCAATTGACCGGCAAAATGATTAAAGTCATTGCCAACCGCCAGCGTGGCAGAGGTATAGATACAATTACACTCATGTCCTGCCAGACGTGTCTGGAAAATTCCAGAGATATCAAGCGGCGTCTGGTGCAGCAAAAACCCGTGTCCCCTGGTCTCCAGCCATTGAATACAATCATCACTTTCACGTTCAAGGAAGGCATCCAGAATATTCATGAGATTGCCACAACGGCGCCAGCAATTCTGTAACGCGTGTGAGCGTTGTGACAATTTATCCAGTGTATTCTCCAGCGTGTGCAGGACTCCGCGAAAATCTTTCAGTGCATCACTGACATTTTTTTCTTTCATGATTTCATGCCAGGCTATACGGACCTCTTTGTTGCCGAAGGCAAGACGCAATTTGCGTAATACAGTTTGCAATTGATCAAGCACATTCATGACGCCTGGCACATCATTTGCGTCACTGAGATAAGCAATACGACTGTCATTGATAAGCTCAATGAACTGGTGACTGCTGAATATTTGTCCGAAAAATTCCGAGGCCAATTCCGGCAGCTGGTGCGCCTCATCGAAGATGATGGCATCGGCCTTTGGCAAAACTTCACCGAAACCGGTTTCACGCAATGATAAATCTGACATCAGTAAATGGTGATTTACAACAATTAACATTGCTTCGTTTGCCCTGCGTCTTGCCTTGAACACGAAACATTCATCAAAAAACTTACACTCCTGTCCAAGACAATTTTCAGTTGTTGAGGTAATTTGCGATCGTAGGTGAGATTCTTCCGAAAGGTCTGCAAGCTCTGTCAGATCACCTGAGTCTGTTTTTGATGACCACTCCCTGACCATAATTAATCCTGCCTGGGAATCCTTTGACATGCCACGATTGTCTTGCTCAGACTGTACTAACCGGTGTATGCAAAGATAATTAGCCCGTCCTTTCAACAGAGCTGTAGTCACCGGGAGGCCAAGTGCCTTGCGTACAGCGGGAAGATCCTTGTAATACAACTGATCCTGTAAATGTTTTGTACCAGTAGAAATAATGATTTTCTTGCCGGAGATCAATGCCGGGACCAGATAGGCGAATGTCTTGCCAGTACCCGTACCTGCTTCGCAAATCAATGATTCATGACTCCCCAGCGCTTGCGCAATTGACTCGGCAAGTTGCTGCTGTTGTTTCCGGACTGCAAAGCCATCAACATACGCGGCTAAGGGGCCATTTTCAGAAAGTATTTCTGCGGGATTTAACAAATTATAAGTTCTCTGTTATCCGTCAGGCCCTGTCGACGGGAAAGGCAATGACCTGATTGATATCATCACATCCCTTCATCACCATGAGTAAACGATCTATACCGACGGCCACTCCTGCGCATTCTGGAAGACCAGATGTCATGGCATCCAATAAACGTTGATCAATCGTATGATCCGTATTGCCTGTTTGGTGTCGAAGTTGCATTTCCCGTTCAAAACGGTGTTTTTGCTCCGTTACATCACATAATTCATTAAATCCATTTGCAATCTCGACGCCTGATATAAACAACTCAAAGCGTTCTGCCTGTGGTGGATCATCATTGGTTAAATTAGCCAATGCACAAAGACAGGCAGGATAGTTATAGATAAATACAGGTTGATCATGTCCAAGATTCGGGGCGATCTTGCTGCTGAATATAAAATCCAGTAACAGCGATGGGTCATTGGCTGCTGTATGCAATCCGGCCTGTTTCGCTATTTTCTGCAGTTCCATCCTTTCTGTCTGATGTGGATTAATCCCGGTATGGTGTTCAAATACTTCACTGTAACTCATACGTATTGTGCGTTTGAAATCCAGCTTACGAAGCAATGCATCGGCCTCATCCATTAAATCATGATGATCATAGTAAGGTTGATACCACTCGAGTAAGGAAAACTCCGGATTGTGCAGTTTGCCGGATTCATTATCTCTGAAAACCCGGATTATCTGATATATCGGACCTGAACCCGCGGCTAGTAATCGTTTCATAGCATATTCAGGTGAAGTATGCAGATAGAGCTTTTTCTGATCAGGTTGGTTTGGATGATGAAAACCAACGCTGAAACTCTGAATATTCGGATCACTCACTGCCGAATGAATTAATACCGGTGTTTCCACTTCAAGTATGGCGTGCTCTGCCATAAATTCTCTTATCTGGCGCAGTACCTGTGCACGCAAACCCAGCATCTCAAACGATGCACTGGGGCGCCAGTCAGTGGTCATGAACGATCATTGAGAAAAATTAAATATCAGGGCAATATTAATTATTATTTGGCACGCCCGACATAGGTGCCAGTCCGCGTGTCGATCTTGATGATCTCTCCAAGCTCAACAAACAAGGGGACTTTCACAATGGCGCCTGTTTCCAGTGTCGCAGGCTTTGATCCGCCTGTCGCAGTATCACCACGTATGCCAGGGTCAGTTTCCGTAATTTTCAGCATGACAAAGGTCGGTGCGGATACCGTTAATGGCACTCCATTCCACAGGGTTACAATACAACTCTCTTCCCCTTTCACCCACTGTGCGGCTTCACCCATGGTCTTTTCATCTGTGGCATATTGTTCATATGTATTCTGATCCATAAAATGCCATAACTCACCGTCACGATATAAATACTGCAGTTCAAGATCAACGACATCAGCCCCTTCCATGACATCACCGGATTTCAATGTTCGTTCAATGACACGTCCCGTCTTGAGATTCCGCAATTTAACCCGGTTAAAGGCCTGTCCCTTGCCCGGTTTGACAAATTCATTCCCCATTATTGCACAAGGATCACCATCCAGCATGACCTTGAGACCGGGTTTGAATTCATTGGTACTGAATATCGCCATATTTTCCTCTTTCTGAACATTCTCTTGTTATAAGATGCGTATGATACATTGTAGGGAATAAAATATGCAGCATTCAAATTGGCAGGAAGAATTGCAACAAACCATAAAAGACCCTGTAGCTTTGCTGGAAAGACTGGAGTTACGAAAGGACAAGGTGCAACTATCAGACAAGGCAACCCTTTCCTTTCCTGTGCGTGTGCCACAAAGTTTTGCGGATCGCATCAAGAAAGGTGATTCAAGTGATCCCTTATTACGCCAGGTTCTCCCTGTTGCAGAAGAAGATAATATCCAGCCGGGCTTTAGTGTTGATCCCCTTGCAGAGCAGAAGACACAGCCCATACCCGGGCTTTTGCACAAATATCACGGCCGGGCCCTCCTGATTGTTACGGGGGCCTGTGCAATCCATTGCCGATATTGTTTTAGACGCCATTTCCCGTACGCAGATTCAAACCCCGTTAAAAACCAATGGCAAAAAGCCCTTGATTATCTCAGACAGGACAGGAGTATCCGGGAAATTATTTTGAGTGGTGGTGATCCACTGACATTATCGGATCAACGGCTTTCATTCCTGGTACATAAACTGGCTGAAATTTCCCATATAAAACGCCTGCGTATTCACACACGCATGCCCATTGTATTACCCGATCGCATCAGTAATGAGATAACACAATGGCTGACCGGCACCCGCCTGCAGCCGGTGATAGTGGTCCACGCCAACCACGCCAATGAGCTGGATAATTCCGTTACCAGGGCTATCGGCAAGCTACGTGAAGCAACTATCCCGTTATTTAACCAATCAGTATTACTGAAAGGCGTTAACGACTCGGCAGAGACTCTCATTAACCTCAGCGAGGCATTGTTTAATATCGGTATTATCCCTTATTATCTCCATATGCTGGACCCTGTACAGGGTGCTGCACATTTTGAGGTGACAGAGACACGGGCCAGGCAGATCATGATCAAATTACGTAAAAAACTGCCGGGATATCTCGTCCCACGACTGGTCAGGGAATACGCCGGTAGCGCATATAAAATACCAGTTGAATTAACCATAGCGTAACAAGCTGGCGAACTGTACTCGCACTACACAACCTGGATAATATATACTTCATATTCCAATTAAATTATTTAATCTAACCTATTATAAACATTATATAAATTGACATGAATAATTGCTATGTCTGAGCCCTCGATAAAAAAAGTCCTAGTTATCGATGATTCAGCGGATTACCGCCAGTTATTCCATGTGTTGTTCAAAAAGGCATGTCCGACAGCAGAGATCGATGATTATGATCCGACCTGGGGAAAACCGCCGGCCATATTCCCATGGGCCCGTTATGAATTGTTGATACTCGATTATGATCTTGGTTCGGGCGAGAATGGCCTGGACTGGCTTCGAAATTATAAAACATCAAAGGATTTCCCGCCGACGATCATGCTGACCGCCCAGGATGGCGATGAACTTGTCGTAAAAGCTCAACGTTATGGCGCACAAAGTTTCCTGCGCAAAGAAGGCCTGACAAAAGAAAAACTTCTTGAATCTATCAAGCATGCTTTGGAAAAATATCGGGAGGAAACAGAAAAAGCGAACGAGCAAAAAATCCGTGTCCACGTTTATAATAAGGGAAAATTCTTTCAATCACTGGCACAAGCCAAAAAAAATGATGCTGTATTCCTGATTGAAATTGATAAATATCAGGCCTTACGTGAATCACTCGGGATCTTTGCCACTGATAAATTCGCCAGTTTTATATCAGAATCAATCTCAAAATTTATTACAGACTCAAAATATGATGGATACATGACCCGTATTGGCGATTCAACTGTTGCCATGCTAATACAGAATGTTCAGGATAATACTGAGGAAATTGCGAAAAAGCTTTGTGAATATTTTAACAAGCTTGATTATCAACATGAAGGGAAAAAAGTCAGTTTTTCAGTAAATATTGGCGCCATATGTATTGACGTTGAAAAGGTTGATGTTGCAAATATCCTTGCCAGGATCGAAGCAGCCTGCCGTCAGGCACGAGAAAAGCCGGGAAACTCATATGTAATAAGTGGCAATATAGCTGAAAACGAAGATAAAGTTGATCAGCAGGCCTATAACAATATAAATGACGCAATAAAGGAAAACAGGATTCAACCGTTGTTTCAGGTCCTTGTTCTTGTTTCCGACTCTGCATTAAACGCAAAAACGGAATTTTACCAAACACGCGCTAACCTCCTGGATCCAGACAACAATATTATTGAGGCCAAGGATTTTATCCCGGTGATGCAATTATCCCGGTGATGCAGAAAACAAATTTATTAAAAGCCTTTGATCGGTGGATTATTCGCTATTGTATCTCGGAATTGGCCAAGTTGAATAAAAAGAATGGGTGCGGGGTCGGTTTGTTCATTATGTTGTCCGAGCAATCTCTTAATGATCATGGCCTTACTGACTGGATTAGCAAACTGATTGAATATGTAAAAATGCCCAAGCTTGGAGCATCTTTGGTGTTTGAAATCGATGCCAAATGTTTTCATGAGCATCTACGTGAAGCAAAATTACAGATTAATAAATTACGCGTCAAATTTGGTGCAAAGATTGCGTTAACGCATGTACAGGGAAGCTCAATGCTGGATGGTTGTCTGCAACAAGAAAAGTTTGATTATATTATATTCTCTCCACAACATATTGACGAAGGCAAAATGAACCAAAAAGATATCCTGGAAATAACCAATTTGGCTAAAGGACATAATGCGCTGACTATTGCCAGTAAAATAGAAAGCGGTGATTACCTGGGTATGTCGGCGAGTGCAGGCGTGGATTATGTGTTGGGATACTTTGTGCAGCCGCCCATGGAAAATATTGTGGCAACAGAGATTGTGGAAGTATAAAATTATATTCAGTAATTGTATTCATTCTTTCACATCTGCCTCCATCGCCGATACATTGCGATAACCTCTCGGTAATACGTTTCCCCGCCTGCCACGTTCACCCGCATAATGTTCCAGATCTTTTACCTTCAGATTTAATTTTCGCTGACCGGAATTAATGTTCAGGCCACAACCGGCCGCGATTGCTGTTATTGCAACCACATATTCTTCCCTTGTTTTTAATTTGGCGGGTGGTATCTGCATTATCTTCAACCCTTTCCCTTTACCCAGCATAGGCAGTTCCCTGATGGGGAAAACCAGTAAACGGCCCGAAGATGAAACCGCTGCAATTGAATCAGTATCAATATCATGAACAGGGGTCGGCGTTAATGTTTTTGCCGCCTTTGGGACGGATACAACTGATTTTCCATTTTCCTTCAAAGGTGGCGCCGTCTGGCGGATTAAGGCGGCCTGAAACCGGCTCACCCAGGCTTTTTGCAGAGGGTAATAGATGCGCAGGCAAGGCATAACACCGGCCAGTTGAATCAAGAAATACTGCGTTCTGGTTACTGCGTCCACGGCACGCTGATTTAAAACCATCACCTGGGCGGTAATTTAATCCCACGGGATCAATATCGTGCCCTTTTGCTGAACGAACCAGACCTCTTTCGGAAAGGACAACAGTAATCAGTTCAGTCGGGATTAGATCAGTTTCAGCCAATGCCCTGGATTCTTCCCGTTCTTTTAACGGAGAACAACGTGCATCCCCGAAGAGTTTTGCGTCTGCCTGTAATTCATTTCGAACCAGTGCCTTTAATTTCTGTTTTGAGCCCAGTGTTTGTTCAAGTAATTTACGTTCGTCTTCAAGCTCCTTCAATTCTTCCTTGATGCGCATTTCCTCGAGTTTTGCCAGTTTACGGAGTTTAAGTTCGAGAATTGCCTCGGCCTGCTCATCTGATAACCTGAAACGTTTAATCAAAACAGGTTTTGGCTCGTCTTTTTCACGAATGATTGCAATGATGTCATCGATATTCACATAAGCAATCATCAATCCTTGCAGAATATGCATCCTGACCAGAACGTTTTCGAGACGATGCTGCAGACGCCGTCGAACTGTCTCTGTCCGGTATACCAACCATTCCTTGAGAATGGTTTTCAGGTCCTTGACCTGTGGACGTCCATCGATACCGATCATGTTCAGATTGACGCGGTAGCTACTCTCGAGATCAGTTGTAGCAAAGAGATGAGACATCAATTCATCGAGATCGATCCGATTCGATCGCGGGATCAAAACAAGTCGCGTCGGATTTTCATGATCGGATTCATCCCTCAGGTCTTCAAGCATGGGCAGTTTTTTTGCCTGCATCTGTGCCGCAATTTGTTCCAGCACCTTGCTGCCTGAGCACTGATAGGGAAGCGCAGTAATCACAATATTCCCATCTTCTTTTTCCCACACAGCGCGCATCTTTAATGAACCGGTACCAGTCTTGTATATTTCAAGGATATCTGTCCTGGCACTGATGATCTCCGCAGCAGTGGGAAAATCCGGCCCCTTGACATGTTTACAGAGTTCTTCAATCGTACTTTTAGGAGATTCAAGCAGACGTATGCATGCACTTGTGACCTCATTCAGATTATGGGGAGGAATATCGGTTGCCATACCAACAGCGATCCCGGTCGTCCCGTTCAGGAGAATATTGGGTAAACGGGCAGGAAGCCGTTTCGGTTCATTTAACGTGCCGTCAAAATTTGCTACCCAATCTACTGTCCCCTGCCCCAGTTCACTCAACAAGCTGTCCGCATAGCCTGTAAGTTTTGATTCGGTATAACGCATGGCAGCGAATGACTTGGGATCATCCATGGATCCGAAGTTGCCCTGGCCATCAATGAGTGGATAGCGATAGGTAAAGCCCTGTGCCATAAGTACCATGGCTTCATAACAGGCAGTATCACCATGCGGATGAAATTTACCGATAACATCACCGATCGTGCGCGCTGATTTCTTGTATTTTGCTGTTGCCTTTAATCCCAGTTCAGACATGGCGTAAATGATGCGCCGTTGCACAGGCTTAAGACCATCTCCGATGTGAGGTAAGGCGCGATCCAGAATGACATACATGGAATAGGCCAGGTATGCCTTCTCGGTAAACTCATGCAGTGGTTGCCGTTCGCTCTTTTCAAAATCAAGATTTAATGTCTCAGCCAATTCTTTATCCTCCGGCAAATATGGGATACGGGGTGCTTGTCATCAAAGTTTCACACCGCTGTCATTTTTTTGGCAAATTTTTTGTGGAAGATACACAAATCAAATAAAGCAGGAGATTGCAATGCATACCGGCAATGAACGCATTCAACGGTTTCTGGCATTATCTGCACTCTATTTCAGGCTGACTGAAGAGCCGGCTACAAAGATAACAACTGACGCTGAACTCGAGAAAATTCTGAAGGCCATGCACTATTATGCACCGCCAATGTCCCCGGATACACTCGAGGTGACCAATACATAATACAAATCTACAGTGATGCAAGATCACCTTTGGTTTCCAGCCATTCTTTTCGATCTGCTGCCCGCTTTTTAGCCAGCAGCATATCCAGTAGTTGATCCGCCTTATTGTTCCTTGTGAGTACCAGTTGCACCAGTCTGCGGGTGTCCGGTGCCATGGTCGTTTCCCGCAATTGTATTGGATTCATTTCTCCCAAACCCTTGAAACGCTGTACATTGACTTTACCCTGTTTCTTTTCTGCGGCAATTCGATCCAATATGCCTTCTTTTTCCGCATCGTCCAGGGCGTAATACACCTCTTTACCAATATCAATCCGGTACAGTGGAGGCATGGCCACATAAATATGCCCATGTTCAACAAGCGGACGAAAATGTTTAACAAATAATGCGCAGAGTAATGTTGCAATATGCAATCCATCGGAATCGGCATCAGCCAGGATACATATCTTGCCGTAACGCAGGCCTTCCAGATTATTGGAACCAGGATCAACACCTATTGCCACGGTAATATCATGGACCTCCTTGGAAGCTAATATCTCTGTCGAATCAACCTCCCAGGTATTAAGAATCTTGCCCCGCAAAGGCATTATTGCCTGAAATTCCCTGTCCCGTGCCTGCTTTGCAGATCCTCCTGCAGAATCACCTTCCACCAGAAAGAGTTCGGTAACGTTCAGGTCCTGAAGTGTACAATCCACCAGCTTGCCGGGTAACGCCGGCCCGCCTGTAACTTTCTTTCTTATTATCTGTTTATTGGACTTGAGACGTTGTTGTGCATGTGTAATCGCCAGTTCGGCGATCCGTTCTCCCGTCTCGATATGTTGATGCAGCCAATGACTGAGCGCATCACGAACAACACCGGAAACAAAAGCGGTGCATTCGCGCGTAGACAAACGATCCTTTATTTGCCCCGTAAACTGTGGATTTTCCAGCTTGACAGATAACAGATAACTGCAACGTTCACAAATATCTTCAGCTGAAAGTTTGACACCACGGGGTAACAGATTTCTTGCCTCCGAAAATTCACGCATGGCATCCAGAAGCCCTTGCCTCAGACCGTTGACATGCGTCCCCCCCTGCGCGGTGGGCACCAGATTAACGTAGCTTTCCGTAATAATCTCACCCTCTTCGGGACACCAGTGGATTGCCCAATCAACCGCTTCATGATGACCTTCCATGGTTCCCATAAATGGCTCGGGCGGCAATAATTCCTGTCCTTTAAGCTGCTCTGCCAGATAGGTCTTTAATCCATCCTGATAACACCATTCTGTCTTTTCGTTATCGATTTCATCATTTAACCGCACAACCAAGCCAGGACATAAAACTGCCTTTGCACGCAACACATGTTTCAGTTTGGTGACAAAGATCTTTGTGCTGTCAAAATATTTCGGATCGGGCCAAAACCGTATGGTCGTTCCATTATTGCGTTTGCCGACTTCGCCGGTGACTTCGAGATTTGATTTTTTCTCGCCACCAGTAAAGGCCATGTTATATTCCTTGCCATCCCGTCTTACCCAAACTTCCAGATGTTTGGATAGTGCATTGACAATTGACACTCCTACTCCATGTAGACCACCGGAAAATCTATAATTCTTGTTGGAAAATTTGCCTCCGGCATGCAGGCGGGTAAGGATGACCTCCACACCGGATACCTTCTCGCCCGGGTGTTTATCAATGGGCATGCCCCGACCGTCATCGCTGACAGTCACCGAGCCATCCTTATGCAGGATAACTTCAATCTTGCTGGCATATCCTGCGATTGCCTCATCGACACTGTTATCAACAACTTCCTGGATAAGATGGTTGGGGCGGGTGGTATCGGTATACATCCCGGGGCGTTTACGCACGGGTTCGAGGCCAGTCAATACTTCAATATCGGCAGCGTCGTAATTTTTTACCAAGATCTGTCCACCTTAACGACGAAACTGGTTAATGCAATACCTGACATGAACGCAAAATGTATCATAAAACAGGTCAAAAATTGCACCATATAATTCCTGACTGGGATCAGGCTTCGAAAAATGGGGAAAATTAACTAAGATCGTTTAATAATGATCGCCTGAGATTATCGGGCACAGGATCTACCGTATATTGATAGGCCGCATGATTTATGCCCGCGGACAGAGATGCGCCCCGCTTCAAGGCAGTGATCATTTCCTTATTGAGTTCAAAGCGAAGAAAATGCACGGATGAAGTTTTATCTTCTGTAGTACGATCCATATCCTCATCTGCAACGGGTATTACCGGATCAAATTTATCTATCTTCATCCAGACACAGGATTCAATATCAATCAATCTTGCCAGTTGCTGCCTGCGTTCATCCTCATCGTCAAATTCGATCATGAATGTTGCCTTCCAGTTTGTGCCGTCCGGTATGAGTGGATTATAGGCATCCAGTTCTTCCTGGATACCTTTGGGTTCGAAGATGCGCTCTACTCTTAACATCTCCTGGATCTGGTATTGCATAGTCAGGGCATCTTCAAAATATAACGTGGCATTGGGACCAATTGGTAATTGCCGATTTTTTTTATGCGTCATGACCTTGTCACGAAATTCCCCGCGGATCTCGGCATACTTCTCCAGAGTATAAAGATCAGCACGCGTAAATTTATGCATGTGTTTATTTCTTCTCAAATTCCATACGCATAACGTAACAACGTAAACGGGCTTTCTGCCTTTGATTCGTTACCCAGGACACTTTCTATCTGGCGACCGGCCATTGGACAATCACTGATGTAATGATCTATCGTGCTTTGCTTGATTTTATTGACTACAGGACGGCAGATCTTTATGGAAATGGCATGACATTCACTCTTGACGGCATAGGTGCCATCATGGCCTGAACAACGTTCGATAACTTCAATGGAAGTACCAGGAACAAGTGCCAGTGTTTCTTTTGTCTTCAACCCGATATTCTGGACGCGTTGATGACAGGGGACATGATAGGCAATTTTACCAAGCGAGTTTCTGAATTCTGTTTTTATTTTTCCTGCCTTGTGTCTCAACATAAGATATTCGAAAGGATCAAACATGGCCTCCTGGACTTTTTTGACATTTGCCTCATCTGGAAACATCAGCGGGATTTCCTGCTTGAACATCAGTACACAGGACGGAACAGGTGCCACAATATCCCAGCCCTCATCAACGAGTTTTACCAATTCAGGGATGTTGAACTCCTTTGCCTGTTCTGCTGCCTTCAGATCACCCAGTTCAAGTTTGGGCATGCCACAACAGCGTTCCCTGTCCGTCAGCCTGACGGGAATGCCATTGTGTTCAAAGACCGAAATCATATCTGCAACGATATCGGGGGCGTTACGGTTGCCATAGCAGGTTACAAACAGTGCAACCTTGCCACGGGTATGTTCTGTAGATTCTGCTGCAAGCTCAACCTTGTTTCTTTTTGTAAAGCGTTTGCGCAGGTTGTTACTGTGAAATTCCGGTAATTTTGCATCTGGATGGATACCGAGGGTTTTATCCATCAACTTTCTGAGGACAGTATTGTTATTCGCGGCATTTACACTTTGCGCGACCACCGGTATTCCGGCAATACGCCCTACTGCATCTGTCGAGCTCAGTATTTTGTCCCTGAGTTTGTTCTTGCCTTGTTCATGTCTTACGGCCTTGGCCTGGAGCATCAGGTGCGGGAAATCCACATTCCATTCATGCGGCGGCACATAAGGACACTTGGTCATGTAGCACAGGTCACAGAGATAACAGTGATCAACAACCTTCCAGTAATCCTGTTTGGCTACACCATCGATCTCCATGGTGTCGGACTTATCCACCAGGTCAAACAGGGTCGGAAAGGCATTACACAGACTGACACAACGACGGCAACCATGGCAGATATCAAATACCCGCCCCAGTTCCTTAAACACGGCGTTTTCATCGTAATACCCGGGATCCTGCCACTTGATAGGATGGCGAATCGGGGCCTCCAGACTCCCTTCTCTTCTTTCAGACTTGATATCACTCATGTATCACGCAAAAACCAAAACAGGTATTCCAGAAAATGAGAACCGGGTATTACCCCGGTTCTAATAAGCACCATTATCAGGATAAATCAAGCCTCTAGTGCATCCAGCGCCTTTTGAAAGCGATTGGCATGAGAACGTTCCGCCTTGGCCAGGGTTTCAAACCAATCGGCGATCTCGTCAAAACCCTCTGTCCGCGCCGTTTTGGCCATCCCCGGATACATATCGGTGTATTCGTAAGTTTCGCCGGCAATTGCAGCCTTGAGATTATCCGAAGTTATCCCGATAGGCTTGCCTGTAACAGGGTCACCCACCTCTTCCAGATATTCCAGATGACCATGGGCATGGCCAGTTTCACCCTCGGCCGTAGAACGAAAAACTGCGGAAACATCGTTAAACCCTTCCACATCGGCCTTCTGGGCAAAATACAGGTAACGGCGATTGGCCTGCGACTCACCCGCAAATGCGGCCTTCAGATTTTCTTCTGTTTTACTACCTTTCAGTGCCATAGGTATCTACCTCCTTAGTATCATCATATCTGGTATATTCTTGGTCAAATTTAGACTTGGTCTAAGATTTAAATGACACTGTAACGCAGGATAAAATGGGTGTCAAACGCATTGTATAACCCGGATCGAACCTGCTTGCGAACAGTATTTTTCTTGATTGAACTGTATGAAAATCAAGATTTATAGCGGCAAAATTGGTATTCGCAAGGGATGATGCAATACAATAAAAATTCCAGATATCCTATTGATAAACACTGTCCCTGGTGGGAGGAAATGTGCCCAAAAAACGCAACGACATCGATTTTGAGAAGGCATTGGAGGAACTCGAGGAACTGGTTGTAAAAATGGAAAAAGGTAACCTGAGCCTGGAAGAATCACTTAAATATTTTGAACGTGGCGTCGCATTAACAAGGACGTGCCAGAAGGCCCTGTCCGAGGCAGAACAGAAAGTCCAGATTTTGCTTGAAAAAGACGGCAAACAACAACTGCAAGACTTCGGTTCAGACGATAACAACGAATAACTCATGTCGCTACAAGAACGCTTGCAGGTTTATCAATCCTGTGTAGAGACCGCACTTGATCACTGGCTACCCGATGCTGATTTACAACCACGGCAACATTCGGTGTGAAGCTCAGCGCCCTGAATGGCCCGGCCTGTGCCGTGGAAATGATCCACGCCTATTCACTTATCCATGATGACTTGCCGGCCATGGACAATGACGATCTGAGGCGGGGCAGACCCACCTGCCACAAGGCCTTTGACGAAGCAACTGCCATACTGGCGGGTGATGCACTGCAAGCCCTTGCCTTTCATGTGCTGGCGCATGCACCTGATATTACCGTCAGCGCAGAACAGAGACTGGAGATGATTGATATTCTGGCACAGGCCAGTGGTTCACGAGGTATGGCAGGTGGCCAAGCCATTGATCTTGCGGCTGTGGGTCGAAAGTTGAATATTGCAGAACTGGAAAATATGCATATCCACAAGACCGGTGCCTTGATCAGGGCCAGTGTTGAACTTGGGGCACTCTCCGCAAAAAATATTGATCCCGGGACCTTTGAAAGAGTTTCACATTATGCCAAATGTATCGGCCTGGCATTTCAGATACAGGACGACATCCTGGATGTCGAGAGCGATACAGAAACACTGGGCAAACCCCAAGGTTCTGACAGGGAAAGAAATAAACCGACCTATCCAAACCTGCTTGGGCTGGATGGTGCAAAAGAGGCTGCTCTACGACTCCATGCAGAGGCACTGGACAGCCTCAATCAATTTGACAGTCAGGCCGACCCTTTGCGCTGGATCGCAGACTACATTATCCAAAGGAAAAAATAAGGCAAGACAATTAAGGTGCAGTTTTCACTGTAGCGCTAATAAGTCATGGAGAACAGCCTATATACCTAGTAAACTAGAATCAGGTAAATATCATCTATTAAAACTTTTTGTAATAGGGCCAGAACGTATACGCATGAATCGTCCAGAAAAAATAGTCTCGGAAATTCCGGATATTCAAAGCAGCAAGGACACCCGGCACATCCCGATTGACAAGGTAGGGATCAAGGACATCCGTCATCCCATTGTTATCAAGGATCGTAATGGAGGGGAACAGCACTCTGTGGCCAGGTTCAATATGTATGTGAATCTGCCGCATAATTTCAAAGGCACGCATATGTCCCGCTTTGTCGAGATCCTGAACCAATACGAATATGAGATCACCGTCAAATCGTTCAAAAATATGATCGTGGAAATGACCCGTCTCCTGAATGCAGAATCCGGCCACATCGAGATGACATTTCCCTACTTCATAACCAAATCCGCCCCCGTATCCGGCGTAAAAAGCCTGATGGATTACGAAGTCTCATTTATCGGTCAAACCGAGAATGGTAAATCAACCGCACTGGTCAAGATTGTGGTCCCGGTCACCAGCCTGTGCCCCTGTTCAAAAAACATCTCTGATTATGGTGCCCATAACCAACGCTCGCATATCACCGCTTGTGTGCGAACCCGTGATTTTGTGTGGATTGAAGAATTGATTGAAACAGTAGAAAAAGTGGCTTCATGTGAACTTTACGGCCTGCTGAAACGGCCAGATGAAAAATACGTTACTGAACGTGCCTATGACAACCCCAAGTTTGTCGAGGATATGGTCAGAGATGTAGCAATTGAATTTAACAAGGACGATCGGATCGCGGCTTATACTGTTGAATCAGAGAATTTTGAGTCCATACATAATCATTCTGCCTATGCCATGCTGACACACGATAAGGACGCTGACTCCAGAAGCAACTGACCCTGTTTTCCCTGTTAAAGCGTTATTATCAAGCTTTGGCTATACCATCCGAACATACTCTTCTTTCCCCTTGCCAGCGGAACATTGATTCAGAAGATCTATCTATAGCCGTATAGAACTTTAATACGGGTTGCTGTCGTGTATTTGAAACAACCGAAATTTATCGCTGCCGGCCTAATATTTGCCAGTCTTGAGGTTACGGCAGATGCAGTCCCCATGCGAGATTTTATCTACCTCAGGACAGGAATGTCAGAGGCGGAAGTTTTATACCGCATTGGACCGTATGACCACGAAACCGTTGCCTATGGCTACTACCATAACATCTTGCATACGATCTGGTATTACATTCCTGAAAAAGGCGAAGTCAGTAATAAAGAATGGATTACAGAGATTCGCTTTAATGGCGATGGACAGGTCATTGCACTGGATAGATATAAACCGGAATAAAAACGGATCGATCGCTTATCGAGTTTTGGCAGCTTCCCATAATTTTTCCATCTCTTCCAGAGAAGTTCCTTCCAGTCCTTTGTTCTGTCCAGCCAATGTATCTTCAATATAACGGAACCGCGTTTCAAATTTATGATTCGCAGATCGTAATGCAGCCTCGGCATCGATATCCACATGCCTGGCAAGGTTGACACAGGTGAACAGGAGATCGCCTAGTTCCTCTCTAACCCTGGATTTATCGTGATGATCCGATAACTCCCCCCTGAATTCCTCAATTTCCTCTTCTATCTTTGCAAACACTGACTGGATATCATTCCAGTCAAAACCAACTGTGGCGGCACGCGACTGGAGTTTTTGGGCCCTGCTCAGGGAAGGCATATTCAGATTCACACCTTCAATAATACTGATAAATTTTTCCTTTGATTTTTTCTTTCTTTCCTGTGCCTTTAATCCCTCCCAAACGCGGGATTGTGCCTTTGCATTCTTGATCTTTTGATCGCCAAAAACATGTGGATGTCGTTGCTGTAATTTATCTGAAACACCAGTAACAATGTCTTCAAAACTGAAATATCTCTTTTCATCCGCCAGTTGCGCGTGATACACCACCTGAAATAACAAATCCCCGAGTTCAGAGCATAAATCCTCCATATCATTACGTTCGACGGCATCCGCAACTTCATATGCCTCCGCAATGGTATAAGGCGCAATGCTTGAAAAATCCTGTTCCTTATCCCAGGGACACCCATGTATGGGGTCGCGCAAGGTCTTCATGATTTCTAAAAGCCTGGTTATTGATTCCATTAAGTTCACCTGTTAGCTTATTCTTGCAATAACTTGATTTTATATTCGATTTAGCATAAAACATGCGGGTCGTTAACGATATGAATTTATCAAAATAAGCTCAGGAGCCTCCAAAGCTAAGAGATTTAACCATGGTGCCTTTAATTTTACGACTTGATATTGCCGGTTCACCGGTAACCTGGATCCCCTGGCAAAATGCGGTGTGTTTATACAGCCGTAATATGGTTGCCTGGACCGCCGGTGACAGCGTCTTCACCATCCTGGGCGGGACCAGCCGGGCAACAGGTTTACGGTCCACAGTTGATATCAATTCAATTATTGCAATCAAACGATCAGCAATACACAAACGGGTAAAACGGAATATTCCACCCCTGACCAATCGTGAATTATTTCTGAGAGACGCACATCTTTGCATGTATTGCGGCGGTCAATTTAAAGAATCATCCCTTACTAGAGATCATGTCATCCCAATGTCCCGTGGCGGAAGTGATCGCTGGTCTAATGTCGTCACTGCCTGCCGTCACTGTAATACATTCAAAGGTAACAGGATCCCGGAAGAAGTTGGCATACAGCTTCTTGCTGTCCCGTATGTGCCTAACTGGGCAGAATACCTTGCGCTTTCCAACCGTAAAATTCTGGCAGACCAGATGGAGTTTTTAAAAGCACAATTCTCCAAACGACCCATGCCTTTCCATCGTCAGTAAGATTACATTTAATAAATTCTCTCCGTCACTGAATATTTAAACAGTTTACGGGTTACGGCATTGCAATTATTACTGCGAATCTGAAATTCAGATGAGGTAGATGACTTATGCCGGGTCCCCGATATCATCCAAGCAGGCGCATGGATTCGGTGCAGTTGCCGATTATCCCTATAGTTGCGCAATTGATCGCGCAAAACCCCGGGACTATATCACTCGGTCAAGGTGTGGTTTATTACGGCCCACCACAATCCTCCATTGATGCCCTTTCAATGATCAATGATTCCATTGAAAATCATAAATATGGGCTAGTCGGTGGATTACCTGCCTTATGTGAAACTATTACCAACAAGCTCAAGCTGGAAAACCGGATTAATATTGGAAATGGCAATCGGATTATTGTGACTGCCGGGGCCAATATGGCATTTCTAAATGCATTATTTGCCATCACCGATCCAGGCGATGAGGTAATCCTGTCATTACCGTATTATTTTAATCACGAGATGGCCATTACCATGCTGAACTGCAAGCCGGTACTTGTGTCTACAGATGAGAATTATCAATTATGTGCAGATAAAATTCGCACGGCAATTAATAAAAGAACGCGCGCTATTGTTACAGTATCACCAAATAACCCCAGTGGCGTGGTTTATCCGGAATCAAGCCTGCAGGAGATTAATGCAATTTGCCGGGAATATGGCATCTATCATATCAGTGATGAAGCCTATGAATATTTTACTTACAACGGGACAATGCATTTTTCACCTGGCAGCATCGATGATGCCAATGAATACACCATATCGCTTTTTTCCCTGTCCAAAGCTTATGGCTTTGCCGGTTGGCGAATTGGCTATATGGTAATCCCTGAGCATCTGGCGACGGCAATTATAAAAGCACAAGATACCAACCTCATTTGCCCGACCACAGCATCACAATATGCTGCAATTGGCGCCATGACGGCTGGCGCCGGATATTGCGTAGACAAACTGAAAATTATTAAAGATGTCCGTAAAATGATGCTTGCTGAATTGAAAACTGTCAGCTCGTTTTGTGCAGTTCCCCAAAGTGATGGCGCTTTTTATTTATTCCTGAAAATCGACACTGATATTGATGATATGACAATTGTAAAGCGTCTGATCCGGGAATATAGGGTTGCAGTCATTCCTGGCCATACTTTTGGTATGATTCACGGGTGTTATCTGCGTGGTGCCTATGGTGCATTGGATAAAAATACCGCAAACGAAGGAATCCGGCGCCTGACACATGGTCTTAAAACCATTGTTCATTAAGTATATATATCTGCCTGTATAACCATAAGTCAGAACCAATGAGGAGAAATAATAAAATGAAGACCTGCGGTATCGTAATATTAATGCTCGTTTCTTTTGCCAGCCATGCCACTGACAACAAAGGAAACTATGCAATATGGGGGGTCGGTAACAGATCCTGTCATGGATATCTTCAGGCCCGTGCAGCCAATGATTTCGATAAATTCAAAGATTATCTCATGGGGTTTTTAACTGCATACAATGTCATGACTCCAGAAACCTATAGCATCTCCGGCGGAAAAAATCTGGATGAAGTATTAATCTGGTTTGATGATCATTGTGAGCTGCAACCGACTATAAGTTTTGAACAGGCAATAACAGATTTCATTGCAGAGAACTTTGAACAGCGCATGAAAACATCCCCCTCATCATTCAGACGCTGATTCCTGGCAACCTCTGTAAAACGATGCCCTCAAAAAGCTATTGAAAATTATCACCATATCATTCCCATGCTTGGGGCTATCGGCGGAGATATTATCGGTTCAGTCTATGAAGCCAATCCTGTTAAGACCAAGGATTTTGAACTCTTTTGCCCGGCCAGCCGATTTACCGACGATACTGTCCTGACAATAGCAGTTGCGGATGCATTACTGACAGGCAATGAATATGACCGTATCTTCAGGGACTATTACCGCAAGTTTCCGGATCAAGGTTACGGTTATGGTTTTAGCCGCTGGGCCGCTTCTGCCAGCGCTACGGCCTACAATAGCTACGGTAATGGCTCAGCCATGCGTGTCAGCCCGATCGGTTGGGCCTTTAACTCACTAGCTGAAGTAATTACTGAGGCAAGACGCAGTGCCCTGGTCTCACATAACCACAATGAAGGTATTAAGGGAGCACAAGCGGTCGCTGCTGCCATTTTCATGGCCCGTAGCGGGCAAGCTAAAAGCGATATAAAGGGATATTTGACCCATACATTTCACTACAACCTGGAAAGGTCGCTGGATGAGATCAGGCCTGAATATTCTTTCGATATTACTTGTCAGGGGTCTGTGCCGGAGGCGATCATTGCCTTTCTGGATTCAAACAACTATGAGGATGCCGTCAGGAATGCCATATCATTGGGCGGGGACAGTGATACCATGGCCTGTATTGCGGGTGCAATTGCCGAGGCTTTTTATAAGGAGATCAATGCCGAAATTCTAAGCGGTATATATGCCCGTCTGCCTGATACACTTGCCAATGTCACAACGCGTTTCGTGGATAGATTTTGCCATTATTAGCCCGGTACCCAAATAAAATCTTGTAAAATTGTGCTGTTTTTTTCAAAATTGACTATGATTTAATAGCAAATTCATTGATAAACGGACTGAAATCAGTCATTATCCGAATTACGATGAGAACTGGGGAAAACCTCAAGCCATAGGTTTAACGGGAGAAATAACTATGTATACAAAACTCATTAAAGCTTCAGTACTTGCTCTTTCCATGGGACTGGTAGGCGGTTGCGCTGATATGACCCAGCTTGAAGAGGCCAAAGCAGCTTCTGCTGCTGCTATGGCCAAGGCGACCGATGCCTATAATCTGGCACAAAATGCGCATACCGTTGCTTCAGAGGCATCTCATGCTGCTGAACAGGCAACAAAGTCTGCCGAGGCTGCCCTGGAATGCTGTAATGAAAATTCCAGAAAACTGGATCAGATGTTTGAAAAGGCAATGAAGAAGTAATCAGATTTATAATTAAAAAATAATCAACAATTAAAAACCCCAAAACTGAGTTTTGGGGTTTTTTTATGCCAATGAATAATTATTCCTGGAATTGACCAATACGAGTTTCAAGTCGCAAGCCAACCCCATTGTCCCTGGTGCTTGGGTTTGAAACATCCCTGATTTCATTCTTGACTGAGGCCTGCATTTCCGGTGTATGCATACCGATTGCAACCGGGATACCTTTTTTTTCTAGCAGTACCTGCTTGACGATGTCCCAATCGATTTTGTATTGCCGTTCCTGGGTTGCATCAACAATGTATTTGACTACTTCTTTAAGACTGTATTGAACGAAATGTTCGGCGTCTTCATCCAAATAAGGATGTGCCTCAAGGTATATGACTCCGTCCAGCTCCCCGATTTTGTGTGGCTGGTTAACAATATTGACCGGCGTGCCAAGTTTTACATTGTAAAAGAGGGCCTTTATATCTTCGGGATACAAGCGGATACAGCCGTGGCTGACACGCATACCGACCAC
>JAENIZ010000062.1 GCA_016844485.1 Gammaproteobacteria bacterium | reverse complement strand
ATCATCTTCGGTGGACTGATGGTAAGTTCGGGAGCGGGTTTATTACTGTTCGGTATGCTCAAGACCCTGACCGATGTCGGGATGCATCTGGTTGAGCATGCGCAGCTCAAGAAGGTCCGTGGCGGGAAATAAAGTCATCTGACTCCCTGATTTCAGTATCCGGAGTGCCCACTTTGTGATTTTTATCACATCTTTATTGTCAACCGTCACATATCTGGTGCGTTATCAGGGTTATCAGTTTAATAACCACCGGAGAATACGATGAAAAATAGACAGTTAATGACTCTTGGTTTAATGAGTGCGATGGTAATAGGCGCGTACGCCTTGCCTGTGTTGGCTGAGGAAGATCGGGCAGATAATCCGTCTGCTGAACAGACCACGGAAGGCAGGGGTGAACATCATAAGGCCTGGCGGGAACGCTGGGAAAACATGAGCCCGGAGGAAAGGGAACAATTCAAGGCCGAACGCGAGGCGATGCGTGAGAAGATGAAAAACATGACGCCCGAAGAGAGGAGGGCATTTCGTGAGCAGCGCAGGAATGAAAGACTGGCGAAGCTGAGTCCTGAAGAAAGGGAAAGGTTTGAGAAGCACCGCGCGTCAATGCGTGAAAGATGGGAAGGCATGTCTCCGGAGGAACGGGAAAAATTCAGGGCAGAACGTAAAGAGAGACGCGAAGCACGTCATGCAGAGCGGCTTGAAAAATTCGATACCAATGGTGATGGTACATTAAGTGATACGGAACATCAGGCGGCAAGAGAAGCCCGTCACGCAGAAATGCTGGATCGTTTTGATACGGATGGGGATGGTGTCTTGAATGATACTGAACGTGAGGCCGCCAGGAAGGCTCGTCATGAGCATCGAAAGGATCGCCGCGATCAACGGGAAGATCGCACTGATCGGCGTGAAGATGTACGTGGCCAGCGCGAGGCTATTTCTGATCTAAGACGCGATCTGGGTATCGCGGATACGCGTGAGGATTTCCTCGATCGCCATGAAAACTGGTTTGACCACCATAAAGATGCGATGGATCAGCGCGCTGAAATTAATATCCAGCAACAAACGCCTGCATTCAATCGTGTTTCTGTCAGTAGACGTGGGCGATAGTCATCGTTACTCTATTGTACAACCGGCCACATGCTGTGACCGGTTGTTCATTTGTCAGGTGATTCGCCTTAAACATAGATTACAAGGAACAATACCCTGGAAAACAGAAAAGTACTGGACAGCTTTCTTGCCAGCGTTGAACGCCGTGCGTTCCGCATGGCGGAAATTGCAACCGGTAGCAGGGAAGATGCGCTGGATATTGTGCAGGATGCCATGTGCAAACTGGTGGAGAAATATGCATCACGTGAGCCGGCAGAATGGGGAGCATTGTTTCACACGATATTACAAAGCCGGATTAATGACTGGTACAGGCGAACTTTCGTACGTAACCGGTTCCGTGTATGGTTTGGCAGAGAGGATGATGAACATGACAGCGATCCGATTCAAACTATCGCAGATGATCGCGGGCGCAGTCCGGAACAGCACGTGCAATCTGCAAGGAGCATGGATGCGCTCGATCAGGCCATCCGCGATCTGTCGGGACGGCAACAGCAGGCGTTTATGTTAAGGATTTTTGAGGGACTGGATATTGCAGAGACTGCATTGATAATGAAATGTTCTGAAGGCAGCGTGAAAACGCATTATTCGAGGGCGGTGCATACATTACGTGAAAAATTAGGCGACCATTGGCCATGACAAAAGACAACAAAGAGCAGAAGTTTATTGACGCGGTAAAGGTCGGGTTCGAACAGAGTGTACGCGATCTGGATGCTGGTATGCTGTCGAAACTGACACAGGCGCGCCACAATGCGCTTGCGGGTGAATCTCAAAAATCGCGCAACTGGATTTTTATCCCAGCTGGGGTTGTTGCTACCGCCTGTCTTGCGTTGCTGATATACAGCCTTGCTTCAAAGCCATCAGCTGAACGGGCAATGACCGCAGATGATATCGAGTTAATCTCTTCTTCGGACAGCCTGGAGCTCTATGAAGAACTCGAATTTTATGAGTGGCTCGAGGATTATGAATTATCTACGTAATTATGTGTTCCTGTTAATGGCGATAGTGACACCGGTAATAGATGCAGAGGAACAGGAGCAGGAAGTTGAACTATCCGTTGAGTTACTGGAGTTTCTGGGCGAATGGGAAACCGGGACGGGAGAATGGATTGATCCGGTGGAACTTGAAGATGACTACTATGCCGTGTTAAACCAGGATTCGAATGAATTACTCGATGAATAAATTTGCAAAAATTTTCTTAATCATTATTTCGGTATTATTTGTTTATCCGGTTAATGCCGAGGAAGGTATTTCCTGGGATCAGCTGCCGCCCGAGCACCAGGACATTCTCAAGGATATGAAAGATCAGTGGGATAAATTATCTCCAGAGCAGCAACAGAGATTACAGAGGGGCGCAAGGCGGTGGGAAAATATGACACCGGAAGCACGCGCACGTGCACAGGAGAAACTGCAACACTGGAACTCACTTACCCCTGAACAGAGAAGCCATGTTCGGGAACGTTTTAAGCGGTTTAAAGACTTGCCACCCGAGAAACAGCAGCGTCTTCGTGAAAAGCGGGAATGGTTCAGAAATTTACCGGAAGAAGAACGCAGAGCATTAAGGGAGCGCTGGCAGAATATGCCCCCTGAAGAGCGCAGGGCGATGCGTGAAAGAATGAAAAATATGACAGAAGAACAGCGCAAGGAATTTCGAAGGCGGATAGAGGGAATGACACCGGAAGAGCGTAAGGAGTTTCTGCAAAGAGAAGTGCATACACCTCCGGAGGCACGCAGGGAGTTTCAGGACAACAGTGGATCATCAAATCAGTTGCCGCAATCTGACAGAGGGGGCAGTCCACAGAGCCGGGGCAGGTGAGGTAACAGGAGTGTGAAAATCAGTGATTGGTGATGAAGTGCAGGATGATGTGCAGGGATGCACGAATGTCGCGATGATATGGATATCAAAGAGCGACAGCACAAATGCCGCAGGGTCAGGACGACTCACATGGATGTGTTAGTGCCGCGAAAAGCATAGATGCTGAAAGCGGCTGCGCAGGAGCGGCGAGTGATTAGTAATTAGTTATTTATTACCAGTCACAAATCACTAATTACTTATCAATAAAGCGCAGCCATCAGTCAAAGATGGCAGGTGTGTTAAATCAGCGCAAAATGCAAGAAATCATCGAATCTTTTATCTAATATTTTTACTCGATTCCTTGACCAGCATCCTTGCGAATTGTTTGATCTGCATGTCGTAGAGGACCAGTTCCCCCCCTGTTTTGATGGCCGAGAGTGAGATCCTGGCAATCAGCAGCATCAAAAGCAGCACAATGACCCAGGCAAAAAAGTAGGACACACGGATGTTGTTTGATGAATATGTGGGGGCCGGATTACTTTCCAGGATTGTTGCAACAGGATCAGTAGATTTCTCGGTTGGTTCCGCAATCACTTCATCCCTCAGGGAGATCAGACTTTTATCAATATTCGAACCTTTCTCTATCGCAAGTGCAAAGTGCTCGATCCGCTGGGGTTCACGGTAAAGATTATATGCCTCAAGCATGACCTGAAGGGCCACCCACAAGCCTGCGAACAACAGAAACAGGCCTATACATCTTACGATAAGACTCATTAATCCCTTGCCGGCATCGTCGATGGATACGTTATCATTCATTTCCCTAAAATCCTGCATGTCATTTCCTGCTATGCTGATATTCTACTATCAATATATAGGTTTTACGAAAGCCCCGGTCAATTAATACAGTTTTTACGGAATGCTGAACTATCTGTATTTGAGATGCGCCACCGCAGCCATTGTAATACTTGGCGTATCCACGATTGTATTTTTATTGATTCACATTATCCCCGGCGATCCCGTTGAAGTCATGCTGGGAGAGACGGCACAACTTGCCGATCGTGAGGCATTGAAATCAGCCCTCGGGCTGGACCGGCCATTATGGCAGCAGTGGTTAATGTATATGCAGCAGTTGTCGCAGCTCGATCTCGGCCTTTACTGCTTGCCTGTGCCGGTATCATCACCGCGATTATCATTGCATTACCCCTGGGAATCCTTGCGGCAGTGCGCAGAGGCAGCGCCTGGGATCTTGGCGCGATGACTTTTGCCATGCTGGGCATATCCGTTCCGAACTTCTGCATGGGCCCGTTGCTCATCATGATCTTTTCACTGTGGCTGGGCTGGTTTCCCGTAAGCGGCAAGGAAGGAATGAGTTCATTAATATTACCCGCACTGACATTGGGCACTGCACTCGCAGCGTTGTTGTCACGCATGGTAAGAAGTTCTCTCCTTGAAGTGCTCAATGAAGACTATATCCGTGCAGCACAGGCGCGGGGTTTATCTGATATGGCAGTGATCATGCGCCATGGATTACCCAATGCAGCACTGCCGGTTATTACAGTACTCGGCATGCAACTGGGCGCACTGCTTGCGGGCGCCGTAATTACGGAAACGATATTTTCCTGGCCAGGTGTCGGCTTGCTTACAATCGAGGCCATCCAGAATCGGGACTATCCGGTGGTGCAGGCGTGTGTACTGTTGATCAGTCTCAGTTATGTATTCATCAATTTATTAACGGATCTGGCATATGCGGTTCTTGATCCGCGGGTGAGGTTGGAAAAATGAACAGCCGTTTATCCTTTCCTGCGATCGTCATTCTGATCTGGAGTGCGATTGCGCTGTTCGCGACATTGCTGCCTTTGCATCCGGAGGCGATCCTGTTGGAGAAAATTCTTGTACTTCCCGAATGGCAGGCATGGCTGGGTTATGACGACCTTGGCCGATCGATTGCTGATCGTATGGTCATGGGTGCGAGGACATCGCTGCTCGTGGCATTGTGCGTGGTGTCTATTTCCCTGATCGCGGGGACTGTGATTGGTATTTTTGCCGCATGGTTCGGCGGCTGGTGGGATAATATTACCGTGCTTGTGATCGATATCTTTATTGCCTTTCCCGGAATTCTTCTGGCAATTGCTCTCGCGGGGTTATTGGGTCCGGGGATTACTAATGCCGTGATTGCCCTATCTGTGGTCGGATGGGTAGGTTTTGCGCGCCTTGCCCGTGCGCAAACCCTCACGGTCAAACATCGTGAGCATGTCGATGCTGCACGGGTATTGGGCACCGGAATATTGCGCATAGCATTTCGCCATCTGTTGCCTCTGATATCCGCACCGTTAATCATTGAGGCCACGTTTGCGATTGCCGGTACGGTGATTGCCGAGGCCAGCCTGTCCTTCCTTGGCCTTGGTGTGCAACCACCGGATGCTTCCTGGGGCAGCATGATCCGGGACGGCACACGCTATATGCTGGTTGCCCCGCACATGGTACTTGCGCCTGGTCTTGCCATCTTTCTGGTGGTGTTATCGATTAATTTATTGGGTGACAGGTTAAGAGATAAAATGGACGTTCGCCTGAGTTGAAAAAGTATTGCGCCAGGTTATAACGTTTTTCAATAAACTTCAGAATCATAATGTTATAGAGATAGGTAAATATCATGTCACTTGGCCCTATCATGCTGGATTTGCGTGGGACCACGCTTGCACAGGACGAGCGTGAAATGCTGCAGCACCCGCTCGTGGGCGGCGTTATCCTTTTTTCACGCAATTATGAATCACCGGAGCAACTCACGTTTCTCACTGAAACAATACATGCATTGCGTGAACCAAGGTTGTTAATCGCGGTCGATCATGAAGGCGGCCGGGTACAACGTTTTCGCAGCGGTTTTACCTTGTTACCGCCGTGTCAACTGATTGGCAAAAGATATGATCAGGATAATGCAACAGGACTGGCTCTTGCAGAAAAGACCGGATGGCTGATGGCTTTGGAATTACGCGCAGCCGTGATCGATTTCAGTTTTGCGCCGGTGCTGGATCTGCAGAAGGGAATCAGCAAGGTGATCGGTGACAGGGCATTCCACCGGGATCCGGAAACGGTTGCCTGGCTGGCAAAGCAATTTATGCAGGGCATGAAACGGGCTGGCATGTCCGCAGTAGGAAAACATTTCCCGGGGCATGGTTCAGTCAAGGGAGACTCGCATCATACACTGCCTGCGGATTACAGACGTTTTGAAGATATCCAGATGGATGATCTCGTTTCTTTTGAACAACTGATCCATGCTGGGTTGGCCGCTATCATGCCGGCGCATGTTGTTTATCCTCTCGTTGATGATAAACCTGCGGGATTTTCATCCGTCTGGTTGAAAAAGGTATTGCGCCAGCAACTGCAATTTCAGGGTACCATCTTCAGCGATGATATTTGCATGGCAGGCGCGGAGGTGGCAGGAGATTACACAGGCCGCGCGAGAAGCGCCCTCGCAGCCGGATGTGATATGGTATTGGTGTGTAATAATCAGAAAGGCGCAGCCGAGGTTCTGGACAATCTTGAACATAATCCCGATCCGGCTTCACAGGTGCGGCTTATACGTATGCATGGGAAAAAACATTTAACATTGACGCAGATGCAGGATGACAGTGAATGGCAGAACACTTCCAGAGAGATTGCCGCGCTGGATATCATGCCGGAATTGGAACTGGGAGATGATGCGACATAAATTCAAAAATATCGTTAATTATCTGTGCACCATATTATCGTTCCTGATATGGCCATGTCTGTTGTGGGCGGAACAGGTCACGCAAAATGATTGCCGCTCGCTCGAGCCGTCAACGCAGCAGTCTGAAGAATCATTAAAATATGCCGATGCCTTGTTGTGGAAGATTAGCAAGGATGGATATGAACCCAGTTATATCTTCGGTACGATCCACGTCTCTGATTCCAGGATTGCAGATTTACCCGAGCTTGTAAGTTCAAAATTGAATGCCTCTGATGTTTTTGTAATGGAAGCACTGCCTGAACCCGAAGAAGCCCTGAAACTTTCGCAGATGATGTTTTTCGATGATGGCAGGACGCTGAAGGATTTTATTGATGATAAATTATTTGATCGGACAGCGGAGATCTTAAGCGCATACCAGCTTCCCCCGGAATCCGTCACGTTCATGCAGCCCTGGGCGGCATTCCTGGTCATGAATTATCCTGCAGAACAAGGCATGCCGCTGGATCTGCAATTACTGAATACGGCGGAACAGAATGGAGCGAAGGTGCAGGGATTGGAAAGTTTATCTGAACAGGGTGATGTGTTCAGTTCAATGGATATTCAGACGCAGATCCAATTCCTTCTGGATACCGTGTGTAATTATGAAACTATCAGCAAGGATTTTGAAAAGATGAAATCCTTTTATCTTGCAAGGGATTTGCAAGGTTTATTTGACTACAGTAATCAATACTCATTTTCAGATGAACAGATTTATAAGGACTTTATAAGAAAGTTATTAACCGATCGTAACCACATCATGGTTGACAGAATGCAATCTGTGCTTGAGGCAGGCAACGCCTTTATTGCAATCGGGGCAATGCATTTACCGGGGCATGAAGGTGTATTGGCCCTGCTCGGCAGAAAGGGTTACAGGATAACTTCCATATATTAAGTAAGCTCTGAATAAGTCCATCCTGGACTTCTCAGAGCGCGAAAAATAAAAATGTGATTTTTGTTTTTCTACATTTTTCAATCGTTTGTACGATTGAAAAATGGCGATGCCTCCCTGCATCGCAGGAACCTCTGCCTTTTGCAGAGGTTCCTTAAATATCAGATAAGGAAAATCGGCAGAAAATATTATGCAAATGCTGTTTGATGCGATCAACCCTGCGGGTGTAACGGCTATCCAGAAGTGATTTAATTTTTGAAAATCCGGTCTTGCTTCCCTAAAAAGTCCCTGTACCCTAGACAGTATGGAAATTTCATTCACGAAAATGCACGGTCTTGGCAATGATTTTGTCGTCATCGATTGTTTTGAGCAGGATGTCAATCTGAGCACGGCCCAGATAAAGACGCTTGCAGACAGGCATTTTGGTATCGGTTGTGATCAGGTATTGCTGCTCGGGCCTCCGGAGCATGGCAGTTCCGATGTCCGTTATCGTATTTACAATGCAGACGGGGGGGAAGTCTCGCAATGCGGGAACGGCGCAAGATGCATTGCTGCATATCTGTATGGGCGTGGTCTTGTAAAAAAGGACGAGATCATCGCTGAGACTAATGAAGGGCTGCTGAAATTATACCGGCAGGATGACGGGCAGGTGCGGGTGAACATGGGTGTGCCGCGATTTGAACCGGCGGATATTCCCATGCGTGCCAAACAGCGTGAAAACAAATATCAATTGCAGATAACCGGCAGTGAACTATCGTTTTATGCCGTTTCGATAGGTAACCCGCATGCGGTACTTGTGGTTGATGATGTGGAACATGCCCCGGTTCCTGTCCTCGGCCCGGAAATTCAGCATAGCGGCATGTTCCCGGAGTGAATCAACGTTGGTTTTATGCAGATCGTGGACCGGCAGCATATCCGGCTGCGTGTCTATGAACGCGGTGCCGGTGAAACCCTGGCCTGCGGGAGTGGTGCTTGTGCCGCTGTCGTGGCAGGATATATTGACAAAAGGCTTGCAGGTCAGGTTGATGTCAGTCTGAAAGGCGGTCATTTACTGGTATCATGGCAAGGGGAAGGTGAACCTGTCTGGATTACCGGTCCGGCGGCATTTGTCTATGAGGGGCGGATAAGATTATGACTACACCGAAAGAAGCCAACCAGAGGATGCCTGCGATTTCAGCCGGGGATGTCGCGGATTTTTTGGGTAAAAATCCGGGGTTCTTTAGTGATCATCCGGACTTATTGATCGAAATCGAAGTGCCGCACGCGAAAAGCGGGAAAGCAATTTCACTGGTAGAGCGCCAGGTCTCGGTGTTACGGGAGCAGAACCAGCAGATCCGCAAACAACTGCATGAACTTATCGAGATTGCCCGCCAGAATGAGGAACTGGCACGACGCCTGCACCATCTGGCCTTGACCTTGATGGATGCCGCAGAACCGAAGGAAATATTTACCACCTTGTATGATAACCTCAAGAAGAATTTTCATGCCGATCGGGTTGCCGTGCGTTTATTTGCGGAACCTTCCTTTATCGATACCTATGCGGGAGTGGAATTCGCAGGCAAAAACGCAAAGGAAAAAACGCTGTTTAAGACCATTATTGATAAACGTGAACCGCTGTGCGGGCGCATGAAACATCAACAACAGGCGTTTCTCTTCGGGAACGATGGCAATGAGATTGCATCTTCCGTGATGGTCCCGCTACATGGCCCCGAATGGAGCGGTATATTATCTATTGGAAGCTTTGACCCTCAACGTTTTCAGCCGGGTATGGGGGTTGAATTACTGGCTAATATGGGAGAAGTCCTCAGTTTTATCCTGAAACCCTGGATCGCCGAACCCTGACATTATGAATAAAGATGAGGCTTCAAGAATAGACGGTTTTCTTGAATCCCTGCGGCATCTTTCTCCCCATACCCGGAAGGCCTACCAGCGTGATCTCAGTGTGTTGCTGAATTTTTGCAATACACATGACGTCCGCCATTGGCAGGACATTGATGGCCGGCAAATACGGGGATTTATTGCCTGGCGCCACCGGCAGGGGATGAGTGGAAAATCCCTGCAGCGCAATCTTTCCTCCATCCGGGTATTTTATCGTTACCTGATTGATCAGAAACTCGCCAGCCAGAATCCGGCGCAGGGAATATTCGCACCGAAGACATCGCGCAAACTCCCGGAAGCACTGGATGCTGATCAGGCGGCGCAATTAGTCAGTATCGATGATCAGGATACATTATCTATACGTGACCGGGCGATACTGGAACTGATGTATTCTTCCGGCCTGCGTTTGTCAGAATTAATCAATCTTGATATGGACAATATCGATCTGGCAGATGCGGTCGTTACAGTGATTGGCAAGGGGAAGAAAACACGCACTGTGCCCGTTGGCCGCTATGCCATTCAGGCATTAAGAAACTGGTTTGACAAGCGGCCAGAGTTAGTGCGCAACGATGAAACTGCCATCTTTGTCAATCGTACCGGTAAACGGCTGAGTCCACGTACTTTCCAGCACCGGCTGAAACAATGGGCCATACGCCGGGGTCTGGCCAGCCACGTTCATCCGCATATGCTGCGCCACTCCTTCGCGACCCATCTGCTTGAATCCAGTGGTGATTTACGCGCCGTCCAGGAATTGCTGGGCCACGCAGATATCAGCTCCACTCAAATCTATACACACCTTGATTTTCAGCATCTTGCTAAGGTCTATGATCAGGCGCATCCTCGCGCCCAGCGCAAAAAGGCCTGAGGCAAAACTACTGCGCGGCCCGTCTACTTTGTCGCGTGCTCGCTCAACGCTCGCCTATCTATTTGATATGTCTCGCGTCTCGCTGCGCGTCTTCGCGTAGCCGGGCCTGCTCATGACGTTTTGCATATATTTTACTAACTACTATCTTTCCCCGTTTGGAGTTGTTTTTTCACTAGCCTGGCGCAATCTTGGGTAAAATACCGTTAATTTAATTTAAGGAGAGTTCGATTTGGAACAATTCAGGGGTACAACCATATTATCCGTCCGCAGGAAAAACAGTGTTGTCATCGGCGGCGATGGCCAGGTATCACTCGGCGATACTATTATGAAGGGAAATGCGCGCAAGGTCAGACGGTTATTCAAGGACCAGATCCTCGCCGGTTTTGCCGGCGGGACGGCGGACGCCTTTACCCTGTTTGAACGGTTTGAAGGCAAACTTGAAAAATACCAGGGCAACCTGATGCGTTCTGCAGTGGAATTGGCAAAGGACTGGCGCACTGATCGGATGTTGCGGCGGCTTGAGGCCATGTTATGTGTGGCGGACAAGCAAACCTCGCTCATCATCTCGGGCAACGGCGATGTCATCGAACCCGAAGACAACATTATGGCGATTGGTTCAGGTGGTGCATTTGCCAAGGCCGCTGCACTCGCCTTGGTGAAAAACACGGAGATGAGCGCGCGCGAAATTGTTGAAAAGGCACTCAATATTGCAGCGGATATTTGTATTTATACAAACCGTTCGCTGACCATTGAAGAATTGTAATACATACAATAATAAATATATCTGGAATAATTTTTTATGTCAGAGTTGACACCCAAAGACATCGTTAACGAGCTGGATAAACACATTATTGGACAGGAAGCGGCCAAGCGTGCAGTTGCCATTGCTTTGCGCAATCGCTGGCGGAGAATGCAGGTGGATAAGGATCTGCGCAATGAAATC
>JAENIZ010000157.1 GCA_016844485.1 Gammaproteobacteria bacterium | reverse complement strand
TGCCATTTCATTGTCAATCTCCTCATAAGGTAAGTTAATATTGAAGATACTGGAGCGAAATTTGTGCCAGTTCATTCATATATCGAATTAATCAATTTTGTATAACTATAAATATAGTTAAATCAAATAGATATACATATTATCTAGAAAAATTATAGAAATTGTTTTATATGCTTTTTAGACTGTCTGGGACCAGAAAGACCATAAAACTGGTTTATATAAACCACATTTACCTAAACCCGCTTTCGCATTCAGGTGAATACTTATACATTCATTACTGATGGTTGCTACTAAATCTGAACACATTTTATTCCTGACAGGGAAGCTTGCTGAAAAACGTCTGCACAGGGTTCTTGAATCCATGCGTCCGGTTGAGTTCAGCTATGAGGTCAGGAATATCGGGATCAGTGTAGCGGCATTGATGACTGCACAGATGATTGTCCGGCGGCTCTCAGACCTTAATGGTGCAGACAAGGTCATCGTGCCTGGCCTGTGCCGCGGCGATCTGTCCAAGGCAAGTGAACAATTAGGTATCCCCGTGGTGCGAGGTACGGAAGATTTGAAGGATTTGCCAACATTTTTTGGCCGGGATTGCAAACCACCTGATCTCAGCCGTTATGACGTCATGATCTTTGCCGAGATCACCGATGCGCCCATGATCGAAATAACCGAAATGCTGACGAGGGCTGAAAAATATAAAAACGACGGCGCGAATGTCATCGATATCGGCTGTCTTCCGGATACGCCATTTCCACATCTTGAAGATTCAATACAGGCACTGCAGGAAACGGGTTATAAAGTCAGTATCGATTCTCAGGAAGAAGAAGAATTACTTCGCGGAGGACGAGCAGGTGCGGATTATTTACTCAGTCTGAAAGAAAGCACGTTATGGATTGCAGAAGAGGTGGGATCGGTACCAATACTGATCCCGGATCAACATGGTGATATGGATTCACTGTTTCGCGCCATTGAACAGTTTGCCAAAAAGGACAGGCCATTTATTGCGGACAGTATTCTGGATCCCATACATTTTGGTTTTTCAGACTCCATCATCCGCTATTGTGAACTGCGTAAGCAATGTCCTGATATTGATATTATGATGGGGATAGGCAACCTGACTGAACTGACGGAGGCCGATACGACAGGTATCAATGCTGTATTGTTCGGTCTGATCTCGGAACTCCATATCACCAGTGTGCTGGCAACGGAAGTCAGCCCGCATGCACGATCAGCCGTACGAGAGGCGGACAAGGCCAGACGCATGATGTATGCCGCACGGGAACAAACCAGTTTCCCCAAAGGTCTGGATAGTTCTTTATTGACAACACATGCGCGCAAACCCTACCCATACAGCAAGAGTGAGATCGAAGAACTCGCGCAGGATATCCGTGACCCCAGCTACAGGGTGCAGGTCAGTGAAGAGGGCATTCATGTCTATAACCGGGATGGGATGATTTCCGGCCATAATCCCTTTGAGCTGTTCCCTAAACTCGATTTATTGCAGGAAGATGCGCCACATGCGTTTTATATCGGCGTAGAATTAGCCAAGGCACAGATTGCCTGGCAACTGGGGAAACGCTATAACAAGGATGAAGAACTGGACTGGGGAGCAGCGACGCCGCCTGTCAACCAACAGCAACAGGACAATGTCATCAGGGCAGCACATAATCTTAAGGGGAATACTGATAACGTCTATGTGTATAAAGAGGAGGGCTCAACCCTGAAGGCCAGCAAAAAGAAACGACGAAATAAAAAGTAGAGGGAACAGTCTTGAAGACCAGCAAAAAGAAAAAGAAGAATAAAAAAAAGAGTACCATTATTCTCGAAACGATCATTACCACGATTAATCCGGATCATACCGTGCATATTGCGCCTATGGGGATTCGGGAAGAAGAAGGTTGTGTTGTCATTGCGCCATTTAAACCGTCTACGACACTTGAGAACCTCGAGCGTAGCGGTTGTGCGGTCATTAATATGACGGACGATGTGCGCATATTTGCCGGATGCCTGACAGGCCGGCGGGATTGGCCAACAGTTCCGGCAGAAGTGATTGAAGGCCGGCGTCTTAAGGCGGCGCTCAGCCATATTGAAATAGAGGTAAAGCATTGCAAGGAAGATGAGCTCAGGCCAAAATTCTATTGTGAAGTCAAACACCGTGAAACTCATTTACCGTTTACGGGATTCAACCGGGCCAAGGCCGCGGTGCTTGAAGCCGCTGTCCTGGTAAGCCGTCTGCATATGTTGTCCGCAGGCAAGGTCGATACGGAAATTGAATACCTCAGGATTGCGATTGATAAAACGGCCGGGGACCAGGAACGTGAGGCCTGGAAGTGGTTGATGGAACGTATTCAGGAATTTCGTGAACAAGAGACGGCCGGAGAGGATATGGTATGAGTTTCATGCTTGCCAGCGTATCGAATGTTCAGGAAGCGAAGATCGTCTTCTCCGCCGGTGTGGATATTATTGATATCAAGGATTCCACCAAAGGTGCACTGGGCGCAGTCGAATATAACATTGTGAAAGATATCGTAGAAGAAATTGCAGGCAGAAATTTAGTCAGCGCTACTGTTGGTGATCTTCCCATGCGGGGGATATGTATAACGAATGCTGTATTGTCTATGGCAACAACCGGTATTGATATCGTGAAAATAGGCCGGAGGAAGTCCTGCTGACCATCAGTGGATTGACCAAAAGTGGTATAGATATTGTGCTGGTATTCTTTGCGGATAAAATACCGCAATCAAATAATTTCAATGAGTTGGCTGACGCGGGCGTGCTTGGGGTGATGCTCGATACTGCTGATAAAACGAAAGGATCATTACGGTCTATACTTTGTGATAAGACATTGATGCAGTTTATTGCACAGGCGAGATCGGCGGGATTAATGACAGGTCTGGCCGGGTCATTGCGGATGAACGATATTGAACTCTTGCTGCAATTGAATCCTGATTATCTGGGATTTCGTGGTGCACTATGCCAG
>JAENIZ010000156.1 GCA_016844485.1 Gammaproteobacteria bacterium | reverse complement strand
CTTCTGCATCTGAAAATAACGGGTCTCTGCTGGCAGTGCAAAGTAATTGGCCGGTTTGTTTTTTAACAAACGATATATGAAGAGCTGATCGCTGAAGGGTGTCGTGATATTCCGGTTTAACCCGATTTGTTGCCCAAATAAATTAATATCAATCAGGTGATGGCGGATAATAAACGTGGTTTTAGATTGCAGCTTTTTAAGTTCTTTGAGTAACTCGGCATTCGCCAGATAATAGATATCCAATGGTTGCTCTGTGGGTGTAAGCCGTAAACTGTTCAGATAACGGCGTATCTTTTCAACTTCTGCATTAATATACGGTGCATAGGGCTCCGTACCATAACGCGGCATACTGACAAGGCGGCTGATCTTGAGTTCTTTCTTATGAAAAAAAGTTTGCCTGAGACCACTGATGCTCTGGAGGCTGACAACCAGCATATGGTCAGAAGGATCGGGTAAACTGTCCAGGAAAGATTTAGTCAACCTCGGTAAGGAATAGATACCTGCAAGGGGGACTTTATGTTCATCCAGGAGTTTCAACCAGGGCGACAGGATGGCCGGGTTGGTCAATGCCACAAATACAACACGATCATCACGGCGGCCCTCATCCACTCGCCCCTGGATATCAGCATAATAATAAGGTGTATCGCGAAACAGGCGGGATTTTTTTCTGTCCAGCAGTGCCTTGCGATCAGAACCATAGACATGCGGGATTGTTTCCTGACGATATTCTTCCTCTATTACATCCACCAGAAAGTAAGTAGACACCTTCCTGGTTTCCTTCAAATAGCGTTCGAAATATCTTTGGCCATCGGTGTTAACATCAAACAGATATGAGCTGCCGAGCTTGCCATTGTCCCAGTGATAGACAGCAAGTTTATCCGCGCTCAGATGAATAGCCCGGCGTGCCGATGTATCAAATTTTGATTTTAGTAATGAGGTCATAGATGGGTCCCAATACTGAAAACATTACCCAGCCGATAATGGTGCCTAATACAACGGTCATTGTGGGTTCTATCATGGTTTGCAATTTTCCAATTGATTCCTTTACATCCCGGGTATAAAAGTAACTGATATTGAGCAACGAATTCTCCAGTGCGCCGGTATTCTCACCAACGCGTAACATGCGTAACACCAACGGTGGAAATAACCCCGTTGCCTCGAAACTTTTACTCAGTGTTTCACCATCGGCAATATGCTGACCGACCTGACGCATGGCCTCTTCTATCACCTTGTTACCGACAATATCTTCGCCGGTCCTTATACAGTCAATAATGGTGATCCCGGAGGCATACATCATCGCAAAGAAACTGGCCAGTCTGGTCAGGATTATCTTTTTAAGTATAGGCCCGATGACAGGAATTTTTAATTTTAGCTTATCTACGTTGTAATGTATTGAAGGACTGACCTTTATACCGATCAAAAGCGAGACTATTAAAATTATTGGTAAAAATAATATGATATACCAGTATTGGACAAATATATTGGATATAACTATCAACACCTTCGTATGCATGGGTAATTCCTGGCCCATGGTTTTTACAAATTTCAATAATTCAGGGACAAGATAAATCATAAGGAAGAATACAACACCAATAACCACAGTGCCGACAAACAGTGGATACATCAGCAGCTTTTTTGTCTGTGCCGCCTGCTCATCCTGCCACTTCAGATTTTCACCAATATTGAAAAACACATCGGCGATTTCACCTGATTGTTCCCCTGCTTTTACCAGGCTGGAAAATATATTATTAAAAACAGCAGGAAAATCCCGCATGGCCTCTGATAACGTTTTCCCTCCTTCAATAGATTCGATCATTGCTGCAATGACTTCCCGCAATCTTGGGTTCTCGGTGCTGTCACGCAGATCAACAAGACTTTCAAGAATTGGCACCCCGGCCCGGCCAGTCTGCTCAAGATGAAAACAAAAAGTAATCAAATCGCGCCGGGTAGTCCCCCTGCCGGTAATATTGGGACCTCTTGATCTGACTTCCTTGTAATTAACAAGATCCAGTCCCATCTTGCCAAGGCGGGCTTCAAGATCAGCGATGTTGATAGCATCAACCTTGCCATTATGGACCCTGCCGAGTTCATCAATCGCCTTGTATTTAAAGACATCCATCTTATTTTTTCAAACAATTATTTCTGTTGTTATTTCGAGCGGAGGTGGTCGGGACAAGGATTCCTCGCATTCGCTCGGAATGACAAATAAATGTTCTTAATGACAATATTGAATTTGTCATTTCTGTTTTAATCTGTCGGTCAGATCAACGACACGTGATATTTCTTCAAGGCTTGTCGCCCCGTCCAAAACCCGGCTTGCGCCTGCATCAGCGAGTGTTTTAAATCCTCTGGATAAAGCCAGGCGCATCAGTTCCCGGTGAGTACCACGTCTTGCAATTACTTCATCCATATCACTATCGAAATGCAATATCTCCAGCAGGGCCAACCTGCCCTTATAGCCCTGGCCATCACACTGTGTGCATCCCTTTGCGCGATAGATATTTTGTTGTCTGTCCGTGATTTTCAGGGCGAGCAGGTTACGTTCAAGTTCGCTGATCTGATAGGATTCTTTACAGGCCTCGCAAAGTTGCCTTACCAGCCGCTGGGCAACAACATATTACCTGCCAGGATATCCGGCTTTACTCCGATATCCAGTAATCGTGGGATTGCGCCCAACGCAGAATTGGTATGCAGCGTTGAAAAAACCTGGTGCCCTGTCATTGCCGCGCGCAAGGCCATATTAGCAGTATCTTCATCCCGTATCTCACCAACCAGAATAATGTCCGGATCCTGTCTCAACATGGAACGTATGCCGCTGGCAAAATCCAGCCGTGATGTTTCACTGGCAGAGGTCTGCCGGATCATATTCGTAGGATATTCAACCGGATCTTCCAATGTCATGATATTAACCGACTCGGTATTCAGATAACTCAGGATTGAATACAGGGTCGTGGTCTTGCCACTGCCCGTCGGGCCGGTAACAAGAATAATACCCTCAGGACGCGCCACCATGAGTTTGAGGGTATGCAGGGCATCATCACTGATGCCGAGTCTTTCCATGGAGACAATGCCCTTCTGGCGATCAAGCACGCGTAAAACGATGTTCTCGCCATGGACAGTGGGGAATGTTGATACACGAAAATCGACCGGTCTTCCTGATAGTGAAAGTGAAATGCGTCCATCCTGCGGGGCGCGTGTTTCGGCGATGTCCATTCCCGACATAACTTTTACCCGTACTGCGAGGGCAGACCAGTAATTCTTGTGTATGCTTCTAATCTGGCGCAGCACACCGTCAATACGGTAACGGAATCTGAGGAAGCCTTCTTCCGGTTCGAAGTGGATATCTGAAGCGCCCCGTTTAACCGCATCAGATAATAATGCATTCACCAATCGTACTACCGGCTGACTATATTCATTTGTCTCTGCATCGAGACTTTGATAATCAATCTCGCCTGTTTCAATTTCCTTCAAGATTCCGTCTACGGACAATTCAAACCCGTAAAACAGATCGATTGCCTTCTCAATTTCCGCCTCGCCGGCCAGCACCGGGAAAATTTCAATATCCCTGCCGACCTGCACACTGATCTGATCCAGCGCCACCACATTAAATGTATCTGTCATTGCGACAGTCAGGGTTTTACTAGCATTTTCGTAAGTAAGCGGCAGGACGTGCAACCGCCGCGCCATATTCTTGGGGATTAATGCCACTGCCTCGCTATCTGCAACGGCCTGATCCAGATTGACGCTTTCCTGCCCTATTACACCGCCGATGACATCACGGATGATGGCCTCAGTGGCAAACCCGAGACGTACCAGGATCCTGCCCAGCTTGTCATTGCTCTTTTTCTGTTCCGTGAGGGCAATATTAATCTGATCGGGAGTGGTGACCCCCTGTTGTACCAGGATTTCCCCCAGACGCAGGACTTTCTTATGGGTGCCAGTCACTGTACTAATTTGAGCGGGTTAGACTCGACAGGGCGTCAATACGTGCTATTACCGAGGCGGTATTAAAACTGACCTGTGATTTGTCCGCTAATTCCAGAGCTGTGTTGTAATAATTCAATGCCGTACTCGCCTGACCGATATGATCCAGGCTGACGGCAAGATTGTATGCATAATCAGGATTATCTGACTCCAGTTGATAGGCATCAAAAAAGGCCTGTTGTGCATCGGCCCAGCGTGATTGGGCCGCATAAAGATTACCCAGTGTAAAATAAAGAAACGATGCTTCAGGATTTTCCTGCAGCAATAACTTGACGATACTCTCGTTTTGGACTGGGTTATTTTTGCCCTGCAGATTTATTAATGCGGTCTTTGCCACGCTGTCAGCAGGATAGAGTTTCAGTACCTTGAGATATCTTTCATAAGCGCCTTGCAAATCGCCATTTCTATACGCAATCGCAGCCAGCCCGAGCAGGGCATCGCGGTTATCCGGAGTTTCCTTCAATACATTTTGATACCCGGCTTCAGCAACAGAATAATTACCTGCCATATATTCAGCATAGGCAAGATTAATCAGCTCGCCTTTTTTATCTATTGATTTGCTGCGACTGATTTCGATGGCCTTGGGTTCAACATCAATCCTGTCAGGCAATGCAGTTTCACTTTCGACCACAGCCACGGTTGCTGTTTCCTCAACTGGTACATTGATTGTTTCTGTTATTTCATCTTTCTGCATGGCAGGTATGGATGTAACCGGCACTTCAGTTACGCCTGCGTCCGGCGCCATAGCGACTGGTTCAGTGACATCATCAGATGCCTGTTCCATCAGCTCCGTGGTCGATACTGTCTGCGCCATTTCAGCTCCGGAAATATCCTCAATAGAGGCTGCCTCTCCGGCAATAGTAGTGCCTGTTGACACCTCTTCAGGCAGCTCAATAGCCGGGGGCAAATCCGGATCGGTTTCAATTCCCTTTGCAACGAACGGCGATGACGAGTCCGGGGTCAACGGCGTAATAGTCAGATAATAAAATGCAATAACCGCAATAGTGATCACCATACACAAGCCCAGAAACGCGCCCCATTTGTAGAATTGACGGGCATCATGCGGGCCTGTCGCGGTAAATATAGTCTGCGCCGCAACGGGTGTCGGCTGATCTTTCCCTCCGCCGATATCTTTCGCGAGTTGCGCCGCTGATACAATTGTTCTCGATATCCTGCTTTCACTGATTGTGTCCGCGTGATCCGCCGCTTGTGCGGATTCAATAGTAACCTCAAATGGCGCTGATGATTCTTTCTCCAGGCTCAGGTCGGTTGAAGCAAAGGTCTGATCCAGCCGGGCGGTTTCGACCTTGCTCTGCCTGATTTTCGGAAATGCGGGATGTTCCAGAGTAATGTCCTCTTCCAGAGGGC
>JAENIZ010000061.1 GCA_016844485.1 Gammaproteobacteria bacterium | reverse complement strand
GATGGTGACCATGCCCTTGATTACCTGTATCCATGCATGGCGGTCTTTGTCGAGCTGATATGTTACTTCGTCACCGGCAACGAGCAGGGCATCGTACAGCTTCACGTCCTGATGGATGCTCACAGAACCATTACTCCCGTCAGGTGTAGCGATCAGGCGCAGGTGCCCTCGCCTTTCGTTATCAGGAAACGCACGCTGTTCGTACTCGGGTTTTAATCCCTTTCGCTCGGGCAGTATCCAGATTTGCAGGAAGTGGGCCGATTCCGTTTGCGAAGGGTTGAACTCGCTGTGACTGACGCCCGTCCCGGCGCTCATGCGTTGCAGATCGTTTGGACGTATTACTCCGCTCCCGCCCGTTGAATCGCGGTGCTCAAGCGCGCCTTCGACCACATATGTCAGTATTTCCATATTGTCGTGCGAATGCGTACCAAAACCTTGTGCCGGTGCAACGATATCCTCGTTGATGACGAGCAGGTCACGAAAGCCCGTGTAGCGCGGATCGTGGTAACGGTTGAAGGAGAACGTGTGACTGCTGTCGAGCCAGCTTGTCTGTGTTTTACCTCGTTCACCTGCCGGTCTTACCTTAATCATTTCATCTCTCGCAGGTGGCAGAGTGCCTGAAATTCGTTCGCGGATTATTACGGAATTAACTACCAGAATGTGAGGCAGTGATAACGCAAAAATCAGTGATTAGTAATTTGTTACCAATAACCAGTCACTCGTCGCTCCTCGGCAACTGCTCCCGGCGTTGCTCTACCTCCTGCATCCATGCAGTCGTGCACATCCTGTGCTCGCGGCATTTGTGCATCCTGCACTTCATCACTAATAACTCGCAAGAGAAAGCGAAAATTATTGTCAAAAATGACAAGTTGTTAAATAAGCACAAAATCAAATCTGGATTAGTACAAATCAATCATCTTTCTCAGGCAACGCCGGCATGACGTTGGTGTCGCTGCGGTATTCGAGTAATTCATACTTTATTCCCGTGGCGGGAGGGGTATCCGTAATCTGCCACGCGCCGTTGGCATCCTGCCATTTATATATGTGAGTGGTTGTCGGTGCAGGCGCCAATGGCGTATTTTTTACCCATCCCTGCCAGACATCGGGATGCAGGTAAAGATAGGCGCCCAGCGCCGCAAGTATTGCCAATACTATAAAAACAAATTTCATGATTAATTGTACCCCTGCTCTACCTTGGCAAGAAACAGGCCCCGGGAACCCCGCTTAGCCTACGAAATAACGCCGATTGAGCTATAATTCAGACTGAATATTTCCAATATTCGCTGTTTTTTCAACTATTTATTGACTTTTTCTCTTATTTTTCTTGTATTTATCGTTAATTGCGTAAAATATATAAGAATAATGCGGAAATGAATTTGCGGGGGGAACCATAACGTCATATCGGAGTGTATGACCCTCTGGCGGTAAGGCCGGGGGCAAAAACTAATTAAATCGCAGTGAATAATGAAACAAAAACAACACCTCAAGGCGCTTAAACCAGGGTATAAACTGCACTGGTACGAGATCAAGGAAATCCTGGGACAAGGCGGTTTCGGGATCACTTATCTCGCGCTGGATCTGAACCTGGATCACGAGGTCGCCATCAAGGAATACCTGCCTGTCGAACTATCCGCGCGTGATGAAAATGGCAGCGTACAACCCGTTACGTCGGAACATGCTGCAAGATACCAGTGGGGACTTGAACGTTTTATCGAAGAGGCGCGGACTATAGGCAAGTTCAAACACCCGAATATCGTCAGGGTGCGAAATGTCTTCGAGGCAAATAACACCGGTTATCTGGTGATGGATTATGAATTGGGAGAAAGCCTGCAGGAAATTCTCAGCCGCCGTAAAACCCTCAGTGAAGAGGATCTGAAGAGCGTCATTCTCCCGATCATGGACGGCATGCGGCATGTTCACGCCGCCGGCTTTATACATCGTGACGTCAAACCTGCAAACATCTACATACGCGTTGACGGTGATCCCGTACTTCTCGATTTCGGTTCGGCCCGGAGATCTCTGGAAGAATCCCAGAAATCACTTACCAGTATTTTCTCGAGAGGGTATGCCCCGATTGAACAATACAACACAACGGATGATACACAGGGTCCCTGGACAGATATCTATTCAGTCGGGGCGACACTCTATCGCGGAATCGCCGGGGTACCACCCACGGATGCTGTTGATCGCAGCGCCGCCATCAGTCATACCTTAAAAGATACATACGTCTCCGCCGTCGAAATAGGCGCGGGAAAATATTCAACACCGCTGCTCGAAGCTATTGATCACGCCCTGCAATTCAAGCAACAGGATCGGCCACAATCAATAGGGGAGTGGAATCTGGAATTCACCAGCCCCCGTAAAGAGGTCACACTGCCGCCGGATGAAGTCAATGTAGACCTGAACTCGACGGCAGAAAGAAATAACGTCTTTTTGTCTACTCTCAAGGCCGCCGAAAGCGGAGATATCGTTGCGTTGTCAAATATTGGTTTCATGTATGCAAAAGGCATTGGGGCTACGAAGAACGAAGAAGAGGCGGTCAAGTGGTACAAAAAGGCCGCGGAAAAAGGCCATCTCAATTCACAGTTCAACCTGGGGGTGATTTATGCCAAAGGCCGCGGCGTTACCCAGGATTACGCTGAATCATTCAAGTGGTACAAGATGGCTGCTGAGCAAGGCGATGTTACTGCTCAATCAACTTTGGCGATGATGTATGCAAAAGGTATTGGCACGGAGAAAAACGAAAAACAGGCCGTGAACTGGTATCATCGCGCCGCAGTACAAAACCATGTGAATTCACAATATATTCTTGCAAATATGTTTGCCAAGGGCAGAGGTGTGCCACGAGATGAGACTGAGGCCTTCGAGTGGTATCAGAAGGCGGCTGAACAGGGCCATATCAATGCGCAAATCATTCTGGGTTATATGTTTGGTAAGGGAAAAGGCGTGGAAAGAGATGATGTTGAGGCGTTTCACTGGTATAGCAAGGCGGCGGAACAGGGCCATCCGAATGCGCAATTCAACCTGGGAGTGATTTATGCAAAAGGAAGAGGCATTCATAAAGACATTGAGGTGGCAAAAAAATGGTACCAGAAAGCTGCAGATCAGGGAGATGACAATGCAGTGCGCGCCCTGGAACGGCTAGGTTAACAACACATAAGTGATTAGTAATTAGTAACTAGTAACTAATCACAAATCACTAATCACTAATCACTAATCACTCGCCGCTCTTGGTCATCCTGACCCCGCGGCATTAGTGCATCCATGCACGTCATTACTGTTCGCAGTCCGGCTCCATAAAACACCAACCGACCTCCGGCACCTGTTCTTTTATTTTTCGCTCCAGCACATTAATTCTCTCAACTGCTCTCTCGATCGAAACACCGGAGTGCATTTTAATCTTCGCGGCCAGCATGATTTGCGGGCCAAACTGAATAGTTATTGTATTCAATATACTGTCTATTGCATCGTCATTGGCGATGATGGAATTGATGATTTCCTGTAATTCCGGTTCTGCGGATTTGCCGATAATGAGTGCCTTGATACGTGTTGCAACAAATATTGAGATCAGGATCAGCACGACACCAATGCAGATTGATCCGATGGCATCATAGACAGGATCGCCCGTGATAGATGCCAACGAAACAAAACCAAAGGCAAGCAACAAACCAATGATGGCAGCATTGTCTTCCGCCAGCACGACCACCAGCTCCGCATTGCGTGTTGTCTTGAACCAGCGCCAGAAGGGTTTATTCCCGCGGATCTTATTTATTTCCTTGACGCACCCGATCAGGCTGAAGATTTCAAGGACGATGGAAACTCCCAGCACCAGTAACGCCACCCAGGCGCTGGTCAGCGCTTCGGGTTCATGTAATTTATGCCAGCGCTCGTAGATGGAGAACAAACCACCCATGCTGAACAGAATTATTGCAACAATAAAGCTCCAGAAATAACTGATCTTGCCATAACCAAGCGGATGTTCTTTGTCAGGCGGTTTAACGGATTGACGCAGGCCGATATACAGCAAGACCTGGTTGCCGCAATCCGCGTAGGAATGAATCGCTTCAGCCAGCATACTGCCTGAGGCAGTGTATATGGCCGCACCACTCTTGGCCAACGCAATACCAAGATTGGCGATAAACGCATAGAGGATTGCCTTGGCTGAAGACCCGTGAGTTGATGATGACATAATGCCGTATATGTATTCTTTTTAAGATGCCATGCGAATTAATTTTTACTTAATTCATAATTAAAAGATAGTATCTCGAGTTCCAGATCCCCCGCCGGTCTTTGCCAGATCACTACATCCCCCGCCTGCTTGCCAAGCAGTGCACGCGCAAGCGGTGATACCCAACTGATTGATCCCGCTTCTGCCCTGGCCTCGTCTTCACCAACAATGGTAAATATATATTGCGTACCCTCCCCATCCATCAATTTAACCGTAGCCCCAAAACGAATATCGCCCCCGGTGTGTGTTGCGGTATCGACAGGTATCGCGCATTGAATGCGTTTTTCCAGATAGCGCAGATCTGCCTCAAGCATTTTTATCCGGCTTTTCGCAGTAAGGTTATCTTCCTGCGGCTTCAGAATAGTATGTTGCTGGCGCAGGTTTTCCAGGCGCAGCTTCATCTCTTCCAGACCATGCAGGGTCATATAGTTTGGATGCATGCTCTGCGGCCTTTCTATAATGTCAGCATCCGCCTGATCACCATCCTGCTCTTTTACAAATGCTCGGCTCATAATGATTCCGGGAATTGATATAAATTAAGTACCTCTACCCTTATAACTCTAGGACAACGGACTACACTATATCAGTAGGATGATTGAAAAAATGCGCTTGACAATACTTATTCTATTGTTCGTGAGCCTGCTGTTGCTTCCACCAGCAGTAGCCTCACAATGTATACCTACTCCCACCATGGGTATGGGGACACATTATAAAGAGATAAATATTCATAAAGTGGATATCAGTACCGGTCTTGTCATCAGCGGCAGTGTATTATCGGCCATGGACTGCAGTCCGGTTGCAGATGCCCGCATCGCCCATTGGCAAATGAACAGGGAAGGAGTTTATGAAGATCGATTACGCGCATACTTGTTTTCAGGCGAAGATGGTCTGTACCGTTTTGAGACAGAATGGCCAGGCGCCCCGATCCCTCATATTCATTTTATCGTTACTGCAGAGGGTTATAAAAAACTTGTTACCAACTGGATTGGATCAGAACAGATAAAACAGATAACACAGGATTTCGTTCTGCAACCTGTGGAGTTACTAGTACGATGATTAAGGCAGGGCTGTACAATTAATGTGTAAACTGTATTTCTTTTGCGTTTTTTCATTAACGCTGTTACCGAATTTAACTGCCAATCTTTTTCTTTATGACATACCTCAAGGAGAAAGCCAAATGAGTTTATCGATCACCTCCCCCGCATTCAAACACGAAGGCAACATCCCCGCGCGTTTTACCTGTGACGGTGATGATATTTCGCCTGAACTGGTCTGGTCTGGCGTGCCGAAAGGGACTAAAAGCCTTGTGTTAATCGTTGATGATCCCGATGCACCCGATCCTGCAGCCCCGAAGATGACCTGGGTGCATTGGGTGTTGTATAACCTGCCTGCGGATAGCACTGGCCTGAATGAGGCAATCAGTCCGGCCAATCTTCCTGCGGGCACAAAGGAAGGACTTAATGACTGGAAGCGGACGGGTTATGGCGGCCCCTGTCCCCCGATCGGCCGTCATCGTTATTTTCATAAACTTTATGCACTTGATGTCATGCTGCCTGACCTGAAAACCCCTACCAAGGCCAGAGTGGAACAGGCAATGTCAGGTCATATTGTTGAACAGGCCGTTTTAATGGCGACCTATAAACACTAACAGCATCCTGCCAGGACAAGATTCAAAGACGGGTGATGTCATCGATCAACACCACTTCACATGCACCGCCACCGGTATCATTACGAGTCATGGAGCTGTTCCAGCGCCAGCCGTCATCTGCGTCAATCTTTACCAGATAACCTTTGAATTTGACCTGATCGCCTGCATCGATCTGCTTCAATTGTTTTTCTATAGCCGGACTGGCCGGGATGAAGTGCATATTTGCACTATTGGTCTCTATGTCCCGCCGGGGTATGGGAAAATCGTCCGTCTGCCAGTGATAAAACCGGCCGGACTGGCTGATACTTAATGTATCAAGTACCTCCTGTTGCGCCATCGGGCCCCAGCCCAGGGCCAGATCAACCGGGGCCAGATCGGCCTCCCGGTCGATACTATAATGCTTTGCACCCAATACCCGTGCCTGTGCCTGAAAACTGGCCAGCGGTGTTATGGTATAGCCGCCTGCCCTGATGGGTTGTACCTGACTACCCAGTTTTTTCTGGATGGGGGGTTCTTCAAGGGACAGTTTATCGTCATAGGTCAGGTTCAGGCCGGGAATTTCCTCCAGATTAACGGCAACATCTTTCTGCTGATGCCAGTAATATCCGGCAATGATCAGGAAAATCAGAATAATCAGATTCTTCGACATAAGATTAATAATAGAAACTTGTTTCTAAATTTGCCATAACTACATTACCATGATTGGGATTGCGGAGTAATTTGTGTATGTCAAATTCAACCACCATTGTTAAAATTTACTACTACCTAACACCGCTATTCTTTCTCCTGGACTACGTCTGGGGACAATCATTCCGTATTGCAGGCCTCAGTGATCCCGTGCATCGCTATTACTATTACGGATTCTGCATCCTGTGCGGGTTGATCTGTTATTTCAAACCCGTGCTGTCATACCTGATCACAATGATGGAAAGCAGCATCAATATTTTTATCCTGGTTCTCGGTGTGATGCTGCCTATTGCCACCATTGGCAATCTTGAAGAACAAGAGATTGTTTCTGTTGGCCTGTCCTGGCAACGTCTGATCAATTTCGTCCTGACTGGATCGATACTGCTTTATAATTTTTATTCCGCCCAGGCGAACATTATAAAACGGCCCGATCCCCCGTGATAATTTCGCTGGCAACTGCTCAATCCCATTGCATCGATTCAAGATAACTGCGCAGCTTGCCTGCTGTCCTGAATTTTTTTGCAATAAATGACCGCTTGAGACCACAACAGATGTCCTTAATCTCCTGTGGTTGTTTCGCATAATGTCTCTTGCCGCCAAGTGCATCATAAAATATCTGGAT
>JAENIZ010000060.1 GCA_016844485.1 Gammaproteobacteria bacterium | reverse complement strand
AGCGCGCATGGCCAGTGCAGCCTGCACGCAACAATAATCAAATTCAATCCCCTGCCCAATCCGGTTTGGACCTCCACCAAGCACCATGATCTTTTTCCTGTCGCCGGGCCTTGCCTCACACTCTTCTTCATACGTGGAATACATATAGGCGGTAGTGGCGGCAAATTCCGCCGCGCATGAGTCAACTCGTTTATATACCGGACGAATATTTTGATCATGTCGAAGTTTGCGGATGGTTTCTTCAGACGTTTCAACCAGGGTGGCCAGACGGCTGTCAGAAAATCCCTTGCGCTTCAGGTCACGCAGTCGATCAGGTTTGAGTGCAGCGAGTCCCCCCTGCCTGATGATGCGTTCTTCATCCACCAAATCTTTTATCTGGGCCAGGAACCAGGGGTCGATGCGGCAGCATTGGTATACCTCATCGATCTCCATGCCGTAACGGAAGGCCTCGGCCAGATACCAGAGCCGTTCAGCCCGCGGGACTCGCAATTCACTGCGTATCACATCAATAGCGCTGTCCTTGTCCAACTCGGGCGGGATGCATTCATTCAATCCGTCCACTCCGGTTTCCAGTCCACGAATGGCCTTTTGCAATGACTCCTGGAAGGTGCGTCCAATCGCCATGACCTCACCCACCGATTTCATCTGGGTCGTCAGTCGATCATCGGCCTGTGGGAATTTTTCGAAGGTAAAACGCGGAACCTTGGTCACGACATAATCTATGGTCGGTTCAAACGACGCCGGTGTGGCGCCACCGGTGATCTCGTTCGCCAGTTCATCCAGCGTATAACCTACAGCGAGTTTCGCCGCAACCTTGGCAATGGGGAATCCCGTGGCCTTGGATGCGAGCGCCGAGGAACGCGACACCCTGGGATTCATTTCGATAATGAACAATTCACCGTTTTCGGGATTGACGGCAAACTGTACATTCGATCCTCCGGTATCAACCCCGATCTCGCGCAATACCGCAATCGAGGCATTGCGCATGATCTGGTATTCCTTGTCCGTCAGTGTCAATGCCGGCGCAACGGTGATGGAGTCACCCGTATGCACGCCCATCGGATCAACATTCTCGATGGAACAGACAATAATGCAGTTATCCTTGTGGTCCCGCACTACCTCCATTTCAAATTCTTTCCACCCCAGCACGGATTGTTCCAGCAGGATCTCGCTGGTCGGTGAGGCGGAAAGCCCCCGTTCGCAGATCTCCAGAAATTCCTCGCGATTGTAGGCAACGCCACCGCCAGTACCGCCTAATGTAAATGAAGGCCGGATTATGATCGGAAATCCAATCTCCGCCTGGATTTCCTTTGCCTGTTCCAGGTTATGCGCAAGGCCGGAATGCGGCATGGCAAGACCAATCTTCTGCATCGCATCGCGGAAACGCTCGCGGTCTTCGGCCTTATCAATCGCGTCGCGCGACGCCCCGATCAATTCCACATTGTATTTTTCCAGAACGCCTTCACGCGCGAGATCCAGCGCACAGTTCAGCGCCGTCTGCCCGCCCATGGTGGGAAGCAAGGCATCCGGTTTCTCTTTTGCGATGATCTTTTCTATCACCTGCCAGCACACCGGTTCGATATAGGTAGCATCAGCCATGTCCGGATCGGTCATGATGGTCGCCGGATTCGAGTTCACCAGGACGACGCGATAGCCTTCCTCACGCAGGGCCTTGCAGGCCTGCGCCCCCGAGTAATCAAACTCACAGGCCTGGCCGATCACAATCGGTCCGGCGCCGATGATGAGGATAGACTTTATGTCGGTTCTCTTTGGCATTTTTTCAGTTATTTAGACATCTTCATTATCAGTTAAATGTAATTGGTGACTGGTTATTAGTGATTAGTACCCCAACGGCACCCAACACTAAATACCATTCACCAATCACTTCCTTGCTTCCATTAATTCAATGAAGTGATCAAACAATGGGCGCACATCGTGTGGACCGGGACTCGCTTCGGGATGTCCCTGGAAGCTGAAGGCGGGTGCTTTCGTGTGATGAATGCCTTGCAAGGTACCGTCAAATAACGAGCGATGTGTGGCGCGCAGTGTCTTCGGCAGGGTCTTTTCATCCACCGCGAAGCCGTGGTTCTGGCTGGTGATCATGACCCGGCCGGTCTGCAGGTCCTGCACCGGATGATTGGCGCCGTGATGACCGAATTTCATCTTCATCGTCCTTGCACCGCCTGCAAGTCCCAGCAACTGGTGGCCGAGACAGATACCGAAGGTCGGCACCTTCGCCGCGATACACTCGCGGATCGCTTCGATTGCGTAGTCGCAGGGTTCCGGATCGCCGGGGCCATTGGAGAGAAAAATACCGTCAGGTTTCCCGGCCAGTATTTCCTTTGCCGGAGTCTTCGCGGGAACGACGGTCAACCGGCAACCGTGATCAACAAGTATCCGCAGGATGTTACGTTTAACACCATAATCATAGGCCACCACATGCCAGCGTTTTCCGTGTGCACGGCGTTTCACCGGCAGTCCAAACGGCAGATTCAATACACCCTGAGTCCACTCGTAGGCCTTTGTCGTACTGACTTCCTGCGCAAGGTCCGCACCCACCAGTCCGGGGAAATCCCTTGCCGCCTGAATGGCCGCCTGTTCATTAATATGATCGCCTGCCGTAATGCTGCCGCGTTGTGCCCCCTGCTCACGCAATAACCGCGTCAGGCGGCGGGTATCGATACCGGCAATCGCGATGACCTTGTGTCGCTTGAGATAATCTTCCAGTGAACCCTCTGCACGCCAATTACTGATTTGCAACGGCAGATCACGGATCACCAGACCACTGGCGTAGATTCCCTGCGATTCCTCATCGCCCGCATTGGTCCCGACATTGCCGATATGCGGCTGGGTCAGGGTGACGATCTGTTTGAAATAAGAGGGATCGGTGAGGATTTCCTGATAACCGGTAATGGCGGTATTAAAAACTACTTCCCCTGCGGCCTGCCCCGCGCTGCCTATAGACTTACCATGGAATAAACTGCCGTCTTCCAACGCCAGTAACGCCGCCTGATTCAACTAATTCTCCGCATCCAGACTACACATACAAAAAGGGAGCAACCGAATGGTTACTCCCGTCAATCTTCTTATTAACAAATTTTACTTAGATGGCCCGACAATGTCCACGCGTCACCTGCGTTCAGGCGGCGCGCTTCTGATTAAGTTCACCACAGGGGATCAGTACCGGAGACTGTTTACGGCTTAACACGACCAGATGGTTGGGCGGGACCGACTGCCAGCCGGAATCCTCCGTCAACCGCTCGGAACTCACAAGAACGGCCTCGGTTCCCAGCTGGTCCTGTGCGCAAGCTTCGTATAACTGACCGGTATAATAGTATAGCGTCTCGGGCACGAACTCAGGATCGTTTGAGAAACGTGAGGCCACCGCATTCTGCCCATCTGCGATCGCCACGTTCAGATAGCTGGGCTCGCCATCGCCATAAACATTAACAATATCCACGACCCTCTGGATGGCACTATCCAGTGCAGCAGCGATATCCATTGCCGTAACAGCCTGCCGTTTCAGCAATTCATCGAGAATGACCGCAAAAAAATGTTCCGAATCGGTACTGCCATAGACATTGTTGAAGGCTTCATCACCTACTGACTCAAGCAGCTTGCGGCGCACCTTGCGGAAATTACCCACATCACCATTGTGCATACACATATACTTGCCAAACCGGAAGGGATGACAGTTGGCCTCATTCACGCCACTGGACTGGGTCGCAGCACGCACATGGGCAAGAATGCAGGAACTGGCCACAACACGGGCAAGATTATGCAGGTTCCGGTTATTCCATGCCGGTGTTATGGATCGGAATACGGCGGGTTCCTCTGAAAATTCGGTGGTATACCAACCGACACCAAAGCCGTCGCCATTAAGTGGTTCCTCCCGCTCATAGCTATGCGTACTTTGCCGGATCAGTGAATGGGTCGGATCCAGTAACAATGAACTCAGGCGCAGCGGAGGACCGAGATAAAGTGTGAAACGGCACATAAACTATCTCCTCTCTCTGACTGTTAAATTTTCAGGTCTGCCAGTACCACCTGATACGGTATGGTCATATATAAAGAGTATCAACCTTTTTTTACCCCCGGAGAAGGGGTAGCATATACAGGATAAGCCACTACTCAGTTTGTTAAATTCTCCCTGTATCATTCAGCCAATCAAAATTTCATGTTCTCTTGCCTTACCTGCTGACAGATGGATATCCAGTTACCCATTTCAATCCTGCCGCAACCTGATGACACCACCTGCGGGCCGACGTGTCTGCACGCAGTTTATAATTATTATGGTGATGATATTTCACTTGATAGTGTCATCGCAGAAACCCAGATGCTGACCGCCGGCGGGACATTGGCGGTATTTCTTGCATGTGCCGCCCTGCGCCGGGGTTATACGGCCACCATCTACACTTACAACCTGCAGATTTTTGATCCCAGCTGGTTTTCCGGCCCGGACATCGATATTTCCGAACGCCTGCAAAAACAGGCCGCTGTAAAAAAAGGAGACTCCAAATTACAACTTGCGACCACCGGTTATCTCGACCTCCTCCAGCTCGGCGGCAAGTTGCGTTTTACCGATCTCACATCACGCCTGCTGCGCAGTATCATGCGGCGCAAACTACCCATTCTCACCGGGCTGAGTTCGACCTATCTTTATAATAAAAAACGCGAATCCGGTCCGGATGATCATGATGACGATATTCGTGGTCTCCCTGCGGGCCATTTCGTCATTTTGAGCGGGTATCACAAACAGGGCCGTACTGTTCTCATTGCTGATCCGCAATTGCACAATCCGGTAGCATCCGGTCAGTTATATTCGGTAAACATTGATCGACTTATCTGTGCTATCTTGCTCGGTGTACTCACCTATGATGATAATCTGCTGGTTATCCATCCACGCCGTTGATGTAACACATGTCCATTCTGCTCGTCGTTAATAAGCCCAAGAACTGGCCACTGCATATCCCGGGTGTTGTCGTGACCTCGGCACGGGCTTACCTCTCTGATCCGGCATACAGTGAGGATCGTTCCGCAAAGGTGTTCAATCTGTGCCGTTCCTACAGTTACCAGAGTACCGGTTATTACGTATCACTGCTGGCTGCGGCGCGTGGTCATAAACCTCTCCCGGACATCAATACCATTCAGGACCTGAAGTCCCAGCATGTTATTCGTACCCTGTCGGAAGAGATGGAGGAACAAATACAACATGCGTTCAAACATCTGCAATCCAGATCATTCACTCTCAGTATTTATTTTGGCCGCAATATAGCGAAACGCTATGAGAATCTGAGTCTGCGATTATTTAACCTGTTCCAGGCGCCGATGCTGCGCGCACAATTTATAAAAGGTAAATCGTGGCAGTTGCATTCCGTAAGGACAATCGCAGTCAGTGATATACCTCAAGGTCATCGTGCGTTCGTTATCGAGGCGGCCACGAATTACTTTACCGGCAGGAACCGCCGTGTACGTAAACGGGCGATTCCCCGTTTCGATCTCGCGGTACTGCATAACTCTGAAGAATCGGAACCACCGTCAAACCCCCGGGCCCTGAAACGATTTCAGAAAGCGGCAGAGGCAGTCGGACTCGATTTTGAATTGATCACCCGCAACGACCTGCACCGCCTGGCGGAATTTGACGCCCTGTTTATCCGGGAGACCACTGCGGTGAACCATCATACCTTTCGTTTTGCGCAACGCGCCACGGCAGAAGGACTGGTGGTCATTGATGATCCCAACTCCATATTGAAATGCACCAACAAGGTTTATCTGGCGGAATTACTGACGCGGCACTCCGTGGCCATTCCCAAGACGCTTATTATTCATCGCAGCAATATTGATACGATCTTTAAATCACTGGGCCTGCCCTGTGTACTCAAACAACCCGATGGCGCTTTTTCCATGGGTGTACTCAGGGTGGAAACCGAAGCGGAACTCACTCACGAGGTCTCCCGTCTGCTGTCGAAATCGGACCTGATCGTCGCCCAGGAATATATACCTACGGGTTTTGACTGGCGTGTCGGTATCTGTGATCGCCGTCCGCTGTTCGTGTGCCGTTACCACATGGCGGATCAACATTGGCAAACCATCAAGCGTGATCAATCCGGCAACACCAGCGGTGAAGGCCGGACCGATACCTTGTCGGTGGGTGAGGCGCCGGATGAAGTCGTAAAAACCGCGCTCAAGGCCGCCAATTTAATTGGTGACGGGCTGTATGGCGTCGATCTGAAACAGATCGGGAATAAATGCGTGGTGATGGAGGTCAACGATAATCCGAATATCGATGCCGGGGCTGAAGACGCGGTATTGAAGGACGCCCTGTACCGTGAAATCATGGGCATATTCCTGAAACGCATCGAGGCGCGTAAACGCGGCCCTGCCGCCGTATGACCGGTCCCGTCCCGATACTGCCGCTCTTTGCCGGTTACGGCATTGAGCTGGAATACATGACTGTGAATCGGGATGATTTATCGGTCATGCCCGTCGTCGATCAGTTAATAAAATCTGTGGCTGGCGCATACATCAGCGCTATCGAAGCAGGCCCCATTGCCTGGTCCAATGAACTGGTCCTGCACGTCATGGAATTGAAAACCAACGGACCGGTAAATTCACTGGCGTCATTACCCGATCAATTTCAAGCAGAAGTCGGCAGGATTAATGCGATCCTGGGATCAATGAACGGCAGACTGATGCCCACCTCCATGCACCCGTGGATGGACCCGTCACTCGAAACACGGTTGTGGACGCATGACGACGGTGAGATCTATGACGCCTTTCACCGCATCTTCAACTGCGAGGGACACGGCTGGTCGAATCTGCAGAGCATGCATATCAACCTGCCATTTGCCGATGATCGGGAATTTGCATTGTTGCATACCGCCATCCGCCTGTTATTACCCGTGATGCCTGCACTTGCCGCAAGTTCGCCCATCATGGGAGGTGCGCTGACCGGTATGATGGATACCCGTCTGGAAACTTACCGGCATAATTCTGATCAGCTCCCCAGCATTACCGGGCTTGTTATCCCCGAGCCTGTACTCAATCGACAGCAGTACGAAGATGAAATTCTGCAACCCATGTATGCCGCGATCGCACCGCATGACAAGGAAGGGGTACTCCAATATGAATGGCTGAATTCCCGTGGTGCGATTTCGCGCTTTGATCGTAATACCATTGAGATCCGGATACTCGAT
>JAENIZ010000155.1 GCA_016844485.1 Gammaproteobacteria bacterium | reverse complement strand
ATCTTGAACGGAGGCACACTGCACAAATATGAGTACGGAGGTATTGCTTGCAGTGGGTGCGGGGTCAGGTCTTGAATCTTGAATTGGGAAAGGTAGCCTCATCCACTCATACGTTTGGGGCCAGCGTAAAAACCACTTTGCTAGAACTGAGATTATCACGGATGTTTTTACTACCGTTTCCAAAATTAAGATTGGCGTACAACAGAATTAGGGAACTCCGGTGTCAGAGTCGACTCTGACACCGAATTTCGGGAAATTTTAAACCTGAAGTGGTTTGATCAGGGACTCGGCCGGTATGCCCAGCTCCTGATTCAACTTCCATATCATTTTCAGTGTCAAAGAGCGCTTGTGGTTCAGGATTTCGTAAACACGGTTGCTCTTGCCGATCATCGGTTCCAGGTCTTTCACCGTAAGTCCCTGCTGTTCCATTTCAAACTTGATGGCCTCCACCGGATCAGGAAAATCCAGCGCGTAATGTTTTGCCTCATAGGCTTCCACCAGCGTTGCCATCACGTCCAGTTTTTCACCGTCAGGCGTGTTTGGCGCAGCTGTCATCAGGCTTTCGATTTCCTTCAATGCAGCGCGGTAATCAGTTTTGGTTTTGATCGGCTTGATGTTCATCTCGGCCACCTCCGGTATTAAATGGTTTGTACATCGATCTTGTTATATTGGGCATGAGTGCCAATGAAGCGTATATATACCACGCGATAGGCATAATTGATCCAGACCAACAGCCGGTACTTGTTGCCGGCAATGTTGAACACCACCCGGCCATCCTTGAGAATGCTGGCATTCCTGAAATCCTGCTTGACCTTGGCGGGGGCTGCCCAATCTGCTTTCAACGCACGCCGGTACCAGGCCAGGGCCGGTTCCATGGCGTCCGCATAGGCGGGCTTGTCTTCCCAGAAAGCCTTCAATGTGGATATGGCGATGATCCTCATGGTGGCAGTATAGTCCCAATATGGGACTATTTCAAAAAATTATTAGGAGGGGTTCACGATGACGAATACGCGTAACGAGATATATGTCAAATGACAAAAACGGCGGGTTAACGCCATGCCAACGCCGAATCCGGCCCAGTTGCTGAAAGCAATTTCCTATCCCTAGCTACACCCGCCGCCGAGCAAGCACGATATCAATCGCGGAACTGGTCCAGTTTCAATTCTTCCCACATCCAGTTGCTGTCGTAGGGTTTTTGTCCCTCCCGGGCGGCGCGGCGTTGTTCGTTGTTTTCCAGATGTTTCAGCCAGTCGATGACTTTCTCGCGTCCCTTCTTGCTTTTAGCGCATTGCCGCGGGGTTTTATTGCCCAGCATGGGTATGGGTTCATCCAGACACTGGTGGTAGTGTTGATCCATCATGGCATGAATGACCTGAGCGGCGACTTCTGGATCGATGCTTTCATCAGGTCTCTGGCCGGGATCGTCCCGAGTGCGGGAGTTCCTTTCCGCAAGCAGTTGTTCCGGCGTTTGCAGCTTGCTCAGAGACGGACCGATGAGTCCGTGCAGAAGCGCTTCCAGCGCGGTCTTGCCGCGGTCCGTCCGTTCCAAGGAGTTGGTGGTCAACGTCAATGTCACCGGCGTTAATTTCAGGGCGCCACTGATGAGGCGTTGCCCATTTTGAAAGGATTCTATGATCATGCCGCGTTCTTGGTTGTTGCCGGTCTCCGATTCCGGCAGCCATGTCCAGTTGTGTTCGTTCGGATTGTCCCGCTCCCATTCGGGGGCGGCGTCCAGGCGCCGGGCGATTTCCTCCGATTGTTCCGCCGGAAACGGAAAACGGGTCTCGGTTAACATCAGGGCCTCGCCGTCGCGATTGATGATTTCTGGTAACGGCGCGTGCAGGCGTTCCAGGGTATGCACGAGCCACAGGGAAGTAAATGCGGGCGCGGTTTCGCGCAGAAAAAGATCGCCAGCATCTACGGTCGCCGCTAATTGTAATATAGCCAGCTTCTCGGCCGCTTGCGTGACTACCTTGTTGAATTGCTTCTGCGACTGGTCCAAGACTCTGAGCAGGCTTTGCGACGCTTCCAGGGGAAACGGCAGGATGCCGCCGGAAAAGCAATACTTCCCTTCGATATTCAATACGCGGGCGGCGATCTGGTCCCACTTGACCATGTTTTGTGTGCCCAGGTGTTCGTGGACTCGAAAACTCTTGCCGCCGCGCACCAGGTCGCGTAGGTCGCAATACCGGCCGGAGGAGACCTCGATAACCTCGTAGAGACAGAGCGCGGAATCCCGGAGTGCCCACAGATAGCGGCGGCCGGGAACGCTTTCGCGCCAGCCGCGGCGTGCCAGATAATCGTCGATGATGTTCCTGTCATCCGGCGCCAGGCGGCGGGTGAGAAAATCCTCGAATACAATCCCGAACAGCATGCCGTCGTAGCCATGATCGGCAAGTTCCCGGCCGAGTTCTTCCTGATTGATGCCGATGCGCTCGCACACCGGGGCAAGATGGGCGTCGAATACCGTCGCCAGCTCGTTTGCCCACTCGGGCCGCTCGGCCCAATTCATAATGTTGCGTATGGCCTTGTCGGTGTCGCTGCGTTTTTTCATATCTCAGTGTGTGTGGATACTATAATCCCATTCATGAAATCCTTTCAGATCTTCCATGAGTGTTTCAGCCAACTCTTTCCAGTATCACGGCGATGCACAGACTCGCCAAGGCGTAACGACCCTTGGTCCTCTCCAGTTGCCGCATGGCTGTCAGGATCAGCCGGATGCCGGATGCGCCGAGCGGATGGCCGATGGCGCTGGT
>JAENIZ010000059.1 GCA_016844485.1 Gammaproteobacteria bacterium | reverse complement strand
CAAGGTTCGGAATGACACTGAGCTATTAGCCAAGAAATTGCCTGATCATGTTCACTATGACATCCGGTTGTTCTGTATGTAGCATGTGACCGGTATTTGCAATCATTTTTATATTGGCTTTCGGGAAATAACCATGAATAGTTTCATAATATTTTGTTTGAATACAATCGGAGTCCTCTCCTCCTAGAAAGAGTGTGGGCCCGTTGAAATGAATATCCGCACTCATGGCCGGAAAACCGGTGATGTGCTCCATACCGGATTTGATTGCAGGAAGGTTGAGCCGCCAGCGGAACCCCTGTTGCGTTCGTACAAGGTTCTGCAACAGGAATTGAGAGAGCTCAGGATCATTAATCTGTGAATTCAGATAATCTTCCGCATCTTTTCTGTTTTTGATTGCAGGGAGCGAAAGGCCTTCCATTGCGACAAACAACTTGCCATAAGAGTATTCATATCTGACGGGTGCAATATCAAGCACAATGAGTTGTTTGATCAATTCCGGTTTCTGCAATGCCGCCATCATGGCCACCTTGCCCCCCATGCTGTGACCGATGAGTGAAACTTGTTCAATGGACAGCTGATCCATCAGTTGCAGAACATCATCAGCCATTTCCGGATAGGTCATTGAATCGGTATGTCCGGATTCACCGTGGTTGCGCAGATCAGCGCTGACAACCTTGTATTTTTCTGAAAGCCTGCCGGCAATCGATCGCAAATTTCTGGAAGAACCGAACAACCCGTGCAGCATTATGATCGGTTCGCCATTTCCATGAATCGTGTGATTAAGTTTTACAGGCATGGAGTGTCCATTTATTTATACGCTGGCGGAAGTTTGTCTTCGTCGAGATATTGCCTCGGCCAGATTTCCAGGTAATAAAGATCTTCATCCATCCCGTCCATGACTGCGTAATTTTTATAATCCTCTTGCCGGACCCACATATAATCAGTGTGTTCAGGATTCAATATGATATTGCCGCCATGCCAGCGGTAATGAAAGAGAAATATCTGATAAATGCCGCCGTAGAAACTGTCCCGTACCGGGCCGAATTGTTTCAACAGATGAATATTGATGTCCTTGCCGATCTCTTCATGCAGTTCACGCAGGGCGCAGTGTTCGGGAGATTCTCCTTCTTTGATATGTCCGGCAGGGAATCCCCACAGGCCGGGACCAAGTTCCGCATTGGGGTGCCGTTTTAACAGCAGAATTTCGTTTTTATTATTTTCCAGAATATTGATGGAGAATCTGGCCTTGATCGGTTTTTCACCGACGGTAATCATTTCTTGGGAATATACAGATCCGTAATCGTCCCTTCAAAAGCTTCCGCCGCCATTCCGATCGTTTCGGAAAGTGTGGGGTGGGGATGGATGGTCAGACCAATATCCTGTGCATCACAACCCATCTCGATGGCAAGAGCACATTCAGCAATTAAATCTCCGGCATTCGGTCCGACAATAGCAGCGCCGATGATGCGATTGGATTGTTTGTCGAAGATGATCTTGGTAATGCCTTCATCCCGTCCAAGTGACAGGGAGCGGCCGCTCGCCGCCCAGGGAAATACACCCTTACCAAATTCAATGCCTTTCTCTTTTGCCTCCGTTTCGGTGACTCCCACCCAGGCAACCTCCGGATCAGTGTAGGCGACCGAGGGAATGACACGGTTGTCAAACCCGCTCTTATGTCCGGTAATGACTTCGGCAGCCACCTTGCCTTCATGCGTTGCTTTGTGCGCAAGCATGGGTTGTCCAACAATATCGCCAATCGCAAAAATATGCGGCACATTGGTGCGTTGCTGATCATCGACGGGGATAAATCCTCTCTCATCCACATGCACGCCGGCATTTTCCGCACCAATCATTTTTCCGTTGGGACGCCGGCCGACCGCAACGAGAATGGCGTCGAAATTATCCTGTTCCGGCGCATCCTTGCCATCGAAAGTTACCTGCAAATGTTTCTTCGTCATTTTTATTTCCTTGACAGATGTTTTCAGATAAATATTTTCATAGCGTTTCTTGATGCGATTTTACCACGGTGATCTTCGATCCCAGTGCATCATAAACCGTTGCTATTTCCAGACCGATAATGCCGCCGCCGATGACCAGCATTCGTTTCGGCAGGGTTTCAAGCAGCAGGGCGGAAGTGGAATCCATGATACGCGGGTCTTCGGGAAGACCGGGGATTATCGCCGCCTGCGATCCGGCGGCAATGATGGCATGGTCAAAAGAAATTGTTGTTGTATTTTTTCCGTTTTCCACCGCAATGGTGTGTGTTGAAGTAAAACGACCTGTTCCCTGGATGACTTCTATCTTGCGTTGTTTAGCCATCTGTTTGAGACCGTTCGTCAGTTTTGCAACGACACCTTCCGTCCAGGCATGCACGGGTTTTTTATCGGCGTTTGAATTCCCCAGATCAATTCCAAGTTCTTTCAGTTCCTCAACCTCAGTAATGACCCTGGCAATATGCAATAACGCCTTGGAAGGAATACAACCGACGTTAAGACAAACACCTCCCAGCGTGGGATAACGTTCAACCAGGACTGTTTTCTTGCCGAGATCGGCGGAACGGAACGCGGCGGTATAACCACCGGGACCCGCGCCGAGCACGACCACCTCGGCGTGAATATCAGCACCAGTTGAAGTTAACGATGATGCAGCTTGATAAAGAGCAGGTTCTTCCGGTTTGGCTTTTTCAGATTTATCTTTCGCGGTGGTTGATATTTCCATTGTTAAAATCAATGTGTCCTGTGAGACCTTGTCACCGGCGGACAGGTTGACTTTTTTTACTTTTCCACTGTGCGGGGAAGGGATATCCATTGTCGCCTTGTCACTTTCCAATGTGATCAAGGATTGTTCCTTTTCGATCGCATCACCGGGGCGAACCAATACTTCAATAACCTCAACATTTTTGAAGTCGCCAATATCAGGGACAAGGACTTCTTTCAGATCAGACATAGGAAAGTCAGTGATTAGTGATTGGTGATTGGTGATTAGATATGTTTATCAAGCCGCGATTCACGGAATACATCATATTAAAGCAGTATATGGCGTATATCAGTTAAAACCGTGCTCAGATGCTGAGTGAATTGCGCACCGGAAACACCGTCGATTACGCGGTGATCGTAGGATAGCGCAAAAGGTAATATCAAACGGGGAACAAATTCTCCGTTCTGATAGACAGGTTTCATCACGGAACGTGAAACACCGAGTATTGCCACTTCAGGTGCATTAACGATGGGAGTAAAACCTGTTCCACCGATACCACCCAGACTTGATATCGTAAAACATCCCCCCTGCAGATCGGCAGGAGTGAATTTTCCTGCCCTTACTTTGTCGGTGAGCGTGCTTATCTCTGATGCAATATCAAACAAACCTTTTTGGTCGGCATCTTTTATTACGGGAACAACGAGCCCGTTATCAGTATTCACGGCAATGCCGATATGAAAATATTTCTTCAGGACAATATTTTCACCATCAGTACTGAGTGAAGAATTGAATTCAGGCATTTCGTGCAGCACGTCAACCACGGCCTTGACCAGAAATGACACCAGCGTCAGTTTGATTCCTTTTTTCTTTGCAGTTTCAAGTTTTGATTTCCTGAATTCCTCCAGATCAGTAATATCGGCCTCATCGAACTGGGTCACATGTGGCACGGTGATCCAGCTCCTGTGCAGACTCTGCCCGCCCAGCCGTTTTATCCTGCTCAGCGGTTTGAGTTCAATCTCGCCGAATTTGGAAAAATCAACCGGCGGTGTCTCCGGTAATCCAAACGCACCGCCACGGTTAAGCTTGTTGCCGGACAACATGCTTTTGGTAAAGGCCTTGATGTCATCTTTTAAGATGCGCCCCTTGGGCCCGGTACCATACACAAGACCGAGATCCACACCGAGTTCGCGGGCAAAGCGGCGCACGGAAGGACTGGCATGGGCCTTTTCGGAGTGGCTTGCCCCGACAATCTGTGCGCTGTTGCGTACATAAGGTGCGGGCCGGGGTGCTGCGTTTATGGTGGTTGCCTCACTGTCTATCTTGGAAGCGTTTACAGTAGTTACTTCGCTGTCTGCTAGGGAAGCATTTACAGTGGTTGCTTCACTATCCACTGGTGTGGCAGTCTCCTCCAGGATCAGGATAGGTGCGCCCTGTGAGATCTTGTCTCCTGTTTTCACCAGCATTTTTTTCACAATGCCCGCGGCAGGCGAGGGAATGTCCATCGTCGCCTTGTCACTTTCCAGTGTAATAAGCGTGTCTTCCTTTTTTATTTTATCGCCCGGACCCACAGCAACATCAATGACATCGACACTATCAAAGTCGCCAATATCGGGAAGTTGTATTTCTCTCTCTTTAGCCAAAATCAGTTTTTCCTATTAAAAACGGTTCAACGTTTCAGGTTCAATGTTTAACGTTGAACTTTAAACATTGAGCATTTTCGTTTTTATCAATCACCAATCACCAGTTGTTATACAGTTACCGGATTCGGTTTTTCCGGATCAATTTTATATTTCTTGATTGCCTCACTGACCTTTGCGGCGGGAATGCTGCCTTCATCGGCCAGGGCCTTTAATGCCGCGACGGCAATATAGTATTGGTTGACCTCGAAAAACTTGCGCAACTGTTTGCGCGTGTCACTGCGGCCGAAGCCATCAGTGCCGAGAACGATATAGCGGCCCGGCACGAACTCGCGGACCTGATCGGCGTAGATCTTCATGTAATCCGTGGCGGCGACTGTGGGACAATCCTCCTCTAATGATGATGTAACGTAACTGGTTCTGGGTTTCTTGTCCGGATGCAACATATTCCAGCGTTGCACGTCGAGGCCGTCACGCCGGAGTTCGTTAAAACTGGTGATACTCCAGACATCCGACGCCACATCAAAATCTTTTTCAAGCAAATCGGCAGCAGCGATGACCTCGCGCAAGATTGTCCCGCTACCCAGCAACTGAACCTTCAGTTTTTTCTTGCCGGCTTTTTTGAGCGGATACATGCCGCGCAGGATCCCTTCTTCAACACCTTTCGGCATGGCCGGGTGTACATAGGGTTCATTCATCACCGTGATGTAATAAAAGATGTCTTTATCATCCTGGTACATTTTTTTCATACCGTCCTGGATGATAACGGCAAGTTCATATGCATAAGTGGGATCATAGGAAACACAATTCGGGATCGTTGATGCAAGGATATGGCTGTGACCATCCTGGTGTTGCAGCCCTTCACCGGAAAGGGTTGTTCTGCCGGCCGTCCCGCCGAGCAGGAAACCTCTCGAACGCATATCGCCGGATGCCCAGGCGAGATCGCCGATGCGTTGGAAACCGAACATGGAGTAATAGATATAGAAAGGGATCATGTACATGCCGTGATTACGGTAGGCCGTGGCCGCTGCGATCCATGATGAATAGGCGCCTGCCTCGTTAATTCCTTCTTCAAGTATCTGGCCCTTGATGTCTTCGCGGTAATACATCACCTGGTCCTGATCGACGGGTTCATAGAGCTGGCCGACGGATGAATAAATACCGAGTTGCCTGAACATTCCTTCCATGCCGAACGTGCGCGCCTCATCCGGCACAATCGGCACGATATATTTTGCTATCTGTTTGTCCTTGAGCAGAGTATTCAGAATGCGCACGAAGGCCATGGTCGTTGAGATCTCCCGGTCTTCCGAACCCTCCAGCAGTTTCTGATGGATCTCAAGGGACGGGATTTTCAGCGCGGGTAGCTTTTTGCGTTTGTCAAAGAAATACCCGCCCAACAGTTTCCTGCGCTCCTTGAGATATTGCATTTCAGGGCTGTCTTCAGCCGGACGATAAAATGGTGTTTCAGCAATCTTGTCATCGGAGATTGGGATGCTGAACCGATCCCTGAATTTTTTGAGTGCCTCTTCACCCATTTTCTTTTGCTGATGGGTGATGTTCTGGCCTTCACCGGCCTCACCCATGCCATATCCTTTGACTGTCTTGGCGAGGATCACCGTTGGTTGTCCCTTGTGTTTTACCGCAGCGGCATAGGCGGCATAGACCTTATGCGGATCATGGCCACCACGGTTGAGGCGCCAGATATCAGCATCCGACATATTGGCCACCATCGCCTTGAGTTCCGGGTATTTCCCGAAAAATTTTTCCCGGACAAAGGCGCCGTCATTCGCCTTGTAGGCCTGGTATTCACCATCGACGCACTCTTCCATGCGTTTGTAGAGCAGTCCGCTGGTGTCGCGCGCAATCAACGGATCCCAGTAGGAACCCCAGATGACCTTGATGACATTCCAGCCCGCGCCGCGGAATGTGCCTTCAAATTCCTGGATGACCTTGCTGTTGCCGCGCACCGGACCGTCCAGCCGCTGCAGGTTGCAATTGATGACGAAGATCAGATTGTCCAGTTTTTCCCGCGCCGCAAGTCCAATCGCGCCCATGGATTCCGGTTCATCCATCTCGCCATCGCCCATGAACGCCCACACCTTGCGATCACTGGGATTGATCAACTCACGGTTTTCCAGATAACGCATGAAGCGCGCCTGGTAGATGGCCATCAGTGGGCCGAGACCCATGGATACTGTGGGGAATTGCCAGTAATCCGGCATCAGCCACGGGTGCGGATAGGAAGACAGTCCATTGCCATCCACTTCCTGGCGAAAATTGTTCATTTGTTCCTCGGTTATGCGGCCGGTGAGAAATGCGCGCGCATAAATGCCCGGTGCGGAGTGGCCCTGGATAAACAGCAAATCGCCCCTGTGTTTTTCACTGGGGGCGCGGAAGAAATGATTGAAGCCCACGTCATATAACGTGGCTGAGGATGCAAAGCTCGCGATATGTCCGCCCAGTTCAGTGCTTTTCTGGTTGGCCTTGACCACCATAGCCAGTGCGTTCCAGCGTACAAGGGAGCGGATGCGCCATTCGATACCGGGATCACCCGGCGAACGTTCCTCCTTGGAAGGGGGGATGGTATTGAGATAGGCAGTGGTGGCGCTATAGGGCAGATAGGCGCCGAATTTCCGCGCCTTGGCGATTAAATGCTCCAGGATAAAATGCGCGCGCTCGATCCCTTCGCGTTCCAGAATAGATTCCAGGGCATCAAGCCACTCATGTGTTTCCTGGGGATCAATGTCTTTTTGTTGTTCTGTCATGACCGTTGCCACCTTTAAGGAATCTCTGAAAAATGTCACGGATGACTTTTCCAGAGTTTTATTAATATATAGGAGAGTAGGGGTGTGGTGGAATCCTTATCTTTTCAGTTCTGTATGGTGACCAGTTTAGGATTATTTCAGTTAAAAGTATTGCTTATAAGTCGGAGTTAATCAAAAATCTGTGATTGGTAATTAGTAATTGGTTATTGGTAACAAATCACAAATTACAAATCACAAATTACTAATCACAAATTACTCCTGGTAAGGCATATTCATCAATCAAAGACGGCATATGTGATTAAACCAGTACTAAGTTAAAAGCCATTGGACGAATTATGAACATCAAATTACAGCAACAGGCAAAGTCCCCGGACAAACAACAGGTGGATAAACTGGCCAACTGGATCATTGTCATGCCGCACCTGCTTGCCGTCAAAACAATCAAACAGATCCCTTATGGTGAAATCCTGCAGGCGCGCCGGCAGCGTCTGGGAAAGAAGGATGCGGATAAAAGTCCCATCATGCTGGACCTGCCTAATAAAACCGGCAGCCATATCTCGTTCACATGTATCAAGTCCGATATCAGCAGTTTCAACCTGTTAACACTCGCAAGAAAGCTCATCAGTGCGCATGAGGGTCATGAGGTTAAGGAATTGGGAATTGCCGTACACGGATTCAGCGCGGGACATCCAGAGCGCATCGCAGAGGCCGTCATTGCAGCGATACTGGCCGCCGCGGCGGAAATGCCGAAGTTCAAAAGCAAATCGAAATCAGCAAGCAAACTGCAAATGCTCCATCTCTATGGCGTCAGGACAGCACATGGCTTCAGACGCACTTTTGCGGAAGCGGAAGGTAATGCATTGGCCCGGAGTCTCACCATGTTGCCATCCAACATGCTGACGCCGTCGGATTACCTGAAGCGGGTCAGGCAACTGGCAAACGAAAATAAATGGAAACTCGAGTTTTACGATATCAAGCATCTGAAAAAGCAAAAAGCCGGCGCCTTCCTTGCAGTTGCACAGGGCAGTCCCACGGAAGATGCCGGGATTGTACGCCTGCAATACACGCCCGCAATTTCCACACGAAAAAATAAATTAATACTTGTCGGCAAGGGTATCTGTTATGACACGGGTGGTGTCAATCTCAAATCAGCCAACTACATGTTCGGCATGCATGAAGACATGCAGGGCAGTGCCGTGGCACTGGGGACATTGCTGGCATTGACCCGGTTGAAGGTTAGTTTTCCGGTGGAATGCTGGATGGCGCTCGCCATGAATCATATCGGCCCTAAGGCCTACAAGCCGAATGATGTTATTACCGCATCCGACGGCACGACAATTGAAATCGTAAATACCGATGCGGAAGGCCGGATGGTCCTTGCGGATACCCTGGCAATGGCCTCGAAACAAAAACCGAAACTTATTATCGATTATGCAACACTCACGGGCGCCTGCATCTATTCACTGGGCAAGGCGTACAGCGGGATATTCACGAACAAGGATGAATTAATTCCGAAACTGGTTGAAGCGGGACGTGACAGCGGCGAAAGGGTCTGGCCGTTTCCCATGGATGAGGATTATGACAAGTCGCTTGAAAGTGATATTGCCGATGTCAAACAATGTTCGCGTGAAAGCGGCGCTGACCATATCCTCGCTGCGCGATTCCTGCAACGCTTTGTGAAAAACAACACGCCATGGATCCATATTGATCTCGCCAGCAGCAACCGCAAGGGAGGGCTTGCCCATATACCGACGGATACAACGGGATTCGGGATTCGATATACATTAAATTTGTTACTGGATAAGAAAATTTTGTGAATGTGACAGGTGGTAGTTAAAAGAAGAGTTTAATTTCCTGGGCCACAAATTGTGACCTCAAGTCAGCGGGGAAGAAGGCATTGGATAAACAAGCATAAGCTGCATTTGTTTATAAAATAAAAAATTATTTTGCTTATGACCGGGCAAACGAGCGGTGGATTTTTCAGGAAAATCCGGATCCTGATCCTGCTTTATGTATTATTGATGGTCGCGTGCACGGCGTGGCTGGCGAGGGCACGTTCAACCGACTGGGATGATCCACTTGCGGTAACTATCTATCCCATCAATGGTGACGGCAGCGAGACAACGCAGGATCATATTCAGTCTCTGAGTGTTCTGACTTTCAAAGAGATAGAAGATTTTTTCAACGAGGAGGGGTGGATATTGGCCTGGCGCCGGAAATAAAAGAAATTCCACCGCCCCCTCCACGCAATCGGACCGCGCTTTCTGTCATGGTCTGGAGTTTGAAGTTACGCTACTGGTCATGGAGCCGTGATAATTACAAATATCCTAAGGACATCCAGATATTCGTATTATATTTCGATCCGGAAACCCGCAAGACCGTGGCACATTCACTCGGCTTGCAGAAGGGACTCATCGGTATCGTGAACGCCTTCTCGAGTGAAAAGATGGATGCGGAGAATAACGTCGTGATCGCCCATGAATTGCTGCACACTGTAGGCGCGACCGATAAATATGAACCCCGTACCAATATGCCCCTCTATCCGATCGGTTATGCCGAACCAGAACTCGATCCTGTATTACCGCAGGAATATGCCGAGATCATGGCTGGCCGTATTGCGATT
>JAENIZ010000154.1 GCA_016844485.1 Gammaproteobacteria bacterium | reverse complement strand
TGGCATTGATCTGGATAAACGGTCCATTGCGCGACATGATGTCTGCAAAGGTCTTTCCTTCAAACAGAATCTCATCATAATAATCCGCCGCGTAATCACTCCGGCCAAAAAGTGTTGACCCAATGCTGAACCATGTCCAGGGCTTCCAGAAAATTGCTTTCAGGTGACCCTCTACATCATGCTTGAGAAATTTTTCCTCAAAGTCTTCAAAGATACGATCACCGAACAGTCCATAATAAGCGGCGGTAAAACTGCCTCCCGAGACGGAGGAAATGGTGTCCACTTCATCAATCAGGCGCCGTTCACGGCCCTCCCACTGGATGGTAATGTCGCGCAGTTCCTCCAATACACCATAGGAGAAAGCGGCCGCCCGTGTCCCGCCGCCGGAAAAGGCAAGGCCAACCATAAGTGTATCAGAGCGATCTTCACCAGCCTGGGTAAATTGAGGGCGATAACCGCCACTACTGTCTATTTTTTCTATCGGCTCATTGACGGGATAATGTGCAGTACATCCGGCCAGAAGCAGCAGGATGGTAATAACAAGGCATTGATTATTTTTATCCATTATTAATTCCCCAAATTAATAACAATTGGTTATCTTACCAGTCCGGTCTCCGGAACAGTCCTTTGTTTTCATCCGATTCATTTGTATCAGGTGTGGCCGGCTTCAGCAATTGACCCCAATCGCTGCGGTTGCGCATGGTCTCTTTGGTTTTCTCCGGGACAAGTGCTTTTCCGGCGCGGATTTCCCAACCACCGCCCAGTGCCCGGAACATTGCAATCAGGTTGGTTGCGATGTCGCCACGCCGTGATGTTAACAGGTCCTGTTGATTCACCAGCGCCTCCTGAGTATCCAGTACACGCTGATAATCAGCAATACCATTGCTATATTGCAAAATGGCAAGATCAACGGATCGATTCGCCGCATCCACGCTTTCCGCAAGAAAACCCACCTGTTCCTGGGCGCGCAGGAAAGCCACCAAGGCATCTTCCACCTCCCGTGACGCCTCGAGAACGGTATTCTGATAATTCACAATCAATTGTTGCAGGCGTGCGTCCTGAACCCGGACATTATTTTTTATCCGGCCATAATTAAAAACATCCCATGTCAAGCTTGGCCCTCCGAAGGCCTCAATGCTGTTCAGTTGAAACAGATCGCCCAAATCAGTTTCGAAAGTATCACTGGCCCTGAGTCCGATGGAACCCACCAGAGAGAAATGTGGATACAGATCACCTTCAGCAATACCAATACGGGCACTCTGCGCCGCAGCCTGTAATTCTGCCCGGCGGATATCCGGACGTCTCCGTAAAAGTTCTGCCGGGATTCCAATAGCCACCGCGGCGGGTGCAGTGGGTATTACACCTAAACTGCCTAGTGCATCCTCGAGATCTCCTGGAGGCATTCCGAGCAGCGTGCTTAAGGCATGTTTCGATTGCTGGAGACCAATTTCCAGCGCAGGTATTGTGGCCCTGGTATTCAGCAGTAATGTCCGTGCTTGTTGTACATCGAGTTCAGTGGTAAGGCCGCCACTGAAACGTGTCTCAGCAATTTCCAGGCTCTCTTCCTGAATTTCCACATTCGCTCTGGCGATGGCCAGACGTTCCTCAAAGGTGCGTATCAGTGTATACGCAGTGGCGACATTGGCGGTAAGACTGACGAGCACATCATCGTAATCGGCAATAGAAGCTAGCAAATCAGCGTCTGCCGCTTCTATACCGCGCCGGAAACGTCCCCAGAGATCCAGTTCCCAGCCCATATCGAATCCCACATTGACATCCCGAAACGATGTGTCCAGTGCCGGAGAAAAATTGGATTGGTTTTCACTCAGTTCAATATGCGAAATACCACCGCGTGCCTGTTGTAATTGCGGGTAGGCATTCCCCACGGCTATTCCCAGTTGGGCCCTGGCTTCCAGGATCCTGATACCGGCAATCTGCAAGGGGAGATTTTGCTGATATGCGTTCTCAACCAGAGTATTCAGAACCGGGTCATTAAAGATGGTCCACCATTCGCTGAATTCCGCCTGGGTTGCACTAATCTTCGGATCATCTCCTTCCAGCCACTGCTGTGAGACAGGCGCATCCGGCTGAACAAATTCCGGCCCTACAGCGTCACAGCCGGAAAGTATAATGAGTATGAAAACGTTAAAAATCAGATTATTAACAGATAATTCTGATTTGAATCCCCAACTTTGCATAAAAGCGAGCATTAGCGTTGTTATTAAAAATTATTACCGATCGCTTCGTATATTATTAGTTATTATCCTATATTATTCTATTTCTAATATTGGGGGAGAAATTTTATGGCCGCAGAAGGTCTATGGACAGTTCAATTTTCGATGAGCGAAGAAGTGCAGGGAGGATTACAAGTCGAAGAGGAAATCAATCGTGGTGGCGTTCTGGTATTAACCGGAAATCGTCTTTACGGCGGGGGGATATCTTTCTATTTTATCGGGACGTACAAAGAAACCTCTTCAGGAATTACCATCACGGTCAATGCAACAAGATACAACGATATCGTCACCGGCCATTTTGGCAAGTTGAACGAAGGAAGATTCATATTTAACGGTACTGTTGCCGGGAAGACGATGAAACTGCAAGGTCATGTCGAAGATAACCCGGATAAAAAAATGTATATCACTGCTGAACAAAGGGTTGAACTATAATACCAATTAACGCATTATTTTTCTGCTGTGTTTAACATGCTTCGATCATCTTTAGTTTAACTTTAACTGGGCATTTGTTATTGCAATTGTTTTTATTGCAGTAACTGCAAATGATAGTTATGCCGGGCAGATTGGCGCGGGTGTCTATGCCTATCCATCGGCGGGACAAACGCAGGAACAGCAACAAAAAGATCAGTTCGAATGTCATCAATGGGCAGCCATGCAAACCGGTTTCGATCCGGCCCGGCCTCCGCAAACATCCCAATCAAACTACACGTACAGTTCTCCTCCCGGCTCTTCATCGAGCGGATATTTTGGCAGCGGCGAAACCGGTCAGGGTGGTGTAGTCAGAGACGCGGCGGGCGGTGCTGCATTGGGTGCAATCGGTGGCGCAATTGCCGGTGATGCCGGTAAGGGAGCAGCGATCGGCGCACTTGCCGGTGGTTTGTTTGGTGGCGTCAAACGTTCCAGCAGAAAATCCGAAGAACAACGCTGGCGTGATGAGCAAGCATATCAGGCACAACAACAGCAACAGGCGCTGGCACAGCAACAACAGCAACGTGCAAATGATTACCGCCGTGCCTTTTCTGTCTGCATGTCGTCTCGTAATTATAAAGTGCAGTAAATAAAACGTTGCAAAATCCGGGAGATTCAAACAATGAATAATTACAGCCTGGTTAATGTGCTTGGAATATGTGTCACACTATTGCTGAGCCAGAATCTTTACGCTGGAAACACAACAAAACATACCGGCACCATTTATGCGTCCCCTGTAAAACAACTCATGCCACTCGGTAGCGGGGACGGGGTAATGACAATTGAGTTATCGGGAATTGCATCGCTATCAGGAGAACCACCATCCATTCTTACCGTAGATTGCGCCGGGTTGGGAATTGTGGCGCCGGACAGCGATGCGACGACAGATTTCTACTGTACTTTTAAGGAATCTGATGAAGATATATTCGATATCAAGGGGACCGCGAAATCCGGCAATGCCAGTTTTGACGTGATCGGAGGCGGCGGCAAATGGACAGGCGCCACAGGCAAAGGACAGTTCACGCGTACCTCTGACGAGAAAGAATTAACCCAGGGGACTTTTGAAGTTGATATTACAACGAAATAGTAACTAATCAGGAGCTTGAATAATCATGCTTATACATTCGAAATTCATTAAATATAGTCTTGTCTCAGGATTGCTTGCCTGCAGTATCCAGACGTATGCGGAAGTGCAATATGAAAATGCTGTTATCCTGAATGCTTCAAAAATACTTCCGAAGGAATTATTGAATGGTCCCAATCACCAAGTGGATGAGACTGTTACCAATGACGGCTTCCTGAATATCTACACTATCAAATCAAAATTTGGCGACGTACAGGCCACATCCACTGCAAAGCTCAGGAAGTATGTGCATGAAATCAATGCTGTTGCAAGGATGAAAGAAATTCAAAGTTCCGATGAGTTCGCGAAGGGAATGGCTGAAAAGGCGGGAGCTGTCGTTGAAGGTGCACAGGGCCTGGTCAGTGACCCGATAGGTACGGTGTCAACTACCGTATCAGGTGTCGGGAAACTTTTTTCCAGGGCGAGTGAAAGTCTGACCGGTGGTTCGCGCAGCGATGCCGAGGGCAGCCGCATGGCAAGCCTGCTGGGGTATGAAAAAGCCAAACGGGACATTGGCTATCAATTCGGTGTTGATGTCTACTCCCACAATA
>JAENIZ010000058.1 GCA_016844485.1 Gammaproteobacteria bacterium | reverse complement strand
CATGGCTTCAATAGCAGTCTCAATATCCCCCCCGGCTTCCTGCAAGGCATTTTTACAATCCATCATGCCTGCGCCGGTACGTTCGCGCAGTTCTTTTACCATTGCGGATGTTATCTGCATCTCAACTCTTCCTCACTTATACTTAAATGTCTGGTGTTTCGCGCTGATTGCGATTTAGCTGGATTTTTTCCTGGGCGTCTTCTTATTGACCGCCTGTTTTTCCGCTGTCTTTTTCCTGGTTTTCTTTTTTGTTGCCGGATCATCAGGTATCTTTTCAGTTACTGCTTCTTCGACTACTGGTGTTTCTTCTTTTACCTTGACTGCCGGCCTTGTCTTAACTTTCCCTTCAGTTGCGAATTCACCCGTTTTCCTCTTTGTTACCTTCTTTTTAACCTTAACCTTTGACGCAAGATCGTCTTCAGTCCTGGAAATAGGCGCACCTTTATCATCCAGCTCAACAAATTCGTCACCTTCGCCCGCAACCCCAAGATGAGCAATCGACTGACGAGCATCAATAATCGCGTCTGCAACACCCTTCAAATATAGTTTAATTGAGCGTATCGCATCATCGTTCCCCGGTATGACATAGTCGATCCCATCCGGGCTGTTATTACTGTCAACAATACCAATGACCGGTATCCTGAGTTTTTTCGCCTCGCTGACGGCGATATATTCATAGCCGACATCGATGATAAACAGGGCGTCAGGCACCCTGGGCATGTCTTTAATCCCGGATAGACTCCGTTCCAGTTTGGCCCGCTCACGTTTGTGTCTTAATAAATCCTTTTTACTCATGCGATCGAGCCCACCCTCAGCCTCCATGGCATCGAGATCCTTAAGCCGTTTAATGGACTGCTTGACCGTCTTGTAATTGGTTAACAGACCGCCCAGCCAGCGGCGATTGACGTATGGCATGCCACAGCGTTGTGCCTCTTCCTGGGTGATCGCCTGGGCAGCACGTTTAGTCCCTACAAACAGTATGGTTCCCTTTCGGGCCGCCATTTTGCTGATAAAATTGATCGCCTCGTTATATAGAGGCAGGGTCTTTTCCAGATTGATAATATGTATCTTGTTACGCTGGCCGAACAGATAGGGGGCCATTTTGGGATTCCAGAAACGGGACTGGTGGCCAAAATGAACCCCGGCCTCCAGCATTTCACGCATGGTGATACTAGACATTATGTTTTCTCCTGTAGGGTTGAGCCTCCGCACACACCGTGTAATAACCTTTTCACCCTTGAGTGATCAGGCACCCCTTACACAGTTATAGTGTGCGTGTGACGTTTATTTGCGAAAACTGCGGGCGCTTTATAACATAGAAGCCTTGTGATAACAATCGCTTAGCATTTATGCAAATCAATTGAAAATGCCGGTATCAATCAAAAATCCCGAAGCAGTTGAAAAGATGCGGATTGCCGGCCAGCTGGCTTCCGCAGTCCTGCAGATGATAGGGCCCCATATAGAACCTGGCATTACCACAGGTGAGCTGGACAAGATATGCCATGACTATATTGTCAATACACAATGCGCCATCCCTGCGCCCTTGAATTATCGTGGGTTTCCCAAATCAATCTGTACGTCGGTAAATCATGTCGTCTGTCACGGAATACCCGGCGATAAAAAACTTAAAAATGGCGATATCATCAATATCGATATTACAGTGATCAAGGACGGCTATCATGGCGATACCAGTAAAATGTTCTTCGTGGGCACGCCCTCCATACGTGCGAAACGACTGGTACAGACCACCTATGACTGTATGCGGCTCGGTATCGAAATGGTGAAACCAGGAATTCATCTGGGCGATATTGGTTATGCCATTCAACACCACGCCGAATCACATAATTATTCCGTGGTCAGGGAATATTGCGGACATGGTATTGGAAAGGAATTCCATGAAGACCCCCAGATTCTGCATTATGGAGAAAAAGGAACAGGGTTGACCCTTGAAGAGGGGATGACATTTACTATCGAACCCATGATCAATGCCGGGAAGCGTCATGTAAAACTTTTATCGGACAACTGGACTGTCGTCACAAAAGACAGAAGTTTATCAGCACAGTGGGAACATACTGTACTTGTCACAGTTGATGGTGTTGAAGTATTAACGAGACGCCCGGAAGAAGATCTATGATCAAAGTGGCATTCCATCATGACTGATCCACAACTGTTTGACAAAGAGTCATTCACAACGGCCCTGCGTTCAACTACTGCACCATTACAATTGTTCAAACAAACCCTGACTACCGGTCACCAAAATCTCAATGAGTCATTTGATGCCGGGGTTTCCGTAAAAACACTCGTTTATAAACGTGCCTGGTTTATTGATCAATTGCTGACGCTGGCCTGGCAATACACCATTACAACAGAAGACGCTACGCTTGTGGCCGTGGGAGGTTATGGACGCGGCGAGCTGCATCCTGCATCAGATATCGATTTAATGATTTTGGTTAAATCCAAGTCAAGTAATCAAATAACACAACAGATAGAAAAATTTCTGGTCTTCCTCTGGGATATCGGACTCGAAGTTGGTCACAGTGTCCGTACTGTCAAGGATTGCATACGGGAAGCACGGAAAGATATCACCGTCGCAACCAACATCATGGAATCCCGGCTGTTGACAGGTAACCGGGACCTATATCAACAGATGCGTCATAAAACAGGCCCGGACAAGATATGGGACACAAAAAAATTCTTTGCCGCCAAGTTGGTGGAACAAATCGAACGACATCATAAATATGACGATACTGATCACAAACTGGAACCCAATATAAAGGAAGGTCCGGGAGGTTTACGCGATATCCAGATGATTGGATGGGTGGCGAAACGGCATTTTGGTGTAGATACCCTGCATGATCTTGTTAATCATGGTTTCCTGACAGACGAGGAATATAAAACTCTGGACGGGGGTCAGGTATTTTTGTGGAAAATCAGATATGCCTTGCATTACCTGACAGGAAGACGTGAAGACCGTTTATTGTTTGATCACCAGCGAAATCTTGCTAACACCTTCGGTTTTCACGCACATGATAATAGTGGAGTTGAGCGATTTATGAAGATGTATTATCAGACCGCGCGTGAATTGAACCGGCTGAATGAAATACTGTTGCAACATTTCCAGGAGGCGATCATATATGCCAAACGCAGGGAAAAAATAAAACCACTAAATAAACGCTTTCAGATACGGCATGAATTTATTGAAGTATGTCATGAGAATATATTCAATAATTATCCTTTTGCCCTTCTTGAGATGTTCCTGCTCATTCAACAGAACCCTTCAATCAAAGGTGTACGCGCGAGCACTATCCGGTTGATACGCAAATATTCTTATCTGGTAGATGAGAATTTCAGACGGGACATTCGCCATCGAAGTCTGTTTATGGAAATTATCCGGCAACCGCGGTATGTCGGACATGAACTCAGGCGTATGCATCGTTATGGCATCCTCAGTAACTATCTTCCTGTGTTTGGTGCAATCGAAGGTTTAATGCAATTTGATCTCTTTCATATATATACAGTCGATGAACACATCCTCTTTGTAGTCCGTAATATGCGGTTATTCGGCGTTCCTGAATATGCACATGAATATCCCTTATGCAGTAAAATCATGGAGATCCTGCCCAAGCAGGAATTACTGTACCTGGCCGGCCTGTTTCATGATATCGCCAAGGGACGTGGTGGAGATCATTCTCAATTAGGATCTAAAGATGCCTTGATATTTTGCAAGGCACATGGCTTGAGTGATTATGATTCAGAATTTGTTGCCTGGCTTGTTGAAAAACATTTATTTATGTCCAAGACGGCACAACGCAAGGATATCAGTGATCCGGATGTTATCAATCACTTTGCCACAGAGGTTGGGGATCGCAACCATCTGAATTATCTTTATCTTCTTACCGTCGCAGATATATGCGGAACCAATCCAATGTTATGGAACAAATGGAAAAATGCCTTGTTCGAAGAGTTATATCACAAAACACTGCTGGCACTCAGGCGTGGTCTTGAAAATCCGATTAACAAAGTCATGCTCATCCGGGAAACAAAAGATCGGGCACTGACTCTGATTGATACAGATAAAAAACTCAAATTAAATGTTGATTCATTCTGGGACAGCCTAGGTGAAGATTATTTCATTCGTCATTCTTCTGATGAAATTGCATGGCATACTCAAACCATCCTTAACGGTGAAAATTTAAGATTACCGTTGATTATGGTAAGGGAAGAAACTTTCCGTGGCGGGACAGAAGTTTTCATCTATATGAAAAACCAGGATAATATCTTCGCAACAACTACGCGGGTGCTGGATCAATTAGGTCTGACAATTGTTGATGCGCGTATTATTACATCAAGCCATGATTTCGCATTGGACACTTATATTGTATTGGAAAAAAATGGGGAGATCATTAAAGGCAAGCATCGCAGGGATGAAATAATCAATACCCTGGAACAGGCATTGTCATCAATAAGTACATATCCAAGAAAGATATCGCGTGTCAAACCGCGACAATTAAAACACTTTCCAGTACCCACAGAAGTTAATTTTTCAGTGGATGAAAAGAACAAACGTACTGTTATGGAAGTAATAACAACAGACAGGCCTGGCCTGCTCTCTCATGTGGGTATGGCATTAGAATTCTGCGGTGCGCGATTACAAAGCGCAAAAATTGCGACCTATGGCGCGCGCGTTGAAGATATTTTTTTCATTACCGATAGACAGAATCAGATGATTACGGATCCAATAAAACTGGAATGCCTCAGTAAATCAATTATTCAATCTCTGGCAGTAAATTAAATATTTAAATATGAGGATTGATCCTCCTGCATCAGAAGCGGAATTGCTTGACAAAGCAAAGGCCATTAGCGGGAAGACTTTACAACAAATTGCCACTATCCATAAACTGTCCGTACCACTTCACTTGCGCAATGCAAAAGGCTGGATAGGCGAACTTATTGAAATAAGCCTGGGTGCCTCGGCCACCTCGCTGCCTGAACCTGATTTCCAGCATATAGGTGTTGAATTAAAAACTATTCCTGTTAATCATTATGGCAAACCGAAAGAATCAACCTACGTCTGCACGGCGTCCCTGACACCTGATACAGATACCACATGGGAAACATCGTTGGTAAAACGCAAACTATCTCGCGTACTCTGGGTGCCGATTGAAGCCGATCCGGATATTCCCTTGCCTGCCAGAAGAGTTGGTACGGCCATCCCCTGGAGTCCGGACCGGCATCAAGAGAACGTATTGCGCCAGGATTGGGAAGAATTCATGGATATGATTATGATGGGAGAACTTGAGCAAATTACGGCGCGACACGGTCAATATCTGCAAATCCGTCCCAAGGCGGCCAATGCAAAAGCGTTGCGCAAGGGAATTGATATGGATGGAAATAAAATATTAACCATGCCGAGGGGCTTTTATTTGCGAGCATCATTTACCTCCCGGATCCTTGAAAAAGCAATTACATACTTGATTCATCAATAACACTATCTGGGCTTAATTATGTTCTCTCCCGCTATAACATTAGATCGAAGACTATCGGTGGCCCCGATGATGGATCATACTGATCGCCATTGCCGTTACTTTTTACGACTGATTTCCAGGCATGTCCTTCTGTATACGGAAATGATTACCACAGATGCTGTTATCCATGGCGATCGTGAACAACTTCTGGCTTTCTCTCAAGAGGAGCATCCGCTGGCATTACAACTGGGAGGGAGCGATCCTCGCGAACTTGCTCTCAGTGCGCGAATTGCCGAAGACATGGGTTACGATGAGGTTAATCTCAATGTCGGGTGTCCCAGTGATCGGGTTCAATCCGGCCAATTTGGCGCCTGTTTAATGTCCAAGCCCCTGCTGGTTGCCGATTGTATTGCGGAGATGAAGAAACATGTCAGTATCCCGGTAACAGTGAAAACACGTACGGGTATTGATGATCGTGACAGTTATGCAGAATTGACTGCATTTATCAAGCATGTGCATAACGCCGGATGTCGCATATTTATCATTCATGCACGCAAGGCATGGTTAAATGGATTAAGTCCGAAGGAAAATCGTGAAGTTCCTCCGCTGCAATATGACAGAGTCTATCAACTCAAAAGGGATTTTCCGGACCTGGAGATTATTATCAACGGTGGATTTACCTCGCTCGAACAGATAATGACACAATATGCCCATGTAGATGGTGTCATGATTGGACGGGCTGCCTACCATAATCCTTATCTTCTGTCCGAGATTGATCGGGAAATTTTCTGCAAAAATCATCCGGTACCAGGCCGGCATGAAATACTTGAAAAATACGCCGGTTATGTAAAACAAAACCTGAAACGGGGAATACGTCTGAATCAGATGACGCGGCATATCCTGGGATTGTTTCAAGGCCAGGCAGGGGCGCGTGCCTTCCGGCGTATCATCAGTGAAAATTCACATAAACCCGGCACCGGAATAGAAATTCTGCAACAGGCAGCAGATCAAATAAGTACTGCATGAAAAGCATGTTACCCAATATATTCGGCAGCATCCCACTGGGTAAGGATGTGTTAAGTCATCCCATGGTCAGAATGTCCCTGCCTGATTAATTGTTATTTTTGATGTTGTCACATCTTTTTTCAAGCAGTTTAACAGAGTGGTGTAAAAGATATGTTTAACAAAATTAATCCGTATTCTTGATCTTGATGCCTCAAACAGAAAAAACACCAGTTCTTATCTATGACGGTGATTGCGGCATTTGCTTTTACTGGGTGAATTTCTGGCAAAAATTGACTGGAGATAAAGTTATTTATCACCCCTATCAGAAGGTTGCATCAGAATACCCCACGATCCCATTGGAAGAATTCAGGCGATCGATACAACTGATTACCAAAGATGGAAGTATCTTCAGTGGAGCCAGGGCGGTTTACCTGCTGTTGAAAGACGCTCCTCCTTATGGTCTCTTGCTCTGGCTTTATAAATATTTACCCGGATTTTCCTTACTCAGTGAATTCAGTTACATGTTTTTCTCCCGGCACCGCGGCATCCTGAAATGGATAAGTTATCTGCTCTGGGGAAGACAATATGAACCTCCACGATATGAATTGATCCGCTGGTTATTCCTGCGCCTACTCGGGTGCATCTATTTTGCCGCCTTCGTTTCATTGGGTGTTCAGATTACGGGATTAATCGGCAGCAATGGCATATTGCCGCTTGATCTTTTTCTTGAAGGCGTAAAACAACATTTCGGCAGCATTGCCTATCTGAAAATGCCTGTAATTTTCTGGTTTTACCTGAATGACCAAATCCTGCAATTAACATGCATCGCAGGCACAGTGATATCCCTGCTGCTTATCCTTAATATCCTGCCGCGTGCATCACTGGTTATTCTCTATATT
>JAENIZ010000153.1 GCA_016844485.1 Gammaproteobacteria bacterium | reverse complement strand
TACCGGGAGGCAAAAACTCCGGGACTGAAGAATGCAGTTATGTAATTTCGAGGCAGGTGTAGACCAGCCGTTATTCCTGATTGCCGGTCCCTGTGTGGTCGAGAGTGAAGAGATGGCCATGGATTCGGCCGGGAAGCTGAAAGAGATTACGCGAAAACTTGGCATACCTTTCATTTACAAGTCTTCCTATGACAAGGCCAATCGGACATCACATACAAGCTACCGCGGCCCCGGCATTGAAAAAGGGCTGGAAATATTGGGCAAGGTCAAAAATAAGATCGGTGTACCTGTGCTGACTGATGTGCACGAAGATTCGCCGTTAAATGAAGTGGCCAGTGTGGTTGATGTATTGCAAACGCCCGCATTTTTATGCCGGCAAACCAATTTTATTCAAAATGTCGCGCGGCAAGGATTACCTGTCAACATCAAAAAAGGCCAGTTTCTCGCCCCATGGGACATGGGCAATGTCGTTGACAAGGCCAAGGCCACAGGGAATGAGCAGATTATGGTGTGCGAACGGGGGACAAGCTTCGGATACAATTATCTGGTGAGTGATATGCGCGCACTCGTTGTAATGCGCGAGACAGGTTGCCCGGTCGTATTCGATGCTACACATTCCGTGCAGATGCCCGGCGGCCAGGGAAATCGATCCGGTGGCCAACGTGAATTTGTACCGGCCCTGGCCCGTGCAGCCGTTGCCGTAGGTGTTGCAGGACTATTTATGGAGACACATCCGCAGCCGGAAAAAGCCCTGAGTGATGGACCCAATTCATGGCCGTTGGATAAAATGGCTGAATTACTGGAGACGCTCAAGGAAATTGATGAGTGTGTCAAGAATGGGCGTTGATAAATCAGTTGGAATAATAAGCAGGGAAAGAGGGTGTCTGCAATTGTAAACATAACGGCCCGCGAGGTGCTTGACTCACGTGGAAATCCTACCATTGAAGCCGAGGTTACGACCGAAACAGGTGCCAGGGGGTCTGCCATGGTTCCATCCGGGGCTTCCACGGGTACACGCGAGGCTCTGGAACTTCGAGATGGAGATCCAGCCCGGTATAATGGCAAGGGTGTGCTTAATGCAATCAAAAATATCACGGAGAAAATCAGTCCCGAAATCCAGGGCAGGGATGTGACTGACCAGGCAGGTATTGATCACCTGATGATTGATCTGGATGGGACACCAAACAAGGCGAATCTCGGCGCGAATGCAATTCTTGCGGTCTCAATGGCAACGGCGCATGCGGCTGCGAATGAAGAAAGGATTCCTCTCTATCAGTATCTGGGAGGTGAAGGACCGTTCCAGATGCCTGTCCCTATGATGAATATTATCAATGGCGGCGCGCACGCGGATAACAGTGTTGATATGCAGGAATTCATGATCCTGCCTGTTGGTGCGAGCAATTTGCGTGAAGCAGTGCGCTATGGTGTTGAGGTATTTCACTCCCTCAAATCAGTTCTTGCGAATCGCGGGCTGAGTACCACGGTGGGAGATGAAGGCGGGTTTGCACCTGACTTGTCCTCGAACGAAGCGGCAATTGAAGTGATCCTGGAAGCGATTGACAAGGCCGGATACTCTGCCGGTGATGATATTTTGTTGGGACTGGATGTTGCCAGTTCCGAATTTTATCGCAATGGACTATATAAGCTTGAATCAGAAAAAAAGATACTCCGATCCGAAGAGTTTCTTGATTATCTCATACCATGGTTTAAGAAATATCCTATCATTACAATGGAAGACGGTATGGCAGAAGATGACTGGCAGGGCTGGAAATTGTTGACTGATAAACTTGGTAATAATGTACAGCTGGTAGGTGATGATCTGTTTGTCACCGATACTGAAATTCTTCAGGAAGGCATCGATAAGGGTGTTGCCAATTCAATATTGATTAAGGTGAATCAGATCGGATCCCTGACCGAGACACTGGCGGCTATTGATATGGCCAAGAAGGCTGGTTATACCGCAGTGATATCTCATCGCTCCGGGGAAACAGAAGATACGACCATCGCAGATCTGGCAGTGGCCACATCAACGGGACAGATTAAAACCGGATCACTGTCACGTTCTGATCGCGTTGCCAAATATAATCGACTGATGAAGATTGAAGATCAATTGGGGAACCGCGCTACTTATCCTGGAAAGGATGCTTTTTACAACCTTGATCTATAGACACGCCGGTCAAATCATGTAATGAAATTTATCTCGATATTACTGGTTCTTCTCCTTGTTTTATTACAGTATCGTTTGTGGATTGGAAACGGCAGCATGACTGACGTGCATCATCTGGAGCAGGCAAAACAGGTGCAGATTGAAGAGAATGAACAACTCCAGGAGCGTAATCAGTCACTTGCTGCAGAGGTGCATGATCTGAAAAATGGCTATGAAGCCATTGAAGAACGTGCGCGCAGCGAGATGGGAATGATTAAAAATGATGAAACGTTTTATCAGGTGATAAATCAGAACAGCCCGGAAGTAAAACAGGAATAATTTATTATGGCAAAAGCTGTGCGTTACTGGGCTGTGATTCCTGCAGCGGGCGCAGGCGCGCGTATGCAGGCGAACCTGCCAAAGCAATATTTATCAATCAATGGCAAACGGATACTCGAATACACACTGGAACATTTCTGTACACATCCGAAAATTGAGGGGGTAATTGTTGCGATTGCGGATCAGGATCGTTACTGGTCTCAATTGGCAATAGCATCGCATCCCAGGATTAAACAGACAACCGGCGGTGCCGAGAGGTGCCATTCCGTATTAAATTGTTTACGTGTCTTGTCAACCCTGGCTGATCCTGATGACTGGGTGCTGGTACATGATGTAGTACGCCCATGTATCAGCAGGGAGGATATT
>JAENIZ010000057.1 GCA_016844485.1 Gammaproteobacteria bacterium | reverse complement strand
AAATATAACAAGACTGGACGAACAAAATACACAGCAGGGATATAAAAAGGAAAAGAGACCTGATTTTAAACCAGGGCGTAAAAAATCACCACGTGACCGCAATAATCGTTAGTCATCCTCAAGCTTCAGAATATGTTCGCGGTTCTTTACTTAAAAGAAACCACCCGTCCGGAAAGACACGCCCAACACGACAAACAAGAGAGAGATGAAAGTTACTGCAATAATGTGGTATGCGAGAAAATTCAGGTTTGTATTACTTAAGCGCGGGATGATTCGAATGCGCGCATGGGCCGCGAGCATTATCGTAAGCAGTAGTAACACCAGCTTGCCAGTTATGAGCCTCGACGCCAGATTATCAAGTGCAAACCAGGATGTAACGGATGGAATCCTGAGATACGCAAGCCAGACCCCGGTGATTACCTGAATGATGAGGGCAGGGATACCGAGCTTTTCAAAACCCGATTCAAACTGAAGCAATATCTCCGGAGATCGGCTTCTCACTGCTCGCGGAAGGACAGTCACGGCCAGCACGAGATGCCCACCCGTCCAAATTGTTGCACCTAAAATATGCAGCAACAAAAGATATTTGTACATATCAATCGAGTCTCACACTGTCGAGATTATCAAGGGACATTGCTCGCCTTTTCACTCGCCACAAGCGCCTGAAGGTACCTTACAAAATCGGGATCCTCACCTCGGAGCAACAGCGGGAGAGATGTTCGGAAGTCAGCCCGCCGACACCACTCACGCATATAATCCTCCCATGAGTACCATCGCCTTATTTGCTTTGGCGACATTTTCTCTTCATACAGGAGGAGATACGCGCGCTCGAAGAGGGAAACGAGCATGCTGAAGATGATAACCATTCGTTCCCGTTGTTCCTCGGAGAGCTGCGAAGACTCCTCTGCCGAGAAAAATCTGAGATCAGGGTTCGCAAGAGCAACTTTCAGCAAGTCCTGGTAGTTATCTGAAAGGAGCTGATAGACTTCCTCTTCCTCATTATCTCGTTCCTTCCGCTGTTCATAGAGGAAAACAACAATGGCCAGAGGCAAGCCGAAGACTGTGACCACGTAGCTCAACAGTTCCCATGTTTCAAGAGTCATGACAGATCCGCGGATGGCATCTGACTATAAGCAGATGGACGAAAGGACTTTTTAAAATCGGTCATTTAGGTATCCATAAAAAAGTGATACTAAAAATTTTAATAACACGGTTGTAAAGACAGGCGCTCTTAATCCCGATAAAGCTTATCATACAAGCGATAACTATCCTCAAACTTTCCAGGACAGAAAATTTTTCAGTAGTGTAAGTCCAGCCTTCTGGCTTTTCTCCGGATGAAATTGTGTCGCAAAGATATTGTCACGTGCAGCAGCCGAAGTGAATTCAGCTGCATAATCTGTTTTAGCGGCGATATCGTTCTTGTTTTCAGGTTGTACATAATAGCTGTGCACAAAATAGAATCGCGCACCGTCTTCAATTCCTTTCCATAAAGGATGTTTCTTCATTTGGTAAACTTGGTTCCAGCCCATGTGCGGGATCTTGCAGATACACCCGTGTTCGTCCTTCACATTATCTTTAAAGCGGATCACGCGGCCCGGGATGATACCCAGTCCTTTTGTGCCTCCGTCTTCATCGCTTTCGTCCAGAAGGGATTGCAGGCCGAGACATAACCCGAGAAAGGGTTTTATATTGATGCATTCCCTGACGACATCATCCAGGCCTTTTTCCTTGAGACTCGTCATGCACTGTCCAATTGCCCCCTGTCCTGGAAATACAACCCGATCTGCAGCGAGGATCTGTTCCTGTTGATCGCTGACGATTATCTGGTGTTTATTTTCAGCGACGAACTCGAGCGCCTTGGTAACTGAGCGCAGATTACTGGTGCCGTAATCCAATACAACAACGATGGACATGGAGAATATATCTTTGCTTACAAGGAGCCCTTGGTGGAAGGCAACTTGCCTTTCATGCGTGGATCCAGTTCCACCGCCATGCGCAGCGCGCGGCCAAAGGCCTTGAAGATAGTCTCGGCAATGTGGTGGGCATTGCGGCCGCTGAGATTTTCAATATGCAAGGTCACCATGGCGTGATTCACGAAACCCTGAAAGAATTCAAAGATGAGATCAACATCGAATTCACCAATGCGGACGCGCGGGTATTGTGCGGAATATTCCAGCCCCGGCCGTCCGGAGCAATCGAGCACGACACGCGACAGGGCCTCATCAAGCGGCACATAGGCATGCCCGTAACGGCGAATGCCTTTTTTGTTACCCAGGGCCTTGGTAAACGCCTGGCCGAGTGTAATCCCGACGTCTTCTACGGTGTGATGTGCGTCGATCTTGAGATCACCTTTTGCCTTGATAGTGAGATCAAACATGCCGTGGCGTGCCACCTGATCCAGCATATGTTCCAAAAAAGGAATATTGATGTCGAGATTAGCCTTACCCTGTCCGTCCAGTCCCAGACTGACCTCGATCTGCGTTTCCTTGGTCTCGCGTTTTATCTTCGCGTTACGTTTACTCATGGCATTTTTATGGTTAGATAACTGAAATTTAGTCACAATAGAATAACCTCTTAACTCATGTCTTGCCATTAAATACCTGGATTGGGGAATGATCGATATTAATGTGGTAAAAGAATACCTCCTGACATTGCAGGCCAGGATTACGGATGCCCTGCAGGATGCCGATGCCGATCTGGCCCTGCAGCAGGATGACTGGCAACGTAAATCGGGCGGTGGTGGTCGCAGCCGTGTCATGCAGGATGGCAAGGTATTCGAACAGGCCGGGATCAATTTCTCGCATGTCTATGGAGATAGTTTACCGCCTTCTGCGTCCGCCGGACGCCCGGAACTGGCAGGACGATCCTTTCAGGCGCTCGGTGATTCACTGGTCATCCATCCGCTGAACCCCTATGTTCCTGCCACGCACATGAATGTGCGTTTCCTAGTCGCGGAAAAGAAAGATGCCGAACCGGTATGGTGGTTTGGCGGTGGCTTTGATTTAACGCCTTTTTATGGTTTTGAAGAAGACGCCCGTTACTGGCATAAAACAGCGAAAGAAGCCTGTGTTGAATTCGGTGAAGATGTTTATCCGAAGTACAAGCGATGGTGCGACGAGTATTTTTATATCAGACACCGGCAGGAGCCGCGTGGTATCGGTGGCCTGTTTTTCGATGATCTCAATGAATGGGGTTTTAAAAAATGTTTCGCATTCATGCAGAGTGTTGGCGATCATTTCCTCAAAGCTTATCTACCCATAGTCGAACGCAGAAAAGACATGTCTTATGGTGAGCGGGAACGCAATTTTCAGTTGTACCGGCGCGGGCGCTATGTCGAATTCAATCTGGTTTACGACCGCGGAACATTATTTGGCCTGCAGTCCGGCGGCAGGACGGAGTCGATCCTGATGTCATTACCGCCCCAGGTGAAATGGCAATACAACTGGCAACCTGAGCCGGGCTCAGCGGAAGCCGAGTTGTATGAGAAGTTCCTGAAACCACGGGACTGGATATAAAGCAGCTGGTGATTAGTAATTAGTAGCAGACGATGATTTGTATTGGTCATGCGGTTTGATTTGCAGCCAGAAAGTGACCGGGCCGTCATTAGTCAACGTCACCTGCATATTGGCGCCAAATTGTCCTGACTCGACGTGAGAATATTGTTCTCTTGTGCGAGTAACCAGATAATCAAATAATTGTTTGCCGGCCTCGGGTGGAGCAGCGGGGCTGAAACTGGGGCGCATACCTTTGCGGGTATCTGCAGGGAGGGTAAATTGCGGGACAAGTAACAGGTCTGCTTGAATATCGGTAAGGCTCAGGTTCATCTTGCCATCCTGATCGGGAAAGATACGATAACCCAGTAATCTCTCAATTAATCGATCCGCCTGTTCCTTTGTGTCTCCTTTCTCTATACCGATAAAAACGAGAAGGCCGTTTTTTATCCTGGCGATTATTTTGTTATCTACTGCAACGCAGGCCTCCGTTACCCTTTGCAGCAGTCCAATCATGAACGACCAGAAGGATCAGGAAAAGGTCATATGATTTTCAGGTAATCCAGAATGATGACGGCAAATACAGCGACTGGCGTTGCAAGAACAATCCATTCCATATTGCGCCGCCCCAGCACTCCGGTGAAGTGTAGAATCAACACGATTATTGCCAGTGCATAGATGATGTAAAAGATCATGGCTTCTCCCTAGGTATTTGCATCGAATTCAGTTCAGTTATTTTAAATGCATTTAAGCAAGTTATAGACCCGTTTGACATTAAAGCGTTACAAAATAACATAACTATATGAAATCAATGATTATTTTCATACAAATTAACATTTGAGTCAATAACTCATTGCAATGTTTTAACTTCCTTTTCGTCTGCAATCAGTAACACATCCGCCGGGCGCCTTGCAAACAGCCCGTTCGTCACCACTCCGGCAATATTATTCAGCTCTGCTTCAAGCATTGCAGGTTGCATGATCGAGAGGTTATGCACGTCCAATATGATATTGCCATTATCGGTGGTAAAGCTTGCCCGTAACACCGGTTGCCCGCCCAGTTTCACAAGCTGCCGGGCAACATAACTCTGCGCCATGGGGATGACCTCAACCGGCAGGGGAAATTTCCCCAGTACGGGCACCAGTTTCGAGTCATCGATGATACAGATGAATTGTTTACTGGCTGCGGCAACGATCTTCTCGCGCGTCAATGCACCGCCGCCGCCCTTGATCAGATGCAAATGCCTGGTGGCCTCATCTGCGCCATCGATATAGACGGGCAATTCAATAACGCTGTTAAGCGGCATGACGGGAATGTGGTGTTTACGGAGCAGGTTCTCGGAGGCAACTGAAGTGGTTACCGCACCTTCGATCCGGTGCTTGATGGAGGCAAGTTTTTCGATGAAAAAATTGACCGTACTGCCGGTGCCGACACCCACGATCATGTCATCCTTTACATATTGAAGTGCGGCTTCGGCTACCCGCTGTTTTTTCTCATCCTGTGCCACGCCCCGGCCTTTGCATTAAGAAATGTCGTGTACTTAATGTTATCTTATACACATGTTGAATAAATACAAAAAATTAATTGCAGAGGCATGTGGCCGGGTCTATGACGTGGCGAAAAAGACCCCGCTTGATTATGCCCCGGAATTATCGCGCCGGCACAAGAACACGATCTGGTTGAAGCGTGAAGACCAGCAACCTGTCTTTTCCTATAAATTGCGCGGCGCATACAATCTCATGGCCACGCTTACGCAAAAGGAACGCAGGCAGGGGGTGGTTACCGCTTCGGCAGGAAATCATGCCCAGGGTGTTGCATTGGCCGCGCAGAAGCTTGGGGTCAATGCACTTATAGTCATGCCGAAGACCACACCCGACATCAAGATTACCTCGGTAAAACGGCTGGGTGCCGATGTGGTCCTGCATGGCAATACCTATGATGAAGCCAGGGATTATGCAGTTGAGCTTGCCAGTGAAAAAAACAGGACCTATATCCCGCCGTATGATCATCCTGTTGTCATTGCGGGGCAGGCGACTGTCGGGGTGGAAATACTGGATCAACATCCCGGCTCTATCGATATTATCTTTGTTCCCGTTGGTGGCGGCGGACTGATTGCCGGTATCGCCGCCTACGTTAAGGAGAAAAATCCGAAGATCAGGATTATCGGTGTTGAATCGGATGAAGCACCATGTATGCATCATGCGCTTGCGGCGGGTGAGCGAGTGATACTTGAACACATCGGGATCTTTGCCGATGGCGCGGCGGTCAGACAGGCGGGTGAAGAACCCTTCCGGATTGCGCAAAAATATGTGGATGAAATCCTGTTGGTGACCAATGATGAAGTATGCGCCGCGGTACAGGACATCTTTGAGGATACGCGGTCGATCCCTGAACCGGCCGGTGCCCTGGCGCTCGCGGGCCTGAAACAATATGTAAGCCGGAAAAAGATCAAGAACAAGGATCTGGTGGCCATTTTCAGCGGTGCCAATGTCAATTTTGATCGGCTGCGCCATATTGCCGAGCTGTCAGCACTGGGTGAGCAGCGTGAGGCATTGATCGCAACAACCATTCCGGAACGGCCGGGCAGCTTTCGTGCCTTCTGTCATGATCTGGGGCCGCGACTCATCACCGAGTTTAATTATCGCTATGCGGATAACACAGAGGCACACGTATTTGCGGGGATTCAACTGCGTCACGGCAAAGAGGAAAAGGATGCATTGATTCAACACCTGGCGGAAAGGGGTTATAAGGTTGTTGATCTGAGTAATGATGAGGTTGCCAAGATGCACGTCCGCTACATGGTCGGTGGCCATGCACCGCAGGCGGAAAACGAACGGTTATACCGGTTTGAATTTCCGGAACGTTCCGGAGCGTTATTACACTTTCTTATCCAGATGGGCGAGCGCTGGAACATCAGCCTGTTTCATTACCGGAATCACGGTGCCGCCTATGGCCGGGTGTTGATGGGGATACAGGTCAAGGGTGAAGAGATGAGAGAATTCCAGAAATTTCTGGATGGACTTGATATGCAATACTGGGAAGAAACAGATAATCCTGCATATAAGATGTTTTTGAGTTAATCCCAGAATCAGCTTTCTCTCTGGGCGTTCTTGTACATTATGGCGAGCGACTTTCTTGCTATTGATGGTTTTTAACCTAAACTGAAGTTAATCCTTTAGAAAAAGGAAGTTTTACTAATATTTTTTCCCGTATTACCTGGCATTGTTAGTCGATAGAATCTCTATCAAATAGTCGTATGAAATTGGTTGTGTGGTAAAAAGTTATTCTTTAATCATAAACGTACAAGGGGGGAATGATTATGGAAATGCTCGGTGCTGTCTTGATTATTATTGGCGGAATCATCGCCTTGGTTTATACAATCATATTAATTATTAAGGCGTTTCAAACTTCGATCTGGTGGGGATTGGCTTATTTATTAATTCCGTTTGCTGCGCTTGTCTTTATTATTGTTCATTGGCAGGTTGCGAAAAAACCATTTTTAATGAGTTTGATTTCAATACCATTTATTGTTGCCGGTATGATATTAGCTCCTGACACAATGGTGGCAACGGAGATTGTACAATAACATCACATCATCACAATCCAGGGATCAGGGTAAGTTCATTCTGACCCCTTGATTTTTCCATTCGGCAAGTGTCTGGCTAAAACGCCACATTAATCCAGGCCCAGATTTTGGTGAGATCGAATGCCTGCCCGGAGAGAGAATTGCGCGCTATGTTGAATGCATTCTGATCGGCATTGTAATCGGCGTATTTGATGCCCACCGTGTAATGTTTGTAGAAAGTTTTTTCGAGCAATAGATCCCACTCTGTTCCGTAATCATAATCATCCCGGTATGAAGACAGATCATGATATACCCCCATCAGCGACCCACCCAGTACAGTGGCCCTGAGTGTCACGAACAGATCTTCTATCCCGTCACCAGGCGTGATCAGAA
>JAENIZ010000152.1 GCA_016844485.1 Gammaproteobacteria bacterium | reverse complement strand
GGGGATAAACATCTGTATTTGGTCTGCTTCTTGCTCCTTAATTGTTATTACCTTGTGTTCGGTTAAAACGCAGCTGTAACTAATTGATTTTATTATTCTAAAGGTTTTGCTACGGGAATTAAGTAGAGGATGCCTTGTTCCTTATGCACCAAGATAGTGCAATAATGTTCTGAGATATGTCCATAAGCGCCGAAACCGCACTGCAGATGTTCGATAATCTTTCAACGGCCGTTATGTTGTTTGATAAAGACCTGCAACTGACGTGTATCAATAATGCGTGCGAAGACCTGTTGTCTGTCAGTAATCGCCGGGTCATCGGACAGAAGCCGCAGGAGATCATTCCACAGTATCCTCTCCTTGCCGACACGATTGAGCGTACCTTGAAGACGGGAAGTCCCTACACGGAACGCAGCCTGACAATAACATTAAATAATTCACGTTCCATCACGGTCGATTGCAAAGTCACACCGATCATGAACGGCGAGGCCTGTTCTGAAGTTATTGTGGAACTGGTAGATGCTGATTCCCTGCAACGCGTTATGCGCGAAGAGAACCTGGCGATCCTGCATGATGCTGCAAGGGAGTCCGTGCGTGGAATGGCGCACGAGATCAAAAATCCACTCGGTGGTATCCGCGGCGCAGCACAGTTGCTGGAAAGAGAATTGAATAATGAAGATTCAGATTTGATTGAATATACACAGATCATTATCCAGGAGGCCGATCGATTGCGCAATTTCATCGATCGGATGCTGGCGAGTGATCGCAAGCTTAGTCTGCGGAAAGTTAATATCCATGAAGTACTGGAATATGTGTGCAATATTGTCGAGGCAGAATTTAATAAATCATTTGAAATCATACGTGATTATGATCCGAGTCTCCCACTCCTGAAGGCAGATCGCGAACAGGTTATCCAGGCAATACTTAATATAATGAGAAATGCCGTACAGGCATTAGGTACTGGCGGGCATATCTGGTTGCGCACGCGTATCTTGAGACACATCACAATACATAAACGGATACACAGGCTCGTCATCCGGGTCGATATTATTGATGACGGCCCTGGCGTACCTTCTGCAATTGAAAAAGGTATTTTTTATCCCATGATTACCAGCCGTGCTGAAGGTACGGGTTTAGGTCTGTCAATTGCCCAGTCACTTATTAAATTACATGGTGGATTAATTGAACATGAACGAAAAGATGAAAAAACAATTTTCAGCATCTACTTACCCATGGAACAAAACCATGACTGAGAAAAAGAAAGTCTGGATTGTTGATGACGATAAGTCGATACGCTGGGTGTTGGAAAAAGCCCTGTCGAGGGAAGATGTTAACATCACCAGTTTTGCAGACCCGAATGAAGTTCTGGAGAAGATTAAACATGACAAACCGGATGTTGTGATCTCGGATATTCGAATGCCGGGTATGGATGGTATCGTACTGCTTGAACAGATCAAGAAACACTCACCGGATATCCCCGTGATTATCATGACGGCATATTCCGATCTGGATCGCGCGGTCTCCGCTTTTCGTGAAGGCGCCTTTGAATATTTGTCAAAACCGTTTGATGTCGATGAAGTGGTAAGTCTGGTAAAGCGCGCCATGCATGAAAGGGAGACCAGTCTGCCAACACAGACAGAAGCAGAAACTTCTGTAGAAGAAATAATTATTGGTTCAGCCCCTGCAATGCAGGAAGTATTTCGCGCAATCGGACGGCTATCGGGATCAAATCTGACGGTTTTAATCACGGGAGAGTCCGGTACAGGCAAGGAATTGGTTGCCAAGGCCCTGCATCATCATAGCCCTCGTGCGGGAGAAACATTCATCGCCCTTAATACAGCCGCCATTCCGCATGATTTACTGGAATCGGAATTGTTTGGACATGAAAAAGGCGCATTTACAGGGGCTGCCAGTCAACGAATTGGCCGGTTCGAACAGGCAAATGACGGCACGTTATTTCTGGATGAGATCGGTGACATGCCCGCTGATTTGCAAACACGGCTGCTGCGCGTTTTGTCCGATGGTGAATTTTACCGGGTGGGAGGACATATGCCGATCAAGGTTGATGTGCGTGTCATTGCCGCAACCCACCAGAATCTTGAGAAACGTGTTGAGGAAGGAGGTTTTCGTGAGGATCTTCTGCACCGGCTTAATGTAATACGCGTGCATGTCCCGCCGCTGCGTGATCGGTGTGAAGATATCCAGTCATTAGCCGAGTATTTCCTGCGCAAGGCCGCCCAGGAACTTCGTGTCGAGCGAAAAACCCTGCTACCGGAGACCCAACAATTCCTTTCCAGGCTGGAATGGCCGGGCAATGTCAGACAACTGGAAAATTTTTGCCGTTGGGTAACGGTAATGGCCTCCGGCCGTGACATTCATGTGGATGATCTGCCTCCGGAATTGAAGAAGTCCGATAAAGCACATGATTTATCCCCGGACTGGGAGGGTAAATTACGCACATGGGCAGAGTCGATTTTATTACAAGAAGAGGGCGGCCTGCTGAATGATGCCGTGCCGAAATTCGAACGCATCATGATCGAGGCGGCAATGAAACAATCAGGCGGCCGGCGTCAGGATGCAGCGAAGTTACTGGGTTGGGGCAGAAATACTCTTACCCGCAAGATAAAGGAACTGGGTTTGCAATTATAAAATCGGTGATTGGTGATTGGTGACTGGTGATTAGTGATGACGTACAGGATGATGTGCAGGGATGCACGAATGTCGCGATGATATGGATATCAAAGAGCGACTGTACTAATGCCGCGAGCGCAGGACGCGCAAGACGACTGCATGGCAAGGATTGTTCCCTACAATCCTTTTGCATTTCCTCCATCCATGGAGGTCAGATGCAGGAGGTACGATTACAGGGAAGTA
>JAENIZ010000151.1 GCA_016844485.1 Gammaproteobacteria bacterium | reverse complement strand
TTCCTATGTTGTGCTTATATCGGGTTATGACGGTTGCACCGGTGCTTCGCCCATCAGCTCTCTGAAACACGCCGGAGTCCCCTGGGAATTAGGTGTTGCCGAAACTCAACAAGTGCTTGTTCTGAACAAGCTGCGTGATCGCATTGTGGTGCAAACCGACGGCCAGCTTAAGACCGGGCGCGATGTGGTTGTTGCCGCCCTGCTCGGGGCCGAAGAGTATGGTTTCTCCACGGCGCCGCTCGTGGTTATGGGTTGCATCATGATGCGGGTATGTCATTTGAATACCTGTCCGGTCGGTGTCGCGACACAGGATCCGGAATTACGCAAGAAATTCGACGGTAGACCTGAATTTGTCCAGAACTTTTTCCGTTATCTTGCAGAAGAAGTGCGTGAATATATGGCGCAATTAGGTTTCAGAACAGTCAATGAAATGATCGGCCGCGTGGATAAACTGGATACACAAAAGGCGATTGATCACTGGAAGGCCAAGGGACTGGATTTTTCGCAGATACTCTATCGGCCTGAAGCCGGACCTGATGTCGCCGTGCGCTGTGTGCGCGAACAGGATCATGGATTACAAAAATCCCTCGATGTGACCACACTCGTCCCCTTGTGCAGGGACGCTTTGGAGAAACAGAAACCGGTCAATATCATACTCCCGATACGCAACATCAATCGTACCGTCGGCACGATACTCGGTTATGAAATTACCACCCGCTATGGCGGCAAGGGTCTTCCCGATGACACCATCAAAGTCCATTTCAACGGATCGGCAGGTCAGAGTTTCGGCGCCTTTGTGCCCAGGGGCGTGACCCTGACCCTGGAAGGTGATGCCAATGACTATATTGGTAAAGGTTTATCTGGAGGGAAGATCATCGTCTATCCACCCAGGCACGCGAGTTTTGTGCCGGAGGAAAATATTCTCATAGGGAATGTGGCCCTGTATGGCGCCACGCAGGGCGAGGCCTATTTCCGCGGTGTCGCGGGCGAACGCTTTGCCGTCAGGAACAGCGGTGTCAATACTGTAGTGGAAGGTGTGGGTGATCATGGTTGTGAATATATGACCGGTGGCCGGGTTGTCGTTATCGGCAAAACCGGGCGAAATTTCGCTGCCGGGATGTCCGGCGGCATTGCTTATGTTCTGGACAAGACAGGGGATTTCAAGATTCGCTGTAATCTGGGCATGGTTGATCTCGACGCACTGGATGCCGAAGACGTCAAGACCATCAAGGAACTGCTAAGCAGACATGTCCAGTATACGCAGAGTACTGTCGCGCAAAAGATCCTGGATAAGTGGTCATCGTTTCAATCAAAGTTTGTGAAGATCATGCCCAAGGATTACAAGCGCATACTGGCGGCGATGGAGAAGGCGCGCAAGACCGGCATACCGGAAGACGTGGCTGTGATGGAGGCCGCGCATGGGTAAGATTACAGGGTTCATAGAATTTGAACGGGAAAAGCAACCTTATCGCCCGATAAAGAAAAGGCTCAAGGACTGGCGCCAGGTAATGGAGCCCTGGCCGGTTGAACCGCTGAAGGTACAGGCCGCGCGTTGTATGGATTGCGGTATCCCGTTCTGTCTTCAAGGTTGTCCTTTAGGCAATCTCATCCCGGACTGGAATGATCTTGTGTATCGCGATCAATGGAAAGAGGCAATCCATCGTTTGCATGCCACCAATAATTTCCCGGAGTTTACCGGCACGCTGTGTCCGGCCCCTTGTGAAGGCTCCTGTGTACTGGGTATCAACGATGATCCGGTCACCATCAAGGCGGTGGAATTATCCATCATTGATCGTGCCTGGGAGAATGGCTGGATCAAGCCGATACTGCCTCAGGTCAAAACCGGCAAAAAAGTGGCGATTGCCGGTTCCGGTCCTGCCGGGCTTGCGGCAGCCCAGCAACTCTGCCGCGCCGGACATGAGGTCACTGTATTTGAACGTGATGACCGGATTGGCGGTTTATTACGTTACGGTATCCCCGAGTTCAAGATGGAAAAGCGACAACTGGATCGTCGTCTTGAACAGATGGAGGCCGAAGGAGTCAAGTTCAAAACTAATAGCTATGTCGGTGTGAGTATCCCGGTGGAGGAATTACGCAATAATTTTGATGCGCTCCTGCTGGCGGGCGGCGCTTGTGCCCCGCGCGATCTCAAAGTTCCGGGACGCGAACTCAGGGGGATTCATTTCGCCATGGAGTTTTTGCCTTTACAGAACAGGCGTTGCGAAGGTGATGATATTCCGAATGCTGAATTTATCAGTGCAAAAGGCAAACATGTTGTCATCATCGGGGGTGGTGATACCGGCGCGGACTGTCTGGGCACGGTCCACAGACAGGGATGTGCATCAGTGCATCAACTGGAGATCCTGCCCAAACCGCCAAACGTTCGTACCCCCGATAATCCATGGCCTGAGTGGCCATTCATCTATCGCACCTCTGCTGCACATGAAGAGGGTGGTGAACGGGTATATGCGGTATCCACCAAACGTTTTATTGATGATGGCAAAGGTCGTGTCAAGGCCCTGGAACTGATTAAGGTCGAGATGAAACGCAAAGATGGACGCATGACCTTCGAGGAAGTCCCGGGTTCTGAGCATACGCTGCCCTGTGACCTTGCCCTGCTGGCGATGGGATTTCTGGGTCCCGAGAAGCCCGGTATGCTCGAACAACTCGAAGTAAAATTTACTGACCGCGGCAATGTCGCACGCGACAAAAACTGGATGACCAATGTTCCCGGCGTGTTTACCGCAGGGGATATGCAACGTGGACAGTCGTTGATTGTCTGGGCGATTGCAGAGGGGAGGTCAGCCGCTCGCGGCATTGATATGTATTTAATGGGAAGTTCTGATTTACCAGCACCAGTCTGAGGTTGTCATACCATACCGG
>JAENIZ010000056.1 GCA_016844485.1 Gammaproteobacteria bacterium | reverse complement strand
CCGGGAAATTCTGCGCACAGATGGTTTCGGAGATACCCAGGTCTTCAATACCACAGTTTGCGACGATATCGCCGGCAGTGGCTTCCGCGATTTCGAATCGCTCCAACCCGAGCAATTTATATATCTTCAATACCCGGCCCGGCCGTGACTGACCTTTCTGATCGATGACCGTTACCGGAGAGTTTGTTTTTACCGCACCGCGGCTTATGCGTCCAATGCCGATGACACCCACATAGCTGTTGTAAACCAGTGAACTGATCTGCATCTGGAATGGCCCATCACGGTTGACTTTGGGGGGTGGTACTGCTGATACGATCGTTTCGAACAGGACTTGCATATCACCATCGTGGGCCAAAGGGTCGAGTGAACTGTAACCGTAGATAGCGGAGGTATAGACAACCGGAAAATCCAGTTGATCATGATTGGCGCCCAGGCGGTCAAACAGGTCAAATGTGCGATCCAAAACCCAATCCGGGCGCGCTCCCGGCCGGTCAATTTTATTGATAACAACGACTGGTCGAAACCCGCGTGCAAGGGCCTTCTGTGTCACAAAACGGGTTTGCGGCATCGGCCCATCCACAGCATCCACCAGGAGCAGGACTGAATCGGCCATGGACAATACCCGCTCCACTTCACCGCCAAAATCCGCATGTCCGGGGGTATCAATGATATTTATCCGGTAATCCTTCCATTGCAATGCCGTGTTCTTGGCAAGAATAGTGATGCCGCGTTCACGTTCCAGTTCATTGCTGTCCATGACGCGTTCCTGTACAGCCGCGTGTGCATCCAGTGTGCCTGATTGGCGCAGGAGTTGATCGACCAGGGTGGTTTTCCCGTGGTCAACGTGGGCAATAATGGCGATATTTCTGATCTGTTCAATCACGGCTGGGCGCTTCCGGATATGTAAAAACTGCGCATTATAACGAAAACGTGGGCAGGATGTTTATTTAATTAACCATAAATAATATGGAGAGATAAAATGAGGTGTCGTAGTCATTACGTTGCTTTAGTATAGAAATCCACAGTATTGATTGAGTTTTGTCGAAAGCAGGGCCAATAATCAATATGAGAATTGCTCATCATGTCATCATTTAATGAATCAGCCCACAATCATGTCTGTATTGTTGGAGCAGGTCCGGCGGGCGTCATTCTTTCGATACTGCTGGCACGGCAAGGCATACCGGTTACCCTGCTTGAAGGTCAGGTTGATTTTGATCGTGATTTTCGTGGCGATACCCTGCATGCCTCTTCCATGGAGATCCTGGATCAGATGGGCCTTGCGGAATCAGTCCTCAAGCTCTGTCACGCCAGGGTTGAAAAGTTTCAGTTAACGACGCCTGAAGACAAAATCACCATGGCCGATTTTTCGCGCCTTAAAACACCCTTTCCTTATATCGCGCTGATCCCGCAGGAAAGATTTCTCACATTCCTGACTAACGAAGCCAAAAAAACTCCAAACTTTCGTTTGATAATGAACGCAAAAGTCCATGATTTGATCATGGAGGATAATAAGATATGTGGTGTTATTTATATGAAAGATGGCAAGGATCATGAAGTGCGTGCATGTTTAACTATCGGTGCCGATGGGCGCGGTTCGAGAGTTCGAGAGAAGGCAGGTATCAAACTGGGCAAGACAACTCCTCCCATGGATGTGATCTGGTTTAAATTACCACGGGGCCAAAACACGGGATCAGGCAATGCCACGGGTGGTCGTTTTGGAACCGGCGCGATGTTGGCCATATTGGATCGCGGTGATGAATGGCAATTGGGTTTTGTCATTCTGAAAGGTTCTTATAAATCCTTGCGCGAGAAAGGCATGGCATCTTTTCACGATGAACTGATTAAACTTGCCCCGGAACTCAAGCCCGTCTTGACAAATTTAAAAGACTGGTCGCAATGTGCCATCCTCTCCGTTGTCACCGGTCGGGTAGATCGGTGGTATAAACCCGGCCTGTTGCTTATCGGCGATGCCGCACATGTTATGTCCCCGGTTGGCGGCGTCGGGATCAATTATGCGATACATGATGCCGTTGCCGCGGCAAATACCTTAATTGATCCCTTGATCAAAGGGACTGTTACAGAAATGGATTTGGCAGAGGTGCAATACCGGCGGGAGCGGCCCATCCGTTTTATCCAGGCAGTACAGTCCATCATTCAAAGAAGAATCATTGCCAATGCCCTGACATCCGGTAAACCATTCCGTCCGCCGTTCCTGGTCAGGATCATGGCCGGATTTTCATTCTTTCAGAAAAGATTGGCGCGCATCATGGCCTATGGCCTGCAACCGGAAACACTGAAACATCGCTAATACAGTTTTCCTGGTAAATGTAATGCAAACCGTAATATTAAAGTCCGGTCGCGAAAAAACATTGCGAAGACACCATCCGTGGTTGTTTTCCGGGGCCTTCAAAGATGCTGATACGCACATTGAAATCGGCGCGACTGTCAAGATTGTCACAGCCAAAGGTGAAATCATGGCACTCGGCGCTTACTCGCCACATTCGCAGATCCGCGTGCGCATCTGGACGTATGATCCTTCCGAAGCAGTCGATACACATTTTTTTTATCAGCGGCTTAAACGTGCCATTGATATGCGCGCATTTCTCATATCGGATAATGACACCGCCTGCCGTCTGGTGAATGCCGAATCTGACGGGCTGCCTGGTGTTATTGTTGATCGCTACGGTGATTATCTTGTCTGCCAGTTTTTATCTGCCGGTGCGGAGTTCAATAAACAGGATATTGTCGGGCAATTACGAGAACTTTTGTCGCCCAAAGGGATCTATGAACGGTCTGATGTAGAAGTAAGACAGAAAGAGGGATTAACACCGCAGGCAGGGTTGCTTGCCGGAGAAGAACCGCCCGATCTAATCCAGATCCGGCAGGGTGATCTGCAGTTCTGGGTTGATGTCAGGCAGGGACACAAGACCGGCATGTATCTCGATCAAAGGGAAAACAGATATGTTGTCCGGCAGTTTGCAGATGGCGCTGAAGTGTTGAATTGTTTTGCCTATACCGGTGGATTTGCACTGGCCGCATTGCAGGGAGGCGCGGTCAAGGTGACCAATATTGAATCATCAGCAGAGGCCCTGGCTCTGGCGGATAAAAATACAGAATTGAATGGTTTTGATAAAAGCAAAATTGAAAATGTACGGGGCGATGTTTTCGATATCTTACGAAAATATCGTGACACCCGCCGGGAATTTGATATGGTCATTCTCGATCCGCCAAAGTTTGTCAATTCAGCCCAACAATTACAGCGGGGCTGCCGGGGTTATAAAGACATTAATCTGCTTGCCATAAAACTGTTAAAGCAAAACGGAATATTGGTAACATTTTCGTGCTCGGGTCATCTCTCACCCGAGTTATTTCAGAAGATTGTTGCTGATGCTGCACTTGATGCGGGGCGCGAGTCCAGGATTGTGCAATTTCTTGGTCAGTCATCTGACCATCCGGTAGCTCTTAATTTTCCTGAGGGACGTTATCTGAAAGGTTTGATCTGTCACGTGTGCTGAGGATGATTGTATGAGAAAAATATTATGTTCCATCGTCTGTTACCTGTGTTTGGTCAATACAGCAGTTGCAGAAGAAATATTAAGGATGGCAACTACAACCAGTACCGAGAACTCGGGATTATTATCGGTATTGAATCCGCCCTTCGAGCAGAAATCAGGGGTCAAAGTGCACGTGATTGCCGTTGGCACAGGACAAGCCCTGAAGCATGCGGAGAATGGCGATGTCGATCTGGTCTTCGTACATGACCCCGGGGCGGAAGAGGAATTTGTCAAGAATGGGTATGGCATTGAACGACAACCGGTCATGCATAATGACTTTATTCTTTTGGGCCCTGCAGATGATCCTGCGAAGGTAAATGATGCTGAATCCGTAAGCGAGGCAATGAAACATATAAATGAATCCCGAATAACATTTATTTCACGGGGTGATAATTCCGGCACCCATCAGAAAGAATTGAAACTCTGGCATATGGCGGGACTGGAACCCAAGGGCGAGTGGTATTTATCAGTTGGACAGGGCATGGGTCCTGTACTGATCATGGCAAATGAAATGCAGGCCTATACCCTGAGTGATCGGGGTACCTATCTTGCCTATGCAGACAAAATCAACCTTCAAATTGCGTTTGAAAACGACAGGGAACTGTATAACCCCTACCACGTAATTCTTGTCAATCCTGAAAAAAATCCACGGATAAAAATTGATCTGGCACGCGCATACTCAGATTACGTTACTGGAGAGGAAGGACAAAGGATAATCCGGGAGTTCCGTGTTAACGATCAACAGTTGTTCTACCCTGATGTGATTAAATAAAAAAGCCCGGAACTGCTCAAGTTGGGGGGAGGAAGGAAGAGCAGATTCCGAGCCAGTTACAAGCATCGAGGGAGGAGATGATGTCTTGTGTGAACAGTCTAGTGGATTGCGATATAAACTGATGTGATGGGCAGCACAGGATTTAAGCCGGTTCACTGATATTCTGTGAATTTGGTCACAGTTTGTGGGGGGATCTGATATCGCGTGTGATTGTTCTATCCCGGGATTTTTATAAGTATTTATTAAATCTAGCCATGTGGGCAGGGAGGGAAGTTCACGTATATGGCTGAAAATTGCTGGGCTATTCTATTGATATACCGGCGCTGAATTGAATAGGCCTCGCGTTCACGTACTAAATGGTCTTCGCAACTTTCAGAGTCAAATTTGCCGCTGAGATCCTGAAGATAATGGGTAAGTTCGTGAACAATAAGGCTGCGGGTCATTGCATCTTCCTGACCTTTTACGCGCTCATCCAGAAATATTGTCCCATTATCATCATACCAGCCAACTGCTCTACAATTCTCATTACCTAAACAAGCATGTTCAACAAAAAAACCGTGTGGTTGATATTCAAGAACAGGCAATGTTTCAGGAAGAGGATAACCGGACAGATACACAGTCCAGCTCAGGAGCACGGAGATCATTTGTGTTATATCCATTTTGATTTCCGCGTTTCAACTAATTAAACAAGGCATTTAATCAGGACGTTGGAAAACCAGAGTGGCATTAGTGCCGCCAAATCCGAAACTGTTCGACATAATCGTATTCAAGTGTGCATGATCAATGCGTTTCATCGCAATAGGCATATCTTTGGCGCCCTCATCAAGTTCAGTGATATTTGCTGACGCGCTGATGAAATCATGTTCCAGCATGATTAATGAATAAATGGCTTCATTCACGCCAGCTGCACCGAGACCGTGCCCGGTCAGTGATTTCGTAGAACTGATAACGGGGATTTTCTCTTTAAACACTGTACGTATGGCGTTAATTTCAGCGATATCTCCTGCAGGTGTACTGGTTGCATGCGCATTGATGTAATCAATTGGCATATTGACTGTCGCCAGGGCCTGTTGCATGCAGCGTACGGCACCTTCACCTGAGGGTTTGACCATGTCATAACCATCAGAGGTAGCACCATATCCGGTGATCTCCGCATAGATTTTCGCGTTCCTTGCCAGCGCGTGCTCCAGTTCTTCCAGGACAATAATTCCTCCGCCACCTGAAATCACAAAACCATCGCGGTTGGCGTCATAGGGACGTGAGGCAACCTGAGGGGTATCATTATATGCGGCAGAGAGGGCGCCCATGGCATCGAACAGCAGCGAACAGGTCCAGTGCACTTCATCACCGCCACCCGCAAAAATAATATCCTGCTTGCCCGCCTGAATGATCTCGTAGGCATTGCCTATGCAATGTGCACTTGTGGCACACGCAGAACTGATGGAATAATTTACACCCTTGATCTGGTAGGCAACAGCCAGACAGGCGCTATTTGTGCTGGACATGATGCGCGGAACCATGGTTGGACCCACCTTGCGGGCACCCTTGCTGCGCATAATATCGACAGAACGCATCATATTTTCAGTGGAAGAGCCACCCGAGCCTGCAATCAATCCTGTCCGTGGATTGGAAATATCATTTTCCTTTAAAGCTGAATCTTCAATGGCTTCCTTCATGGCGAGATATGCGAAGGCTGCCCCGTCGCCCATAAAGCGCCTGAACTTGCGATCAATCAGCTCATCCGGGTTCAGGCGTATTGGCGCATAAACATGCGATCGAAAACCCAGTTCTGCATATTCCGGTGAGAAATCTACTCCTGATTTACCTGCCGTGAGTGATTTGAGAACTTCGTTTTTGTTATTGCCAATGCTGGAAACAATCCCGACACCAGTGACAACGACACGTTTCATATAGTTAATGCTCCCCTTAAAACCCCTCGGTAGATTTGAATAGGCCCACACGTAAATCCTTTGCTGAGTAGATTTCCTTGCTGTCAACATCCATACGGGCATCCGCCACACCCATGATCAGTTTCCGCAGGATAACCCGCTTCATATCAATATGGTAGGTAACCATGTGATTATCGGGCGTTACTTGCCCACTGAATTTCACCTCGCCGGCACCGAGCGCACGGCCACTACCCGGGGCGCCCATCCAGCCCAGGAAAAAACCGACCAATTGCCACATGGCATCCAGTCCGAGACACCCTGGCATAACGGGATCGTTGTTGAAATGACAGGCAAAAAACCAGAGGTCCGGCTTGATATCCAGTTCTGCAATGATTTGTCCCTTGCCGAATTTACCACCATCTTCGGTGATAGAGACAATCCGGTCGGCCATGAGCATCGGGTGTGAGGGCAACTGGGCATTCCCTTCACCAAACATCTCACCTCGAGCACAGCTGAGCAGTTCTTCCAGTGTGTAACTATTTTTTTTATTCATCCGGAGTAAGTATCGCATGTCGGCGCTAAAGGTGGATAGAGGTGTTTGTTTGGTGTTTGTGATAATCCGCAGTTGTTGCTTGACAGTTGTTTAACTGTGTTTAGACTCAGTGCGTCGCACAAATACGGAAACACAGATGCCCACAGGAAACAGTTTATACAACCGGCGCCGCAGCGTAGGTGTCAAGGTCGGATCAATCACGATCGGCGGTGGGATGCCGATTGTAGTGCAATCCATGACCAACACCGATACTGCTGATGCCGAAGCTACGGCAAAACAGGTCCAGCAACTCGCGGCTGCGGGTTCAGAGCTGGTTCGTATTACAGTCAATACGGAGGAAGCCGCAAAACAGGTCAGCGCCATACGTGAAAAACTCGAAGCAAAGGGTTGCAGTGTACCTATTATTGGAGATTTTCATTACAACGGACATACGTTACTTACCAAATATCCGGATTGTGCCGAGGCGCTTGCTAAATACCGTATCAATCCTGGCAATGTCGGGTTCGGCAGAAAAAAAGACAGTCAGTTTGCTACTATGATCGAGAAGGCGATTGAGTATAAAAAGCCTGTGCGCATTGGGGTGAACTGGGGAAGTCTGGACCAGGAATTGCTGACCCGCATGATGGACGAAAATGCAAAACTGAAAGAACCTCGGGATGCGGATGACGTTATGAGAGAGGCATTGATAGTGTCTGCTGTCAGTAATGCGGAGAAGGCCGAAGAGATTGGGTTGCC